>LNEX01000100.1 GCA_001464165.1 bacterium Ga0077546
CAGCTGCCTGAGCCAACTCAAAGAAAACCATAGCCTCCAATGTGGAAGCGCCGCCATTGCGCTGATTGCTGCGCGCTTGGTCAAGCAAATTAACAGATTCGGCCAGCTTGTCAGTAGCTGAACCGTAGTTGCCACGCAAACGCTCATTGATACCTTGATCGTAGAGTGCATATGAGCGGGCCATAAGTGAATAATTGCGCACCCTTGGGCCAATTCCCATGTCTACTGGTCCACCATCGCCTTGAGCAGTTGTAGCAGGGCTGGCAGCGTGACGTGAAGAAGCAGCATGTCTGGCAGCACGCGAGTTGGAATGGGCTCGGGTACTTGCTGCAGCTTTTCTGCGAGAGGCAGAACGACCGACGGCTGAATACCGAGAGCGAGAAGCTGAATGACGAGGGCGCGAAGCAGCCCGCCTAGCTGAAGAAGCTCTCGAAGCTGAAGAGGCACGGCTTGCGCCATGCCTCTTGTTTACATGAGAACTCGAACTCGCTGCTTTACCCTTTCGGGTCGTGTGCTTATTAGAGCTGGCCTCGACTTGCAAACAAGTCAGTACCAACCAACAAGCCAGAAGCAGAGCCGTCGTTCTATGGATTCTGTTGCTCACAAAGTGCTTTCTCTTCGTCGCTGACGCCTTTCATGGTCAAGTTGACACGATTGCGCTCGTCAATCTCTTTGACTTTGACGACCACTTTCTGGCCGACTGCTACAACGTCTTCCACTTTTTCCACACGTCTGTTCTCTAGTTGAGAAATATGCACAAGGCCTTCTTTACCAGGCAAGACTTCAACGAAACAGCCAACTGGAATGATTCTAGTGACACGGCCTGAGTAAACCACTCCCACTTCGATGCGCTTTACTAGGTTAACAATCCAGTCACGAGCAGCTCTTCCGCCTTCTTGGTCAACAGAACCGATGCGCACGGTACCGTCATCCTCAATATCAATGGTGGCGCCGGTCTCTTCAATAATGCGACGAATCATCTTGCCGCCCGGTCCAATTACAGTGCCGATATCTTCTTGGTTAATATGAACGGTAATGATTCGAGGAGCCCAAGGTGACATTTCTTCACGAGGAGCAGGCAGTACGGCTTCCATCTTATCGATGATGTGCACGCGACCGCGCTTGGCTTGATCAAGAGCAATGCGCATGATCTCAAGCGAAATTCCTTCGATCTTGATGTCCATTTGCAAGGCTGTGATGCCGTCTTTTGAACCGGTTACCTTGAAGTCCATGTCGCCAAGGAAATCTTCAAGGCCTTGAATATCTGTAAGAACGGCACAACGGTCGCCTTCAAGAATCAAGCCCATGGCGATACCGCCAATTGTGGCTTTGAGAGGCACACCGGCATCCATCAATGAAAGCGATGAACCGCAAGTAGAAGCCATAGAGGTTGAACCGTTAGATTCGAGCACTTCAGAAACAACACGAATCACATAAGGAAATTCATCTTGGCTTGGTAGAGCTGGAATCAAAGCGCGCTCAGCAAGCGCACCGTGGCCGATTTCGCGACGACCTGGTCCACGCATTGGCTTCACTTCGCCAACCGAGAAGCCAGGGAAGTTGTAATGGTGCATGTAGCGTTTTTCAGTTTGTGGATCAACTGAATCTAATCTTTGAGCGTCAGAACCAATACCCAGAGTAGCCACTGAAAGCACTTGGGTAGTGCCTCTAGTGAATAAACCTGTACCGTGGGTGCGAGGTAAAACACCACACTCAACGGTGATTGGTCTAACTTCATCGCAACGGCGGCCATCAGCACGAATGCCAGTATCGAGTACTTTGGCTCTCATCAGTTCAGCTTCGTAGTTCTCTAGATATTCAGCGATTTTGCCGCCAGAAACACCTTTCAACTCGTGACCTTCTTCAAGCTCTGCAATGGCGTCATTTATTGCCTTAATGGCAGCATCGATATGACCTTGACGCACCATCTTGTCAGTCACTGCATTCATAGAAGCCTTGAGAGCTTCTGTGGCCTTCTCAGCAACCAACTCTTTCAATGATTCCAAACAAGGAGGAGCAACAAATTCTTTAACAGTGCGGCCAACAGCTTTGACGAAGTCTCTCTGAGCTTCAACTTGCTTCTTGATAATTTGGTGAGCATAGTCAATAGCAGCAAGAATGTCTTTTTCTGTGACGAAATTGCAACCAGCTTCAACCATCATGATTGATGATTCAGTACCAGCGACAACCAAATCTAAATCTGAATTGTCGAGTTGGTCATATGTAGGGTTACCCACTAGTTTGCCATCAACACGGCCAACGCGAACGGCACCGACTGGGCCGTTAAATGGCAAGCCAGCTAGCTCAAGGGCGAAACTGGCACCAAGCATGGCAAGTGTGTCAGCAGGGTTTTCCATATCAGCACTCATAGTGGT
>LNEX01000101.1 GCA_001464165.1 bacterium Ga0077546
GCCTTTTACCAGCGATAAATATTTTTCCAGCTCTTATCTTCTGCCAAGGCGTGCGTCAATAATTAGAAGGCTAGAAATTGCTTGGTCTGCTACTGCGGCTTTGTCTCTATCGGTCTCACTTTTTGCCCCTTCCCAAGCTGCGAGAAAGAGCGATAGTGCTTGTGAAAGATAGCCAGATTTAAACTTGATTTCGGCCAAATTTACCTGAACTGAAGGCACCCAACGGGAGCTTGGATAGTCAGCAATAAACTTCTCAAATGGTGCGAGGTCAAGTTTTTCTTTACCGCTTGTATCGGCTTTAGAACCTTTAGTACTTGTGTCACCAGTCGAAGAACTTGCATTCTTGAAGGCTTTGATGGCTGACGCTAGGGCTAGGTTCTCACCAGGCACTGCACTGGTAGACATTGGCACCAGTGGCTCTTGAAATACCCGTGCTGTTGTTAGTTCAAGATCTGTTGGAGCAGCTGAGAACTTCAGCTCTGGTTTGACGATAGTTACTGAGCGCGGCCCAGTTTTTACTTGAACATTTGCAGGAGGTGGCGCTGGTGTATCAGGATGATGAGGTAGCTCTGGCATCGCTAAAGCGGCGAGTGGAGTTGTCGTCATTACCATGAGCAAGGTCAGAGCGATAGCCAGAAGCCGTGTGATAGATCTTGGGGTTCTAGAACCTACTCTATGATTCAGGTCAAATCTATGAGCTACTCTAAGTTTAAATGTCATTCTGAGCCCTGGTTTCATTCTAGTGATTCTCGTGGAATGTCATCGCGGATATTCCTACTTTGCTATGGCTGTGGTATGGCTGTAGTCGGTAGTTGCAAATTTATCTGGAGTGGTCGATTGTCCGCAACGTCCGGCGCAGGCCACTTTGCAGCATTCAAGGTGTATGTCGCGGTTGTGATACTACTGCTAATACCATTGGCGACTATTAGGCACTTCAGGGTTTGTGTGTAATTTATTCTCACTGGTTTGGTGTACACAGGCGAGCTTGTGGTGGGATTTACTCCCGTAGTGGTCACATATGCTATTCCGTTGTAAGGCACTGCTATGGCGATTTCTGTCGGTTCAGTTAGTGTGCTTGTGCCCACGCTAAATACTGGTGCCGCAGTTGCCGTTGCTGTAGTCAGTTGGAACTTATTAAATAAATAAGCCTCTATATTTTTTCTCTCCGTTTCAGTAACGGCGCGGCTATAACAAAGAAGCTCTGCTAGCTCGCCATTCCAATAAGTAGTAGTTGTATTGTTTGCCCCAAGAATATTCTGCGTTCTAACGACGTTAACTAAATTCTGCACGGTGCCAGATATCTTGCTCTCACCATTGACTGAAATACTTGCACTGGCCGCACCATTGTGGACCGCATCCACTAGCTGAAACTTGCCTACTGTGATGCTGCTAGTAGGCGTGATCACATTGCTAGCTGTGGTGGCATTGTAGGCATTGAACCGAACTTGAGTGTTTACTGTTTCTAAACTGACCAAATTGGATGGTCCAGCATTAGAAAAGGCTACAAGTGTTTTCGTCGCAGTGCCTACAGGCTTTATCACAGCGAAGATAGAAAAACCTGTGGTGAGATCTGTCAGTTGATTTGCCAGCACATAGTTTCTTGATGAGCCATTGAAAGAGGCTGAGGGATAGCCATTAATGGCTGGTGAAACGAGAGTGGCCTGTTTTGACCCGGTTGCCTGAGTGGCGTTGTTGGCTGGGGCCGCCCCAGATAGGTCATTCCATTGGGTAATATTTGAGCCACTCAGTATCGGGCCAAAATCGCCCTTAACCCAGAGTTTAAGTCCTGTTCGAGGAACACCTAAAGTGGTTGAATCAGACTGAATGTTGGCGGTTGCAATGGAGCTGGTGACACCGCCAATAGTAGCAATGGCTTTTATAACTGCATTCTCACCAATACTGACCGGTGCGGAGTAGACCGGACTGACAATTGTTGGGTCCGTTCCGTCAGTGGTCATGGTAATTGTCGCGCCCGGATCTGCGGTGATCGTCACTGTCGATTGGACCGTTGAATACACCCCAGTACTCGGAGAAATGACAGGTGGATTGGTCGCCCAGGCTGATTGGGCGATGCTTGAACTGAGAACTATTGAAAACGCTAGCGTGAAAAGCTTGATATAGGCTTGCTGGAATAGGCTCTTGGGACGCGTTCCACCGAAATAGCTGAGCATGCTTTTGCCTTTTATCTGGAGTGCAGAAGTATTGCTTGCTGGTTAAGCAAGCATGACCCATATAACAGGGATTCCAGAGGTGCATCAGCTCTAAAACAACTTAAGGGGCCGAGCAATGCTTGCGCAAATATTCGGAGCTGAAGGAGCCCGGAGCAATTTCTCTAAAAGTAGCCTAATTGATAAAATTCAAAATGTCTACGCTAAACAGATTAAATATCGGGGATTAAAATGATAGTTGGTGCAGAGCAGAGCAGAGTAAAAACGGCACCAATCGTCACTTCACATCTGAGTGTTTTTGTGGAATAGGCCAGTTACCATAAGATAGACTGTTTACTTGCATGGCCAAAAGGTGGGTGGCTAAGCGACCTTGGTTAAAATTGAGGCAAAGCTTTTCCAACATCACAGGGATAGTTAGCCTGGAAATATATACTTTGAGTCCAGCCTAGAGCATTGGCCATAGCCTAAAACTCCGCTCTTCAACAGACCTCACCGGCGACCTAATACGCCCATCAGTACCGCTTCCTCGCGATGCGCTACGAAGAGTTCGAATCTCTCCTCGTGCACCATCTAACAGCTAGTAAGAAAACTAATACGACAACTAGTTATGCAGGCTTCTTCTGCCGGCTACTCGCTAGCATCCTTCAAGCCATGCTCCTCAATGAAAGCAAGGGCAGTGCCAAATGCTTCATCAGAAACTTTTATATCTTCAAACGTATAGTGATCGCCTTCAGGCAGGCGCACAAATTTCTTGTCTTTGGTAGCAAGATTCTTGAAAACGCTCTCTGAGCCAATCAGCTTTGACTCACCGTCTTTATCGCCGTGCACAATCAAGACCGGCATCTCTTTTATAGCTTTAGCCATGGCTTTAGTTTTATACATAAAGAATTGGCAAGCAACCATCTCACCAGAAGTAACGTCCATCCGCACCATCTCATCTTCACTGAGGGCTTCTTTTAACTCTTGCTTTGGCGTGGCCACATCCATCAGTTTTTCACCCAAGCCAAAAGCGTGCTTAGAACCAACTGCCATGCCCACACCGACATTAACAAAATTATTGACCGACTTGAAATGATCGCCCCCAGGAGCAGCAGAAATGATGCCATTGATCAAAGTCGGATACTTACTAGCAGCTTGCAGAGCTAAAGCACCGCCCATAGCCTCACCAAGAATAAATACAGGTACGCCTTGGTGCAGCTTACGAATCTCTTCACAAGAGCCTTTAACATCTGCCAAGGTCTTAGCCAGATCCATCTTGCTATCTTTCTTGTCAATTTCTCTCCAACCACCAAAGCCACGCAAATCAATGGCATAGACCGATATGTTTTTAGCCGCCATACGCGAGCCAAGGTCGTCAAATACTCCACTATAGAGCCCTAGCTCGTGCAAACAAAGCACCACCGCCTTAGGCTTTTTCGCAGCCCAGTAAAGCGCTGGTGGGTTACCGGGCACAAGACCAACTTGAGTACCCTGCAACTTACGCTTTTTGCGTTTAGAACTATCTGTATGCTTCTTGGTGAATGGCCAGAATGCCTGAGCTGGTGGCGCAGAGCTGATACTATATGGAATGGCCGTAGCAATAGTGGCAAGCACCAAACTAATAGCCAAAAGCTCATTAGCCCGAGCTTTTACCACTACCGGTTTGACCACATTCATTGAAAATTTGTTATGCCAGACCATCGTCTTCTCCTAGTTGTCTACTCTAATTTACTTGGCTCCAAGAGTTTTTGAAACGCCTCCAACTCTAGCACCGTTAGCTGCATTCTCTACCGCATCAACTGGTCGCGGACTTATTACTTTGCAACCTATTTGCGGAGCGTTTGTCGCTTCCAGCTTTGGCACCACTACCGGTGCTTGTATCTGGGTGCGATCACGCAGAACTTCTTCCTCAACTCGATCACGTAAATATGCAAACGCTTGCTCAAGGGTGGTATCTTTACCGTTGAGGGCCAATCCCTCAATTAAACGCCGAGTAAAGACGCTATTAGAATAGCGCTTCGATTCCCATGAAATTTGGTCAGCTTGGCTAGCGGCGACAACAACCTGACCAGGGGGAGAAGCAAGAACCGTTTCACCAATGTCACGAATACGATAGAGAGCTTTACCACCGGCAACTGTACTTGCTTTTTCCATTTCTGGATCATCTTTAGAATTGCCTGTTTTAATTGAAGCTGCCGCCCCGCTATGACAAACATCAAGAAAGACACAAATGCGATCGCTGTGAACTAAGTCTTTTAAGCCAGCAAGTAACCACTGCATAGGAATTCCAGAAAAGACTATATTGTGAGCATTGCCTTCATAGGGCACAATGAAGTTGGCTCCACCCACCTGACTAGCGGCCTGCGTGCCGTGACTAGAAATATAGACTACGGCTAGATCGTCGGCCTTAACCACACGTTTCATCCACTTATCTCCAAGTAGTGCCACGATATTTGCTCGGGTCGCCTCATGATCTGTCAGTAGTTTGACATGGTCAGCTTGAAAACCAGCTTGATTAACCAAGAAATTTCTGAAGTCTACTGCGTCTTTGGCTGCAAATCGCAGGTTTAAAGATGAGTCCTGGAAACTGCTTATACCAACCACCAATGCCCACTTATCTTGAATCGGCTTAGTAAAACTAATGGCAGAATTTTTAGCTGTATTTCCCTCCCCGCTCTTATTTTGCTCTTGCTGAAAGAACATACCTTTTTGCATGCTTTCAATAGCCCGTGCTCTCTCAATTACAGGTTTTGCCTCGGCTATTTTGTCTTGAGCAATTAAGATTTTGCCTAACGACTCAAGGTCACGGGCGGTCAGTAAGCTGTCTTCACCGCTGACTGACTTGTCGTGTTCTAGAAGACGTCTAGCATACTTCTCAGCCTGGGCTAGTTTGGTCGGTTGAGTTTGCAAAATATCGACTAACTCACGTTCAATCAAGGCGACATAGTCATGTGCTTGGCCAAGCGCAGCCACTTCGATGGTCAACGCGCGCTCTAACAATGACTCAGCTTCAGCATTTTTATCAGAGACAACCAAGACATCCGCCAAGTTAATCAAGTTTTGTGCCACCAGCGGATGGTCAGCACCAAAGTTTTGCTCGCGAATCTCTAAGCCACTGCGAAGCAAAGCTTCAGCCTTGTTATAGTCACCCATATTGCGGTAAAGAAGGGCTAGATTATTCTTGCAAGAAGCAGTCTCAGGATGCTTGTCGCCTTTCAGCCGAAGGCATATCTCAAGAGCCTCTACATAGGCGTGCTCGGAGGCTGCATATTTTCCCTGCCGCAAATAGAGCTGGCCAATTGTGCTCAAATCTACCACCACTGGCAGTGACTCGCGCCCAGAGCTGGCAAGGTCAATAGCTAAAGCCTGCTTTAAACTCTTCTCGGCAGCATGATAATTGTCAGTCTCTAAATAGGCTTTGGCTAGTGTAGTTAGGATTGAACTAACGCTAGAATCGCTGCCCTTGGCTTCTTTCAGGCGAAGACTCAAAGCCCTATCTAGAAGAGTAATAGCAGCCGCCGCTTGATTAGTAGCATTAGTAGCACTAGTAGAATTAGTATCAAGCAAGACTTTTGCCCGAGCGACAAGGGCGTTGGCCAGCTCCAAGCCATCTCCCCATTGATTCTCTACAAGAGTAAGGGCTTGCTTCGATATTTCATCGGCCTCGGCAGCCTTTCCTTGTCGTTGATAAAGCACAGCCAGGTTAGTCAAATCACGAACTAGACTGCCATCTTTGGCAACACTAGCCTGCCGCCTCGCCGCAACGGCTCGCCCGTAAAGCAATTCAGCTTGGCTATACTTGCTCTGCAAGAAATAGCAATCAGCCAGCCGCTCGAGGCTGCCAATCAATAGGCTCGCGGCTTCACCTTTGAAACCCTTCTCTCTAATTTGCAAAGCCTCAAGAAGAAGTGGCTCGGCCTGGGCGAAATTTCCAGCCCGTTGGGCGACCATGGCCTCTTCAGTTAGCTGGTGTGCCTTTGAGCTGTCGCTACTTGCCGAAGTGACACGGGCGGAACTGGTCGCCGAGAAATGCTCGCCAACCAGAGGATAGACTAGCGACAGCAAGAGAAAAAGAGCAATAGCGCGGCTTGAGTTAACTGACATTGAGCATTTATCTAGGGTGTCCTTTGGCGCAATTCTATCAATGTAATGCCTTACGCGGTGAGATGGGCAATTAGGAGAGGGCAGTTACTTGCCCACGGGCAAGGCACGAGGGTCTCTAGTATTGAGGAAAAGGTCTGCGTTCTCTGGATTTTGCTTAAGGGCTTTAGAGAATAGTGCCATAGAAGATTGATTGGCACCAGACGTTCCAGCGAAACCAATTTCCATTAGTGAATGAGAATCGAACTTGGCGTTCTTCAGATGCAACATAGCCTCCTGCTCTGCCGCCTTATTCTTTTCTCGGCGAGCGAAAGTGAGCAAGACTAGCCAAGGAATCGGCGCTTCGGGGTGCTTAGTCAGCATCTTCCGCGCCAGCTCACGACATTCTTGGCGGCGGTCGGGCCGGCCTGAATCTAGAAGCCCCGTGAGATAATCATTTTGAGCTTGCAAGTCATTGGGATACTTGGCGATTAGTTTGCGCGCAATGGCAAAACCTTGGTCATATTGCTTAGTCCTCATCAAAGCCAAGGCCATGGTTCGCTGGGCCACTGCGTGGTCAGGATAAAGCTTGTAAATAGTTGTGGCAAGATTGACAGCCTGGTCATTTTTAGCATTAAGAAAGAGAATAGTGACAAGAAAATTTTGGTACAGCAGCTTTGCCTCAATAGCTTGCTGCAACTGCACAGCTTTGCGCACCGAAGCTTCAGCCTGGGGCAGATCATTTATGCCAACCTGGGCAGCAGCAAGAGCGAAGTAGCCTCCGGCATTCAAAGGATCAAGCAAAACCGCTCGACGAGCCGCCAAAATAGCTTCTTCATTTTTAAACTGAGCGACAAGAACATCGGCCAGCTCAGCCCAACCCAAAGCCTTAGCAGGAGCGGCCTCAGTCGCTTTACGAAAGCAGCGTTCAGCTTCATCTAACTTGCCGTCTTCGCAGGCCAATACTCCGAGACCAATCCAACTTGCATCATCTTTTGGAAACTTCTCAGTCGCTTGCCTATAGGCTTTCTGCGCCTTTGAGCGCTGACCAGACCGATAAAAAACTCGACCAATCCAATAAAAGTAATCGGCATTTTTAGGATTAGCGAGACACGCCTGTTCGTATGCTTTGACCGCATCATCGTATTTTTTTGCTTGCAAACTAAGCCAACCCAGCTGAGCCCAAGCCTTAGCAAACTTAGGGTCAAGCTCAATGGCCTTTCTCAAATTGGCTTCAACACCGGGTTGCCCAGTAGCAAACAGACCTTTTGCTAGTACG
The DNA here is from genome assembly GCA_001464165.1 of bacterium Ga0077546. Next base: position 7,507 of record LNEX01000101.1, read on the forward strand.
AAATGGGCCGTGGCAAGGCCGGGATCAAGCTGCAGGGCATATTTGGCGCTCTCGATTGCTTGCTTTGGTCGCTGATTGAGAAAACAGTACTTGGCTAGAGTGCAATGAGCCAAAGCATTTTTTGAGTCTTTTGCCAATGCCGCTTGAATCAAAGGCAAAGCCGCCGCCTTACGACCATGCTCCATATAACAGTCGGCCAGATTCAGCATAGCCGCTAGAGAATTTTTATCGTCCTGATAGGCCCTATAGGCTTCCCTCTCAGCAGCCCTGGCATCTCCACTGTCGAGCAGCGAGATTGATTTCTCAATTCTAGCTTTAGTTTTTGCTACACCTAGATTCTGGCTACTGTAAGGTTCGTTAGCGCAGGCATTCTCGACCGCTCCACTCTGTACATTTAGAGCGGCTGCAAAAATGATCCCGGATAAACAAACAGGCAACGAAGTAACCTGAGGGGTTAGTTTTGCCCAAAACTCAATGTGAAGTGATTGCAATTGACCTTCAGCTGCAGTAGAGTCTTTCGCTGCTTTGCGGCTATAGCCCGAGAAAATCTTTAATCTTGTCTGTAGCTGAGACCTTAGGCCGATAAAACTCACCGGTCCAGTTTTGATTACCAGTTGCCGCGCTACTAGACTGTGACGCCCCAGCCATTTGATAGAGGCCAGCGATCAAAGCACGACACTCAGCCGTTGCACCTTTACCATCGACGGCTAACGGTTGAGATTTGTATGAACTATGCGCAGACTTGCCAGAAGCTGCACCACCGACAGTATCGAGCTCACCAATGAAGCGAGCATACTCTGGTCTAAGACTGTAGCCTGCAAGTAGTAGCTGCGGCTGGGCGAACTGCGCAGCCATCTCATCAAGGAGGGCCTGTTGTGCATTAAGATCCCAGGCTAAAACCTGCCGACCGTCAAACAAGCGATTGAGCTTAATTAGCATTTCGCTAAAAGACATGGCGTTAAAAACAATTGACTGATTGAGACCATGCTCTTCAATTAATTGACTAGCGATTTCGTCTTGCGGCTTAAGGACACCTTCAAAAAGAACTTTGCCGCCAGGAGAAAGAACTGACATAGACAGAAGCTTGACCGGCGAAGAAATCTTGTTTGCAGCAGCTCCATTTAAGCGAGTGACAGTACTAGCGAAAACTAGCCAATCAGTAGAATCAATTAAATAGCGAGACCAAATGATCGACTTGTTTCGATCTGTCGGATTTGGGTGGGCTGGATTTAAGTGCGCAGGTTCAGATTTGGCCGAATGCATAAGACGCTCTCAGTAAGGGTAATTTCTTGTAGCCTGAACTTTCTAGTAGATATATTTTCAGAATACAGAGCTTATTTTAGCTCCTACGGTCCAGAGCAAGATTAACACTTTACAATTAAGCACCGGCTTGCCAATACACCCAAAAGCTTCATTTATTCTCGCGGTAGAGCCTGCGAATACTCTCTTTGTCACGCTCAGTAAGCGTTGTCGAGCACGACTTCCAATACATTACATCTTGACCACCGGGTGAATGACCAAGGCCAATGACATGACCAAATTCGTGCATGAACAGAGTATAAAGTTGAGTTTTTGCAAATGAACTCATTTCTTGGTTCTCAATTTTGTCAGCGGCTCCCTCCGCTCGGGATGCATTGCCGTCAAAGGAGGGGCAGTAAACCCTTACATGAGCGCGGTCTAGGGCTCTCTTATTGTCTCTCTCATAGACTGCACTTGTTCGGCCAGCTGAGCTGTAGGGAATATCGTCGTAAGAAGTAACTCTCTCAATGTAGACGTCAGCACTGCCAATGTCCGAAACATACGAAAGCTTAATCGGTGAATTCTCATAATTAGTCCATTGTTCCATAGCCTTAAGCATTAGCTCGCGCATTGGGCCAGCAAAACCATTATTTGCAGAAGTCTCAACAAAGACCTTAAGTGGAAAGCGACTTTGACGCCAGAACGAATTAGGCTCGGCCTTTAAATAGTCTTTGTCTGAGGCCGGGCTCTTGCGCCGACTAGCAAGATTGTAGGAAATGTCGTCTATTGTCCAAGTGACAATATCAATTTGTTCTTGATCTTTTTCTTGTCGCAAATGCTTCTTGAACAGCCGGCTTGCTTGCTTAAAATCGCTCTTGGCCTCAGGGTATTTACCCAACAGATCATTTGCAATAGCTCTAGCTTGATACCAGTCAGCTAAAGGTCTGGGTAGTGCTGAGGGAAACTCATCAATTAGTCGACCATAGTATTTATTTGAGCTCTCTGCAGCGGCGACATTGCCCATCATAGAAGTAACCCAAGCAAGCTGCCAAAGAGTTGAAACCACTTGCTCTCGTGCCTGTCTTTCAGCCTCCTCCGCTTCCACGTTCTTGCTGGAGCTAACTTTTGTCTCGCTATGATCACCATGAGAGTCTTCAGTTAGTTTTTTCGCACTAGAGAGCTTGCTCTCTCTCAAAAATAGCAAGGCAGTGTCGCTTGCGATCGCTTGATCGTAATGCTTACAAGAAATCGCAGCATCCGCTAGACTCTGAAGAGCGTCTTCATACTGACTCGTCAAATCTTTATTGAGATCGTTACTAGAATCAGACACGACCTTGGTCAGCCCGTCTATCAATTGTTGCAATTCAAGATCTTTGGCCTGATCAAAACTTTTAGCAAAGCTTTTTCCAGCCAAGAGCTGCAATGTTTCCAAATAGAAGCGACAAGCAGCTTCACCTCTGCCACCAACAATCAAGATACGACCAAGTGTACCGCGCAGATTAATTGCCTCAGAACAATCTCTACCTTTCTTTTCACGCAGCGTCAAAGCCTCTTGCATATAGTGCTCAGCCTCTTCTAGCTGTGATGCCCAGTAGAGCGTTTCACCCAAGTCATAGCAAGTTGAGGCCAATTGTTCAGCTAATTCGGGGAAATAATATTTGTTGATCAAATACGCACGGCGAAAGAGATGAGCCGCTTGCGACAGGTCACCGTCTACTCTGCAAAGATAAGCAGCAATACCAAGCGAGTTCAAACCACGTAGAAGCCTTTCTTTCTTCTCAGCAGATAATGAGCTTCTAGCCTCTGCCCTGCTTTCAAGCTCAGCTGCTGTTTTATCTTGCAAATTTATTTTCTGCCTATCTATTTCTTGCAATTCTAGTTCTTGCAAATCAACTTCACGTAAATCAATTTCTACCATACGCAGAAACTGTTCAAGGAGATCATGGGTTTGTGGTCTTTCGGCTTTAGGAATCTGTTTCAAGCGATCAATTATCTGATTAAAGTGCTCTTGCGCCGCCTCCCGTCGATCGAGAGCGACAAATGTCTGAGCCAGAGCCATTCTACTATCAAAAGCGCGCAACAGATTATCATTCACAGCCTTCTCCTGCAGGTCTAGAGCCTGCTTAAACTTTTCCTGCGCCAATTCAACAAGGCCGCTATTGAAAGCATCAACACCCTGTTGATAGAAAGACTCAACCGCCCACTCTTGACTGCCAGGCAAAAGACCGTCAGATATTGGTTCAAGAGCATTTAGCTGGACAGCTGCTTTCTGCAAATACTGAGCACTGATGCTATCACCAGCACGCTGAAATCGTTGAGCCAAATTTACCAAAGTCGAAGACGAGCAAATTGAGCTTGATTCACCGTTATTCTTTCTGGTTCTTATCCCCAGTGAAGAAGAAGAAGAAGAAATAACGGGAGCTGTTTCTTTGAAAAGTTGAAAAAGTCGCTGTCCTTCTTGTTTAGCTAGTGCCGTTTTCTTCAATTGCAGAAGCACAAAAATACGCAGAGCCAGATTACTTTTGTCGCTCAAAGAACTAGAAACTCGATTGCGCTTACACTGTTCCAGGCTAAGTTCCAAAAACTTGTTAGCAGCTGTACTATCATCTGACCTCATAGCCGCAAGCAAGAAGCTCTGGGCTAAGTAATTATCTACCAAAGATTGGTTAAGATTGGCTTGCACAGGCGAAAAATAACCAGCAGCAGTTCCTAAATCCGAAGCTACAAGCGCTGAATCCCATGTAGTAATTTTGGCATCAGGACCAAAGAGAAAACTATCGTGAGATGCCAGAGCGCCTTCCAAACTTTGACCCAATGACGAAATTAGAGCAAGCAACAGTGCGAATTTCTTAGACGATCGTCTAGAGAATGGTTCCGCCCTTAGTTTCAAGCTCAATTCTCCAAGGCATAAATTGCTAGAGCTAGTCATATTGCTAGAACTAGTCTACAGTAATATTCGCATTATACGGTTCAAATCTAGGCGATAAAGGTGACCAATGAGTGATTACGGTGCCCAATTCAACTCTGTGGCAGATTTGCTATCTAGCGCCACCAAGGGCCTCTACAACAAAATTGATCATATGCTTTTCAAGGCACTGGTTGCTTGCCTAAAAAGCGAAGATTATCAAGCCGTCAGCGTGGCGATTGATCAACTAGTGAAAGAGCAAAAGCTGATAAGCATTCCGCCTCTTTACTTTGTGGCGAAGGCTCATCCCAATGATCGCGCCAGAAAGAAGGCAGAGATAGCACTAACCAAGTTCAATCAAGATAAGCGAATTGCCGAACTGACAGAGGGCAAAGAAATTAAAGTAGCAGTAACTGAACTAATCAAAGAATACGGAAACTATAAAGGCTAGGCTAGTGTTTTAGCCCACTGCAGGTTAGTTAAGACCAATTTAGTTAAGACAGAACAGGTTCTTGTAAATCAACTTTTCTTCCAGGGGTTGAGACTCTGCTTTTGCGTCGTGCGCATAAGGTTCGATATTGCCGCCGGAGCCGCTTCTTGCTCGAAATAAATAACTTTAAAATACTGCAAGAATTGTTCGGCTGTGAAGCGCAATGGTTCTTCTTCATGGTGAGTATCGTGGCCATATATAGAGCTGAGAAAAACATAGCCACGCTGCCGATCAAAGCCAGTTAGCGGATAAGGCTTATTGGCTGCAGGAGCAGTGCCTGCAAACGATGAGCTCTCTGGCACGAAGTCTGACGATACAGCTATGACAATGCGCTTTCTAGCAATTAAGTCCGAGAGCTGAAGCAAAAGGTCTTGTGGTGAACAATCTGCTGTAACTAGAGTGCCAGTGAAGGCAGCAGTTAGGGTTTCAATTACCTGCGATGAGCGAGCGAAAGCCTCATTGCGAGGCTCTGATAGCTTACTCGCCAGTCTATGCTTCTGTGCTAAATGAATACCATAGGCTTTCTCTAAAAGTGGGAACCAAAATCCATATTTGGCAACAAGACCATAACGAATGATTTCTTCAGGCCGCGGCGGCATAACGTCTAGAGGATTACCGTGAGCACCAGGAAAGGCCACAGAGAAGCTGTGATCAAGATTCTCAGAAAGTATTCGCAACAGGGCTCTTGGACGACTCTCGGCAAGTGAACTGACACCAGCAGCAAAAAAGGCATCACCCATAGTACCGAGACGAACAGCGCCTGGCTGCAAAGACATCTGGGGGTAATCATTGTCGGCATACAGGGTTGGTTTGATTTCGGTAAATCTCGGTGCTGCTTCTCTGCCTTGAGCTGCGGAGGCTAAAACTCCCTTTGATTTGGCATCAGCACCTAAGGTGTTAGCGCATTGATAGGCAAAAGCTCGGCGAAAGTCATCTTGAGTCAAAACTGGCACTGTGCTCGAGGAAACCGCTGGCCGCTCACCAAGGATTTTGCAACCCACCGCATAAATCATGCGGACAAAACTCTTTTCAGAATCAGAAAGATGATCGCTACTCAAGACCGATGACATTTCAGGGAAGTCGACATAACCACTAAAGTCTAAATCGACCAGTGAATATATGCGATCAACAGTGGCGGCTAACTCTGGGGCCAATGCAAGCTGAGCAAAGCGCTTATCGGTGGCAAGATGCAAAGGCACCGGCGTACCAGATTTGGCCGATACTTGGCTCCGGCTCGTTCTCTGCGGTGACGGCCAAACATCACTACTTTCTGATTGATTCGGGCTCAAATCGGCACGAGAGCCGACGTCTTGGTCAGGAGGGGGCTCTGGTTTCACCACGCCCCAACTGCGCAGGGAGTTGGCGTCGTGACTACCCGCCGACGAAAATGTTGATATACCATGCGCGTGTTCAATGTTCTGCACTGGCATTGCATTTTGAACTGGTGCAGCATTCTGCACTGGCATTGCATTCTGAACTGGTGCAGCATTTTGAACCGGCAAGGCGTCTTGAATTGGCTCAGCATTTTGAACCGGCAAGGCGTCTTGAATTGGCTCAGCATTTTGAATTGTGAAAGCGCTAAGTACTGGCACTGCATTCTGGATCGGTGCAGCATTCTCAATAGTGAATGCGCTTAGAACTGGTGCCACGTTCTGAAGAGGCACTGCATTCTGGATCGGTGCAGCATCTTGTATAAGTTCGGCATGCACAATAGAAGCTGCTGTTTGAGCGACACTAGCCTCAAGACCAAAAGTAGCATTCTCAAAAACAGTAACACCTTGAGTCACATTAGCAGAGTGACTAAAAGAGACGTTCTGCTCAATGCTCTCTGGCTTAGCAAAGGCAACTTCAGAAATAGCAGGAGCGGACACTGACGGCCGATCAGCGTCAATTTGAATATCGTCACGCTCGTGCTCACGAGCCATTTCCGCAGCAGCAGCACTATAGACAGGTGCGTAGTCTAAATTAGGATTGAAGGTCGATGCACTGACTGGCGCAGATGGAGCCATCGGCGACGAGAGAACAGCCTGAGTCACTGGCCCCTGCGATAAGGGAGCTGCCGGAGAAGCCGCAGCAACATAAGCAGTATAACCAGGAAGACTTACCGGGTCAGAAAGAGAGACATCTAAACCATAGTTATACTGTGAGTTGCCTGGCTCATTTACAAAAAACGAATAGCCAGCAGCTGGGTCTTTTGCTTCAGCCGGCGCCGGAGGTAGAGGCGTCTGCTCCCCCTTTTTCTTGCCTAGCTCAGAATTATCAGACAACAATTAATAACCTCTTCCGCCTCCCAACCATCGGCGTCCACCCATGGCGCTGTAACCATAACCGCCATTAAACCCATAGCCGCCAACCGAGTTGTAGGTACCATCCCTCGGGGTGTCGCCCCAAGAGCACGCTCCCATCTCACTCTTCAACTCATTAAACTGGTTCATTTGCATTTGATTCTGGAACTTCTGTTGATCCTTATCATCCTGCACACCCTGTCTAAGGGCATTAATATCAGTGTTCAGATTGGCTAATGTATTGGTTTGACTTGTACGCAGGTTGCTAATGCACTGTTCTAGCTGGTCAATGTAAGCCTGCTGTTTGGCACGATAAGCACTATCTTGCTGCAACCAAGAAGTCAGAACAGTCATTTCTCCCGATTTTGCTCCGGCCAGTGAAGGCGAAACGCCTTTCTTCTGCTTCTGCAACTCTTGAATACGCTGCTCAGCATAAAGTCGGGAAGCATTAGTTTTAGCCTGCTCAGCGGCAAGCTTACTTTCAGCCTCATTTTCAGCACTCGTGTACTGGTTAATCATAGCTTGATCAGTATTAAGCATCTCTTGTTCGTCATGGTAAATTGTCTGGTTGGCTCCAGCCACCTGAGCAGCCGCTGGGCTAGTGGTCGAAAGACTCACTAGTGACAGAGCGACGAGCGCGACCTGACAAAATCGAGTTTTCTTACTGTCCATTCTCTCTTCCTCCCCTTAGCCAAGTAATCTATACCCGGCACAGCAGATTAAACAGCGACTATTAAGAACCTGCTTAACGCCCAGTTTTGCCAGTCAATTTGGCTAATCTGGCGATATTGGTTTCAAGCAAACTCTTATCTTCTCGTGACAGCGGCAATGCCTGACGGTAGCTCTCCAGAGCAAGCGCCCACTGACTCATGCTCTCATAGGCGTGCCCTCTTCCTATGTAAGCATCGGCATCTTTTGGGCTCAATTGCACAACCCTGTTAAAATCATCTACGGCTCGGGCAAACTGTTTATTCCTTCTATAATATTCGGCTCTCATCAGGTACGAGCCAGGGTCTTTGGGGCCAAGAGCGACCACTGTTGAGTAATCACTAAGAGCCGAGCGATCACCAAGAGAGTCCTT
>LNEX01000102.1 GCA_001464165.1 bacterium Ga0077546
GCTGGCCTTGAGCAAAGTTTTTTCAATTTCGTCTACATACTGCGAAAATTCTTCTAAGAGTTGATCGTCGTAAATGTCTTGAGAAAGAGCACTGAGGCGTTGTTTATATTTAGACAGTATCGACTCAATTGAGAGCCGCAGAGGGTGAAAGACTTGTCTGAGATAACGTTCTCGTGCTTTCTCTTCATCAAGCGAGTCTTGCACGCTGGTGGGCATATGCATGCCTGTGCGTGGCCGCGTGCGTATTACAACTGAATCATAATGAGCTCTTTTCTCGCTGTCCATCAAGGTCTCATAGGCCTCGTTAATAGACATCATGTGTTCAGTTTCGGTCATTACTTGATTATCAGGTTTGGCCTGAAACGACAAATCTGGGTGCACAGATTTAACCAGCTTGCGATAGGCTTGCTTGATCTCAGCTTGGCTGGCATTGGTGTTCGCTGCCAGTCCTAGAATTTCGTAGTGGTTAGTTTTTTTCCGTCCCATTGAGTAATTATATTATTGATTTATCGAGCTACTCAGTGGTTTGCTCAAAGAACTTTGCGGTTCTATTGTTAGGCTGAGAATTTCTATAATTCTAATAGAGCGGGATAAGCCAAAACCTATTAAAAAATGCTGTGAGTGTTTCATTGTCAGCGTTCTCAACGGTCTATAATTGGTAGATGTTCTGTCCCTTTTGTAATCATCGTGAGAGCCGAGTGCTTGAGTCCCGTCTAACCGCCGAGAACTCGGTTAGGCGAAGGCGGGAGTGTGAAGGATGCGGCAAGCGCTTCACCACATACGAGAAGCTCGAGACTGTGCAGTTTCTCGTGGTCAAGCGCTCAGGTATTCGCGAACCCTATATTAGAGATAAGCTCAGAGCCGGAATTAGTCGTGCTTGTGCCAAGACCACTGTAACTGCTGAACAAATTGATGATCTCGTTGATTCGGTGGAGAATGAATTGTTGGCATCTGGTCGCAGAGAGGTGGCTGCTTCAATGTTGGGTGAGATTGGTTTGCGGCTTTTGAGCAACCTTGATCAGGTGGCATACGTGCGATTCGCCTCCGTATACAGACAGTTTCGCTCCATTGAAGACTTTATTGCTGAACTTAATTTGCTTCGTGCGGAGGGCCTGACACCATCGGCGGTGCTTCAGAGCGATTAGGCTTGATCAAAGTAAACCCAAGCCACAATTGTTTAGATTTGATGAAACATCTCCAATGTCGCTTAACGCTTGTTTGCGCTTGCCCCACAGGCTAGAGATGACCGTGTTACAATCGCAGACTGCTTATAGATATCTTCGAAGAACCAATTAGTGAACTGGCATAATTATGAATAGCATTATAAAAGAGATTGAAGCCCCACTCCTGAAGTCGAACCTTCCCACGTTTGATGTCGGCGACACTGTCAAAGTGTTCGTCAAGATCAAAGAGGGCGGCAAAGAACGAACTCAAGGTTATGAAGGCGTTGTAATAAAGCACTCCGGTCACGGAGTCGGTGAAACCTTCACCGTTCGTCGCGTATTTCAGGGTATTGGCATTGAGAGAGTATTTCTCGTCCATAGCCCACGCGTCGAAAAAATTACAGTATTGCGTCGTGGTGACGTTCGTCGCGCTAAGTTGTACTACTTGAGACAGCGAACTGGCAAAGCTACTCGTATTAAAGAGAAGCTCGGCGGCAAGAAAGTTGTGGCTCAAGTTCAGGCAGCTGCTCCTGCTCCCGCTCCGGCTACAGAACCTGTTCAAAGCTAGAGTTGAGCATTAAGAAAGCCTCTTCCAGATCTGCTCGCTCCTCTGGGGGTGGCAGTAAGTCTGGTGTTGGAAAGTCTAATACCGGACGTGATGCCAAGAGAGTAGCTGGCAAGAATTCAGATCTTGCTGCGAAAGCCGCCCAGTCTGCCCGCTCGTCGGGTGTTGGGCGGCGTCCTTCTAAGTTCGCAAGTGCAGTTAATAGTGCCGCACCAGCTACTGCTGTGCCAGCTGGCCAACCGACGAAAATAATTAAGAAGCCTAAGGCGGCCAGCACCCCATTTCAGCGTTTGACTGAGATCGTCAAGTGGGTTGACTTGGTGATTGAAGTGCTCGATGGTCGTCTACCTGAGACCACCAGGCATCCGGCTTCACGAGATATCTTTGGTAACAAGCCGAGAGTTTTGATCTATTCGAAGTCAGATTTGAGCGATGGCGACAAACTCAGGGCTTTTGTCAAGGCGGCGAGCGAGCAGGAACAAAAAGGACCGCCTGAGAAACGCTTGATTCTTGATTTGAAATCAATGGCTCACAAAAACACCTTCATTGAAGCGGCCCTTGCCGTTACAGCTGAAAAGCGTGCAGCTTTAGCCAAAAAAGGTCTTTTGGAACGGCCGATGAGAGCCTGTGTTGTTGGTATTCCCAACGTTGGCAAGTCGTCATTGATCAATTGGTTTGTGGGGCGGAAGAAGGCCAAGACCGGTGATTCTCCTGGCGTAACTCGGGGCACCCAGTGGATTCGTGTACACCCTCAGCTTGAGATGCTTGATACCCCAGGCATATTACCGGCTAACTTGTTTTCCCCGGAAGAAAGGCAGCGCCTGGCTCTGCTCAATTTATTACCGGCTGAAGGTTACGACAATCTTGAAATAGCAAAATTTGGCTTGATGTTGATGAAAAAATATTATCCAAATAGACTTGAGACTTATTTGCCGGGGCTCTCGACTTATGAAGATGGGCTTGACTACATTGCTGAGAAGAAGCACTATTTAGTTTTTGGCGGTAGGCTTGATCATTATCGTGCTGCTACTATTTTCTTACGCGATTTGCGAGCAGGAAAATTGGGTGACATCACATTTGATCGCCTTTTGCCGTAGTTAAATAAGTAAGAGCATGGTTCAAACCAATTTTTCTAAGTTGTGGGCTGTTGACTCTCGAATATTAAAGCAGGCTCAAAAGAGCAACCCCGGTCTTGTTGGCGCTAGCAAGCCAATTGCGAGAAACTCCAAGCCTGATCAACAGTTAAGTCTTTTCAAAAGTGCCTCAGCAGGCTTAATTGGGGTTGATGAAGTGGGCCGCGGATGCCTATCTGGGCCGGTTGTGGCTGCTGCAGTAATGTTGCCAACCATAGCTAAGACTTCGTTTCTTGCTGAACAACTGAGTGATTTGAATGATTCAAAATGCCTCAGTCAAAAGCAGAGAGAGCACTTGTCAGAGATTTTGCGTGCCCATTGTCATTTCGCTATTGCCGAGGCTACTCCTGCTGAAATTGACCAGATCAATATTTTGCAGGCCAGTCTTCTTGCGATGAGACGCGCCATCGATAGTCTTCTAGCGCAAATCCAAAATAGTCCAGATCAGTTACTGTTGTTGGTAGATGGCAATCAAAAAGTGAAAGGATTGAACCTTGAGCAAATTACTGTAATTCAGGGTGACAGCCATTCGGCTTCTATTGCTGCAGCATCGGTTATAGCCAAGGTTTATCGCGATGGCTTGATGGTCGAGCTATCCCGTCAGCATCCGGCCTACAGTTGGCACAGCAATAAAGGCTATGGCTCAAAAGCTCACCGCGCTGCTATTGCTGTGCATGGGGTGACAAAATGGCACCGCCTTAGTTTTCGCTTGTTTGACGCTGAGTGATTTTTTTATGCGTTTTAGCGAGTTCTCGCCGGTAGATTTGGTGTGCCACCGTCGGGTCCGACATTTTCGAATTTTTTGATTTTCTGTTCTGTCTTGCCGCCGCCATCAAGCACTTGAGTCTTAGACAGTTGATCGACAATATAGTCGACGCCACGCCATGAAATCATGAACATACGCTCGCCCATTTCGATCAAATTGGTTTCACGCAGATACCAGAGGGCGAATTCCATCTCAGCAACGTTGTCAATCGAAAGAATGTCCATCATCATTTTTGCGGTAGCGCCGCCAGTTTGAGGACGCTTTTTGCGCTGACCAAGGAGGATTTGCAGAATGGCCAAACGCAACTCAATCTCGTTCCAAGATAGTCCGGTTTTGGGAATCTTCGGTAGTGAGTCTTTGCCAAACTGTGAGGGTGCTCCGCTTGGTCCTCCGCCTTGCGCAGTGGGGGCTGCCGCCTTTGCTTCTTTGGCACCAAGTGACATATCGTAGGCTGCACGCTTGCCTTCATCTGAAAGAGTGCGCCACGCTTCTGTGATAATACGGAATTTCTCAGCGTCCCCTGATTCACCGTTGTCCGGGTGGTACATGGCAGCTAAGAAGCGATAGGCATAACGAATAATCGTTGGGTGGGCATCTCTGTCTACTTGTAAGAGTTCGTAGTAGCTGATCTCTTTAAAGTTTTTGCCGACTGGGCCGCCAGAATTGCCCTGGTTTTGATTGTTGCCGCCGCCTTGATTTGGATTTGGGGCGGGAGGTGGTTGCCACGACATGATTTATAGTCCTTTCAATACGTTTTGAGCGATGACCAGGCGTTGAATTTCTGATGTGCCTTCATATATTTCGGTGATTTTGGCATCACGCATATAACGTTCCACTGGGTAGTCTGTTACGAAACCGTATCCGCCGAAAATTTGTACACATTTTACAGTACTTCTCATTGCTACTTCTGAGGCAAAGAGCTTTGCTTGCGCCGCCAGTTTTGTGAATTTGTCACCGCGATCTTGGGCGACGCAGGCGTTGTAAGTCAGAAGCCTAGCGGCATCTATTTCGGTTTGCATTTCGGCAAACATGAATTGAATGGCTTGAAACTGATTGATTGTTTTATTGAAAGCAACGCGCTCTTTGCTGTATTTGAAAGCGTGATCCCAAGCTCCTTGAGCAATACCGACTGCTTGTGAGGCAATACCAATTCTGCCACCATCTAAGGTGACCATGGATACTTTAAAGCCGTCTCCTTCGTTGCCTAGCATATTGGCCACTGGTACTGGAGTATCTTCAAAATTAATTTGGCAGGTTGATGAACCTTTGATGCCGAGCTTGTCTTCGAGCTTCCCAAAAGTAAAACCAGGCGAACCTTTTTCAACAATCAGAGCTACAAGGCCCTTATGCTTAAGAGTCTGGTCTGTTTGGGCAATAACGAGGTAATAATCTGCTTCTACTCCGTTTGTGATCCAGTTTTTCGATCCGTTCAAAATGAATTGGTCGCCTTTGCGAACGGCCATGCATTTGGCGGCTGCCGAGTCTGAGCCGGAGTCTGGTTCAGAAAGAGCAAAAGCGCCCATCTTCTTACCTTGACACATAGGTGGTAAAAAGCGCTTTTTCTGTTCTTCTGAGCCGAAAATATAGATTGGAGTGGCACACAACGAGACGTGAGCCGAGTAGAGTACCGAAGTGGTGGCACAGGCGCTGCCTAACTCTTCCACAACGGTACTATACGAAACATGGTCCATGCCAGCGCCGCCGTATTCTTCAGGGAAAGGCAGGCCGCAAAGGTCTGATTGAGCCAATAAATCCCAATTCTCTCGCGGAAAACGGTGATTGCGGTCTACTTCAGCTGCTCTCGGAGCGAATTCCGCTTGTGCAAGTTCTCTCACTGTTTCTTTGATCAATTGCTGATCTTCAGTTAGTCTAAATCCTAATGGCAAGTCTTTCAGTGTCGTGGCTGTCAACATTGTTCACCTGATAATTTGGTCAAGTCTCAATTTCTACCGTAACTGTTGATCATAGCATTTGAAACTGCCTCTTGAAGCCTCAAGCTCTTGATGATGCGCTAGACTACGGTAAAGTAATGAGTTGTTAGAATTCACAGTGGGCAGGAAACAAATCTTGGCGGATATCAAGGTACTGTACGTAGAAGATTCCAGAAGCTCAAGCCCTAAACTGAGGCAGGCGCTGAAAGATGAAGGGTTGTCTATCGTCTTTTGTGGCGGTGGCTTTGATGCTTTAGATGAATTGGCCAGTGATGGCGCTGATATTGTCGTTGCCGCTACCAAGGTCAGCGACCTTAGTGGTTATCAACTAGCAAGCTTGATTAAATCTAGTGAGCTTGTCAGCCAACTGCCGGTCGTACTTTTTTATAGCGGTGAAACTGCTACTGATGATTTTTGGATTAAGGCGGCTCGCCCCGACGTTGTAGTAGGTGAAGAGGATCTCAAGGAGCCAGCGAAAGTTGCACGCATGATTCGCGACCTTGCTGAAAACGCCCGTCTAGCTGGCTGGGAGAAATCTATTGGCCGCGGAGTGTTGGTGCCCTCCCAAGGATTTTCTTCCAATAATCTAGTAGAAAGCTATTCTAGCTTGCTCAACGACTTAATTTTAGAGCGGGCAGTCAATCGCACAGCCCGCACCCTGACAGCTCTGGTTGAGCCACGCAGCCAGTTTCTGGAGGCATTCTTTACTTTCATTGGTGAAATTTTCGAGCCAGATTTAATGGGCATTGTTATTGCTGATGTAAATTCTCCATGGGCCGCCGTTCAGGTTAAGGGAAATGTATCGCAAGATGCATATGACCCGATGATTTCAGGTCTGCTCAAGCAGCTTAAGTTGCCAGCAGATCTCAAAATTGAGCTTCGTGGTGAGCTACTGCAAGACAAC
>LNEX01000103.1 GCA_001464165.1 bacterium Ga0077546
AAGAATCTCCAATTCTTTCTATTATCGTCGATCTAGGAATCGTTAAACGCGACAATGAAGCCAAACTAAAACACATGATGGCTGAAGCGACTAAATTGATTCACAAAGAAGTATCGACTTCAGATCGCGACGTACTAATGAAGCGCTTAGAGCTAATCTTCTCAGGCTTGGAATCTGAAACACACAACGCCAGTGTGGCAATTTTCATCGCCAAAGATTTCGCTAAGGTTGTGCCTCTCAACTATAGAGCCACAGAAAGAGTAGTATTAGGCGATGCTTTCGCCGCCAGTGAAGTAGCCTATTCAGCAGCTAACTGTCCACGTTTTCACGTTCTTGTTGGTGGTGGCCATCTCGTTCGCCTCTTTGAAGCTACCGCAGATCAAATCGTTGAAATCAAAGAAAATGAAAAACTAACTCATGTCGGCCATTTACTGAAATCGCATGACCATAGCAACCAGGCCGAAGAACATAAGATTCATGACGCAGTTGCTGAGCTATGTAAATCTTTGCAGTGGCCTGTAGTTGTAATCGGAACAGCTCACTTCGGCGACACTTCTTCTCTATCAGAATATGTCATGTCTTCGCTTGACGGAAACTACGAGCACGCTAGTACGGCAGATGTTCTCAAAGTTGCCAAAGAGCAAGTGGAAATATGGAAAACAGCTAAAGTAGTTAAAGAGCTTGAAGAGCTAGAAAAACTTGGGCATGAAAAGCGCCTTGGTTCTGGCCTTGACGAAATAACCCAACTAATCAAAACCGGACGGGTAGAGAAGCTCTACCTAGAAGAATTAGAAGCACTGGAAATCAAAAGCGGTAAAGAAAACCAGCTGTCGGTAAGTGATCAAATGATTTCTCTGACCTTCCAGTTTAATGGCGAAGTAGTATTTCTGCCGAGCAATAGCCTAGCGAAATACGAAGGAATGGCGGCAGCTCTGCGCTACTAAGCATAAAGCTAGCAAAACCAGAAAGTAAAACAAAAAGACTCAGGAGAGGGGCAATTGCTCACCTACTGAGTCTTTTTGTCACCATGTGAATTGACAATCAATACAGAGCACTGGGCTTGAGTAGAGACCGATCGAGCGATACTTCCAAGGGTAAACTTATTACTACCACGGTGGCCATGGGAACCGATCACAACAATTTCGGCTGGCCAAGTAGCAGCGTAATCAACAATCGAGTCAACAACAAAACCTTCTAAAATCTCTTCATTAACAGATGCATCAGGAAAAAGTTCGCGCAACCGCTCAGCAGCTTGGTGAACAGCCTTTCGCCCCTGGTCACGAGCTTTTTGCTTAATCTCATCAAGCACAGGCGACGGCAGAAAGCTCATGTGGCTTCCTACCAATAAAGAATCAACTACATGCACCACTGTAAAGTGCTCAGAGTCAGTCCATCGATGCTTGCCAATAAAATCGACAACATCTGAAGCGAAGGCACTTTGATCAATAGCAATCAATATATTCACAACAATCTCCCAACAAGTCTACCTATCAAGTTTACCTATCAATACTGCGGCTAGAGCTAGTGCCAGTGAATCAACTCGCAATCAGCTTCAAGCTTCTCTCTGAAATCTGGATGGGCAATTGATACAAGGGCCTGCATTCTCGCCTTGAGGGTCTTGCCATAAAGCTGAGCGATACCAAACTCGGTGACCACATAGTGCACATCAGCGCGCGAAGTAACAACTCCGCTACCAATCGCTAAATTGGCAACAATTCTCGATATAGTGCCATTTTTAGCGGTCGATGGTAGGGCTATTATCGCCTTGCCATTCTTGGCCCGAGCGGCACCTCTAATGAAATCAACCTGTCCACCGACACCGCTGTACAAATAATCACCAATTGAATCGGCTGCTACCTGGCCTGTTACATCAATTTGTAGAGCTGAATTTACCGCAGTCATTTTATTGTTCTGCGAAATTACAAAAGGATCGTTAATATAGTCACTAGTTTGAAATTCAAAGAGCGGATTATCATTGACAAAGTCATAAAGGCGACGACTACCAATAACAAAACTGACGGCGACTTTGCCTGGCAAGACGGTCTTGGCATCATTAGTAACTACACCTTTTTCAATTAGATCAATAACGCCGTCTGAAAGCATTTCACTATGAATACCAAGATCTCGTTTGTCGCCCAGCTGCAGCAAAATGGCGTTTGGTATTGAGCCAATACCCAGCTGTAATGTCGCCCCATCTTCAATAAGCGATGCCACATTGCGACCAATCGCCTCTTCCACTGGTGTCGGCTCTTCAGCTAATAGTTCAGGCAACGCTCTATCGCACTCCACTACATAATCGAACTTATCGATATGAACAAAGGCACGACCTAAAGTGCGCGGCATTTGTCTATTAACTTCGGCAATGACTATACGCGCTTTGCGACGTGCGGCAATAGTACAATCTACTGATACACCATAGCTGCAATAGCCGTGAGCATCAGGCGGCGAAACTTGAATCATACAAACGTCAACAGGGACAATGTCGCGCTCAAAAAGAGCCGGTATCTCACTTAAGAAAACCGGCATGTAGTCGGCCCTTCCTTCATTCACCGACTGGCGAACATTTTCACCTATAAAAAGCGCATGCACTCTAAACGACTCAGCGTACTCTCGACGAGCGTATTCTGCTCGCCCCATGGTCAATAGATGCAAAATCGTAACGTCGCGCAAATGCGCTGCCCGAGCCAGCATACCTTCAATCAAACTAGCTGGAGCAGCGGCATTCGAATGAATATATACAGAATCGCCTGAAGTAATCTTTTGAGCAGCTTCAGCAGCACTGACGAGCTTTTGCCTATATCTTAAATTCTCCCGGTCTTGGCTTCTTAGCTACAAGTCGAATACTAGCTATTATTTGTAAACAACTTGCACCATATGTGTAGCACATGTATTGCAGGGATCGTAGGCCCTCACAAGAGTCTCTAGTTTAGCTTGTATCGAGTCTGCCTGCTCTTCTTTTAGGCCAGCAACCAGTTGACGAATATCGCTCTCAATACGAGCTGTGTTTTGAGCAGAGGGCGTTATCATATCGGCAGCAACGACTTTACCCGACAGATCTAATTCATAGAAATGATAGAGAGTGCCTCTTGGACATTCTACAGCACCGGTCTTGGCACCGGCTCTCTTTTCAAGAAGCGGCGCTTGATGGATAAACTTACTATTGCTTCCCCCGGGACTAGCGGCCAGTAAAGTCTCAATAATAACTTTCGAGCGATCAATAGCCTCGACTAATTCGATAGCCTGAGCCAAGTTGTTCAAGATTGTATTGTGGCTCTTGCTTGCCAACGGGCTCTTTTCATAAAGAGCCAAAGCTGTTGGTCTCAACCTCTCAGCAAACATTGCCAACCGCGCTAACGAACCGACCATAAAAGGCTGCCCATCAAAAGTAGACTGCTTGGCATGACTGTAGCGAACGACCTTTTCATTTAAATAGTGCCGATACTCATCTACGTTGGCTTGAAAACCAGTACTTGTTCTTATCTCTTCACCAAAATAGCCATAACCATCTTGAGCGGGAATCAAAGCCGAATATACAGGTGCAACACCTTGACCGAAGGCTACATTCAAGCCAGCCAAAAGCCTATATAGATTCATAGCATTCTCTTGATTTTGGTCAAGTAACTTACCCATCTCAACAAGCTGCTCTTTGTCTGGATAACTCGACAATCCACCAACATGCAAATTAACAGGGTGAAAGGGCCTGCCACCAACAATAGTTTGAATGGTTGAACCAAGCGAGCGTAATTGCTTCCATATCTCAAACTCAGCAGGATGCTGGCTGGCAAGGGTCATTAAATCGCCAACATTAAGAAAGTCAGGCAAAGCTAAAGCGCAAATGTGAGTGGCGTGAGATTCAATAATCATGCCCAAATGCATCAGTTCACGGTGCAATAAATCACGACTGGCGGGCACAAAACCGAATATGCCCTCTATCGATTTAATTGCTGCCACCACGTGCCCAGTAGAACAAATGGCACAAACTCTGGATGTAATATGAGGAATTTCGTCATACATATGCCCAAGAACAATGCGCTCAAAAAACCGAGCACCTTCAAAGACATTCAGCTGCACATCTGCAATAACACCGTTCTCAAAGTTAACAGTTACTGCAGCGTGACCCTCTACGCGACAAATCTCACTAATCTCTATTGATTTGCGCTCAATATCCATTATTCTTCTACCCCAAGGCTCTGCTCTGATCTTGCCGTTAAACTGCTTTCTTATCCATGCGCTCGAAAAGATGTTCGGGGGCCCCGAATGCTTTCAAGCGACTGTAAATCTCGTCGACGTCATAGCCTTTCTCCGAAAGAATGATCTTCATTGCTTCAATCTGAGGCTCATCGCACACACCCCAGCAGCCATAACAGGCAGCACCCACACTGGGACAAAGAGCACCACATCCTGCAGCTGTAATTGGCCCTAGACATGGCGCATTCTTCTCAATTAAAACACAGGGATTCTCTTTCATCTTGCACTCAAGGCAAACAGGCTTACTGGTTATGTAGGGCAGCTGCTCGCGCAGCAGACTAGCAGTCACTGCAAGAAATTGAGTAGCATTGATTGGGCAGCCAGAAAGTGATACATCAACTTTGACATAGTGCTCAAGTGGTTGAGCCGGCAAAAATGACAAAGTTGAATCATTACCATAAACTGCCTGCATCATAGATTTAGCAGTGCACTGTTGACACGAAGCTTTTTGCAAACAACCAGTGGTGGCACAATTACCAACCGCCACAAGCCAGCGCGAATTAGCGCGTATTTTAGTGAGCTTCTCTAAATCGTGGTTCTGACTGACACTGCCTTCTACAAATGTGATATCAACGGGGCCATCTTCGTTTCGACTCTGCGCAAATGGAAAACTCTTGATACGCACATAAGGCAAAAGCTGATCGAGATTTTCTAGTATCACTAGCAATTCGCCAGCACAGCCAGTCAAGCCCTCAACAGATATAGTCGGTAGTACTTTAGCAACACTCATATCTGAATTTTCTCGCGAGGATATTCTATAACTTCATGCATATTAGCCAACTCAGTCACTTGAAAAACTGGTCCTTCCTGGCAGGCAAACTTTCCACCTATAAAGCAATGACCGCATTTACCAATGCCACACTTCATGTGCCTTTCTAATGAAAGCCAGATTCTCTCATCAGCAATACCCTTACGCCGTAAGCTCTCTACTGCAAACCTGTACATGACAGGTGGGCCACAAATAGCCACTTGCATATCGCTGGAAAGCTCGGCAACATCTATTAGATCGGTAACTCGACCAGCGTCGATATCTAAGTTAGCAATATGGCAAACAGTGACATCTTCAGCTGCCAAAAACAATTCAAGCTCATGACTCTGGCGCAGCGCCATCAACTCATCGGCAAATAAAATCTCATCGCTATGTTTCATGCCATAAATGAGCACCAAGCGTCCGTAGTCTTGGCGATGATTAATCAAATATTGCCAAACAGAACGCAGAGGCGCAACACCGAGGCCGCCTGCAATCATGCAAACGTTCTGCCCTTTGTACAATTCAACAGGAAAGCCGTGACCATAGGGGCCCCTTAACCCAACCCAGTCTCCGAGCTTTAAATCAAACAGGGCTTTGGTCACTCTACCAGCTTTGCGAATAAGCAATGGTAGGGTTCCACCAACTCGCCCAGAGCAAACCGAAATAGGGCTCTCACCCACACCTGGAATCCAGAGCTCAACAAACTGACCTGGTAAGCAAGAACTAAAAATCGGGTCAATTTGCTCAAACTCGAACAAGTAATTATCGTAAGCCATCTCAGTTACTTTACTGAGAATAGCCCTAGTGGGCAAATAGGCCGTACAAGTATTTGCAGCACAACTAGAGGGTGGACATTTAGACTCTGAATTATTCTCAGGCATCAGACACCTCAACGTTTTTTGCAGCAGAAGACACTTGTAATGCTTTAACCACAGCCACTATATCGTCAATGCCAGATGGGCACGAAACAGTGCAGCGACCGCAGCCAACACAGGTCTTATCGGCATAGGCATCATCAAAGCCATGCAACTTGTGCCTGTACCAAAACTTCAGGCGATCCACGGGAGTGGGACGAAAATTAAAGTCACCACTAACTTTAGCAAAGCCAGTGAATTGACAACTATCCCATTCACGCTTACGCGAGCCAGAATCGTTGTTGAGACCAGCTATATCAACTAAATCAAAGCAATAACAAGTTGGGCAAACCGGCGTACAACTGCCGCAACTAAGACAACGCTCGCCAAGTTCATCCCATAACTTGTTGTCCCACTCGCCTTCCATAGTCACTTTCAAATTGCCAGAGCTAAAACCGTTGGTGAAAGCTGCCGAGCGGGTTTCCCAAAAATTATGATTACGCTCATGATCTTTTTCTGTAGCACTAGCGAGAATTGGTTGCGCTAAAGCAATGAACTCATCTCCAGCGGGAGTCAAAGCTTCAATAAAATAATCAGTATTGATATCAGTAAGAAAAATGTCATAGCCGGCCTTGGCGCAGTCACTACCCATCGACTGACAAAAGCAGTGCTTATCAGGCATGCAAGAATGGCCGATAACAAAACTAGCTTCTCTTTGCCTCATGTAGTGGCTATCGGCATGACCAGAAGCAAATATCTTATCCATAATGCCTAGGCCGGCTAAGTCGCAAGGATGAACACCAAAAATTACTTTGAATTCAAGCTCTGGTTGGTTCTCGTAGATGCCATCTTTATCGTATGTAATGAGCGTTTCGCTCGGAGGATAGAAAAATTTCTTGGGCGGCAAAATTGTGCGTATAGCATCAAAGGCAATCTCACTAGCTGATTGAACAGCGCGAAAGGCAAATGACTGATCCGATACTTTCACTGCAGCATACACAGTGCCCATTTGCCCCAGAAGGGAAAAAAATTGGTCAAAGTCAGATTTAGGTAGGGTGAAACTTTTTTGCACGTTTTCCTCACTAACAACACTTTAGAGTGTTTACTGATTAGAGCTGATTTTTGCCTTTTCAACATCAACCGATCGGTTTAAATTCAACTCGATACGACTTTTGTCTGTACCTTTTTGCTCAGCCAAGCATTCCATTCTGTCAAACCCGTTTTATCTTTAGATGAAACAACGAAGGTTTCAACTTCAGGATTCAAAACCCGAATGTTTTCTATGGCTCTATTAATATCAAAATCTACGTAAGGCAGCAGATCACACTTGGTGAATACCACAGCGTCGCAACTGCGAAAAATAACTGGGTATTTAATAGGCTTATCATCTCCCTCTGTCACCGAAAGCAAAACAACCCGCCGGTGCTCGCCCAGCTTGAAATCAGCCGGACAGACTAAGTTGCCAACATTCTCAATCAAAAGCAGTTCAACCCCTTGCAGAGGCTCAGAATGTAAGAATCGAGCGACCATTTGGGCATCGAGATGGCAACTACGACCCGTGCAAATCTGAAAAACGGCCGCTCCAACACGGCGAAGCCTTTCAGCGTCTAAGTTACCGACCATATCGCCTTCCACCACAAAAATATTGTGTTTCGGCGCCAAAGCTGCAACCGTGGCCTCAAGCAAGGTAGTCTTGCCAGCCCCTGGAGCACTCATAATATTAACGGCTGTTAGGCCTAACTCGTCGAAATGCTCGCGGTTATGAGCTGCGAGGTCGTCGTTACCTGCAAGAATTCGCTCAAGCATGTGTTCGTCAGAAGAATCGTGCACTTAAATCATCCACCTGTTCTATACAAAAGAACTATTTACCGCAGAGTAATACCTATCACATCAAGTTCTTCCCCTGATATTAGCTGACCAACGCCATTGCCGCACCGAGGACAGCGAAATGAAGTGGCCATATCAGGGTTGTAAGTATCGGAACAACCTCTACACGTCGCCCGAGCAGTAACTACTTCAGCCTCTAGTTTGCAATTGGAACAACCGGCGTACATTGGCCGAATATTGTCAAAAGCAAATTTAAGGGAATCAATGTCAATATTGCGAAACTGACCGATGATCACATGAATTGCAGTTACAGTATCGGTGTGAGCAGTACTAGCCAACTTCTTACTGGCGATATTGAGGATGGACTGAGCTACCGACGCCTCATGCATCTTTTGTCACGTCCAATGTAGAAACAACCAAGCGGGTCAGGCTACTAGCTATCGAGGGCAAGCACTTTTCTAGGGCCGGTGACAGTTGAGCGGCCCAGTCTACATCACTCACCTCAACGCCAAACAATATAATTTGTTTGGGCAAGCTAATTCGACCATTGGTCAGAATCAACTCATCGACCAAAGAAAGACCATGACTAGAAGGACATTTTAAAGGAGCAGCCCAGCAGCCACTAGCCATAACACTCAAATCAGTAATAGAAATGTTACCGGCGACAGTACCGCTCTTAGTAGCGTCGACAATTACAGCAGAGTGATGACCAGCTAGACAGTCACCTAGCAAGTTAGTGAAAGTACCAAGGTCAAAACGACAAACCCGCCCCAGAAGAGCAGGGTCTAGGGCATCGCAGACCCTTTGAGCGATACCATCATCACCTCTAAGTGAATTACCAATAGTTACGAGCGCCAGACCACCGGACTGGCCCTTGCCAGAATGGCGACAAACTCCCTACTATTCATAAACAAACTCTCTCACTCGTAAGCAATCGTGGCATAAAAATACAGATGGCGAATCATCCCTTGGGATAATCTTAGGGTTAAGCCCTTCAACCAGCCAACG
The DNA here is from genome assembly GCA_001464165.1 of bacterium Ga0077546. Next base: position 8,689 of record LNEX01000103.1, read on the forward strand.
GGCAAAGAATCAGACTGCCATTATGAATACAAAAAACCTGTGCCAAAATTTCTTGACCCGATTCGATGCGCGCTTCACTTACTAAATAGGAAGGCAAATCGACGTCATCTACTTTGACTAAATATCCACCAGGAACACTCTCAAGAATGCGACAGGCAATTTCTTGATTGACCCGGAAGCACTTCCGTTTAGCGCCATGTCCGAGGATTTAACTGACATTCTTTAGCTTTGACGCTGGCATGACACTAGGTTCCCAATAGATGGTCTTACCAATCAGTGTTATACCCTCCAAAACTCAATCAGTGGCCCTGTTGTAATTGCAGGCCAGTCTTCAGATCATGCGAAGCCGATTGCCGGGCAGCAAAGAACAAACAGACCACCGAGGCAATAACGGCAATTGCAATCAAAATAATTAGCGGCATCACTTGGCGAACCTGGCTAACTCTTTGCATAAGAACCTCAACTAGATTAAGGACTGTCCATCACCCTAAACTTAAATAAATTGACCAGAGAAAACATCAATCAAAAGAGTGATGCATGAAGAGAAAAATAATACACTGGGCACAATTACTGGCAGCAACCTAAAAATAGGTCGAAGAGTGCAAAAAAACGACAAGAAGACAACTCCGCCCTATGAGAACCTCCTACGCCTTGGCCTGATCGCCTTTTGGCTCAATCTAATTTTCACAGGGCTATTTGGCTTTCCCCAAGTTGAAAAAATTCCCTATAGTCGCTTTCTTAAGGAACTGGATAACAATAAGCTCTCAGAGATCTATGTATCACCTGAAGAGATCAAAGGCACGTTAATAACCGCAGACAAGAAAACCAAGTCGTTCCGCACAGTACGAATTGAAGATCCGCAACTAGCCACTCGTCTAGCCCAGCACACCGAAGTTTTTCAAGGCGTACCAGAAGATTTGGTCTGGAAATCACTAGCCTCTTGGTGCATTCCAATCATCATCCTATTTGGAATAAGCTCACTGATTGCCCAAAAAATTGCAAACAGTGATTCAAATATTCCCGGTTTCGGGACAGGAGCAATTGTCAAAAGTGGTGCCAAGACCTATATGGAGAGCGATGTCAAAACAACATTTAAAGACGTAGCTGGAGTCGACGAAGCAAAAGAAGATCTGCAGGAAGTTATTGGCTTTCTCAAAGAGCCAGCGCGATATAATCGCCTAGGAGGCCATTTACCAAAGGGAATATTACTAGTCGGCCCACCAGGTACAGGCAAAACTTTGCTAGCCCGAGCAGTGGCTGGTGAAGCCGCAGTGCCATTCTTCTCAATTAGTGGTTCTGAGTTTGTGGAAATGTTTGTTGGGGTTGGAGCCGCTCGTGTGAGGGATCTCTTTAAACAAGCGCAAGAAAAAGCACCGTGCATTATTTTCATAGATGAGTTAGATGCCTTAGGCCGCTCAAGGGGCCTCAACGCAATGGGTGGCCACGACGAAAAAGAGCAAACACTCAATCAGCTACTGGTAGAGATGGATGGCTTTGATCCAAGGCAAGGTGTCATCCTGCTGGCAGCTACCAATAGACCCGAAATTCTCGATCAGGCGCTCCTAAGAGCAGGCAGATTCGACCGTCATATCGTCGTTGATCGCCCTGATAAAATCGGCCGAGAGCAAATTCTCACAGTACACCTACGCAAAGTAACTTGCACCCCGGCGGATGTTGTTGAAGCTATGGCAGCTGCCACAACAGGCTTTACTGGTGCCGACCTAGCAAACCTAGTTAATGAAGCAGTACTAGGTGCCACCAAGCGCAATGCCATGACTGTTGAACTGTCCGACTTCAACACGGCTCTTGAACGCATTGTTGCCGGTCCTGAAAAGAAGAACAGACTATTAGCAACCAAAGATCGCCAAATAGTTGCCTATCACGAAATTGGTCATGCACTAGTTGCAACCGCCCTACCTGGTAGCGATCCAATTCAGAAAGTATCGATTATCCCCCGTGGCGTCGCTGCCCTTGGGTATACTATGCAACGGCCTAACGAAGACCGTTTTCTCATGTCGAGAAGTGAGTTAGAAAATAGACTAGCAGTACTGTTAGGAGGCAGAGCCGCAGAAATGCTCACCTTTGAAGACATTTCTACAGGAGCTGCCGACGACCTATCTAAAGCAACAGAGATAGCCCGCAGTATGGTGACACGCTATGGCATGAACAAGTCACTAGGCCCGGTAACATACGAAGGGGAAACGCAGGCTTTTCTCAATGGCTATAAGCCCACAGACATGGAAGGGCGAAAATTCAGCGAAGAAACAGCACGCGAAATTGACTGTGCCATAAGAGAATTAGTTAACGCAGCCTTGCAGAAAGCGCTCAGCATCCTGGCTGAACGCAAAACCAATCTCGAAGCCGCAGCCAAGCTGCTCCTGAGCAAAGAGAGCCTGAGCCAACAAGAACTTATGGAAGTGGCGATGCTGCCCAGCGAAAGTGGCAATGCCCTCCCGAATGAAAAAGATTAACAATAGGCGAAAGGCCTACTATCATTGCCTCTACGGCATAGGTCAACTTAGTTGTGACCAAAACGACAAATACTCCCGCGAATAATGGATCTTTTCTGAAAAATGGCAGTCACTTAAGTAAAGAATATTAGGAAAGTCTCAAAAGCAACAGCTAGGTGTGCCGGTGGCCAAGCCTATAGCAAGCAATAAAATTCTGCTCTGTGTCTCAAACACTGGTGGTGGCCACCGCAGTGCCGCTACAGCAATCGAAAATGCTATCAACGAGATACTACGTAAAAAATCAGAAAGTGCAGGAGAGACCTATGAGGTTGTTATCGTCGACGTGGTTGAAAACAGCCATCCTCTCCACCAAGTATTCGTCGGCATCTACAATGTTCTCCTGCGCTACCAGCAAGGCTGGATGAAGTACTACTACAGCATGATAGAAAGCCTAAAGCCAGACAACTCAGCCTTCGGCTATTGGCTCGCCTCTGGATACTTGCAGCAGCTTTTGAATAAAATCAAACCTGTGGTGGTGGTATCAATCCACCCTATGGCCAATCACTATTTAGCCAAAGCACTAGCAGAGGCTAATCTCCCCAACCAGCCGCTGTTAATTCTAGACGTAATTGATCCAAACGGCCAACTGTGGAACGGCTGGGCCTGCCTTGAGGCCAGCACCATTATCGTAGCGAACGAACTAGCTCAAAAGCGCTTGCTGTCACTCGGTATAGACAGAGCCAAAATAGTCATCATTGGCATGCCAGTTGATCCTATCTTCTTGCGACCAGCAGAAACTAGTCGGGAAAAATTCCTCACCGACCTGGGATTAGCACCAGATAAGGTGACTATCTGCTTAACAGCAGGCTGGGCTGGTGGTGGCAATTTTATCAAAATCTATAGTGCACTAAAATCTGTACGTAAACCAGTTCAAATGCTAGTTATTTGCGGAAACAATGAAAAACTATTCCAGAAAATCGAACAAATCTCGTTAGAAATGCCCTTTAAAACTGTAGTAAAAAGAGAGCTGCCATCGTTATCTGATGCCATGAGTGCATGCGATCTACTAGTAACCAAAGCCGGTGGACTTACCACTTTCGAAGCGATCGCTCGTCATCTTCCCATGGCAATTGATATGCTCACCGAACCAATGCCGCAAGAGAGCGGCACAGCAGAGATATTGATTGACGCAGGTCTAGCGCAACCAATTAACAGTCCATCAGACTTAGTGTCCATGGTCGAAGCTCTTAAGCATGTTGAAGATCGAGAAAGCATTGCTCTACCCAAGACAAACAATCTGGATTGCACCCATGCAGTCTACGAGATTGCAAAAATAATTCTTGCCAATTGCCGGGTCGAATCTAAACATGAAATCGCTCTTTCTGCAGATAAGTAGCCTCAAAAAATCCTATCATCTGCGGCCGCCACGAATCCAACCACCACGGCAATAAAATAACTAGCTGTAGGCGATCTATGGCTACCTCGATAATATATGATTACTGACTTCTACAGCCCTAGTCTCGGGCAAAGCAGCTACCAAAGATTAGACACTGGAAAATATGAGCGCCCTAATTGACTGTTTAGTTATCGTTGGCGGAACTACAGCCCTCTCGCTAGTGGGTGTGTTTGTAGTAAGAAAACGAACCTCAAGAGAAGTGCTTGAGGCCTCCCATGAAGTGGGTGGCTATTTACTAGCCATTATCGGCACACTCTATGCGATTCTGGTCGGTCTCATCGTTGTCAATGCCGAGAGTAAAGTAGACACGGCCAGCGATAAAGCAGTCGTTGAAGCTAATCGACTGACCAACATTTATCACGTGAGCCGCTGCTTCGAGCCAATGGCCAAACGCAAAATATGCGAAAGTCTCTATAACTATGCCACCATCGCAGTGAACCAAGATTGGGAAAAGGTAGAAAGCGGCGGGGAGAAAGAGGGCACTACTGTCCCTTACCGCCAACTCTGGAAAGACATTGTTGGCTACGCACCACGCAACGAAAATGAGCGTGAGTGCTACGCCGTATTGTTGCAAGATTTAGAAGAGCTTTCTGATGCCCGCAAATACCGAATGGTAGCAGCAAAAAGTCAACTCTCGCCGATACTATGGGCGGTACTAATTGCTGGTGGAACGATGATAGTGCTCTTCACCTATTTTTTCTTTGTCGAAAATCTGATATCACAACTTTTAATGACGGGAAGTGTAGTCATCTTCCTTTCAATGAACGTCTACCTAATCTACGTTTGTCAAAACCCATATCGCCCAGAACTAGGTGCAAAAGAGGCAGGATTTGGATTTAGCTTTAACCCTAATTGGTTCAAAGATGAACAACCAGAAGCGACCACAGAACCTGAAGCAGGCCGAAAACCAGACACGACAACCATTAGAGACGTTAAACAGGAACAAGCCAAGTGAAAAATTCCATAGCGTTAGCCTCGATTCTAGCTACGCTCTGCAGTCAGGGTGCCTTGTCACAACCACAGGGACAGCCCAATTACTATGAATACGGACAATCACCAAATAAATATCAATTTGGCCAACAAGTATACAGACAAAGCACACCACAGGGTGGTGACAATTTCGATCAACGCTTGGCAAATATTGACGCAATGATCAAAGAACGTATGGTTACTTGCAATGTTCCGGGTTATTCAATTGGAATTATCAAATCAGGCCAAGTAGTTTTTGAGAAATGTTACGGCTATGCTGATATTGAGCGACGCATACCAGTTACGACTGACACCATATTTGGTTTAGCATCAGTGACCAAAACATTTACCGGTATCACTCTGCTGTCGCTTGTCGACAAAGGCCTCGTGGGCCTTGACGACCCTCTAGAGAAATATGTTGACGGACTGACAAAACCATACAAAAGGCTCACGGTACGCCAGCTCTCATCTATGGCTGCTGGCGTGGCAGAGAAAGTAAATCCAGAAGTTGAGTGGAAAGATCAATTGGACATTCTCGTTCATACTCCGCTGGTTTCAGAACCCGGTTCACAATATCTATATTCCAACTTTAGTTTTCGCCTAATTGGTTCGGTGATCGCCAAGGCAGCAGGCAAACGCTATTTAGAAATGGTCGGTGAGACCATTTTGGCACCACTACAGATGAGAAAAACATCTACAACGGTGCTACTTGCACCTACCGGTTTGGTGGCACAAGGCTATGCTCTGAACAAAGCCGGACGGCTCATGCCAGTTGAATACAAAAGCCCAGCGGTTTCATTCGCAGCTGGAATGTTGGCCAGCAACTGCAACGACATGCTCAAGTACGCACTCGGCTTAATGTCGAGACGTCTACTCTCCGAGCAAGGCTACAGAACTCTATGGTACGACCGTCCAGCATTGACTACTGGTCAACCGAACCCTTGGGCTTTTGGTTGGAAAGCTGGACCAAATCCAAACCTGGGTGGGCAGCACCAAGTGTTCTGGGGTGGCGCAACACAAGGTGTAGGATCAATCATCATCATTCTGCCAGAGAGCAATTGTGCAGTTGTTGCCCTAAGCAGTTTGCGCACAGCCGAAGTTCACGAAATTGGCAAAACCGCTATGCGCATGGCTTTCGGTGACCCGAAAGTGCCGTCGCAACAAGAAGCACCGATAGAAGAACCAGTCAGCAGTGAATAGTTCCTCCTAAAATCAAACAACAAACTGTAATTTTCTATCGCAATGCATTCGAAGCAATTTGAGTTGTTGCGAATTGAGAAATTTTCTGTTTGCACTTTTTGCCACTCGTGCTATAGTGAAAAAACGTTCGCCACCAAAAGGTATTCAATCGTGATCTGGTCTCTACAGCATCAAAGCCACAACGGAAGCCAATTTAATTGGCTCAATCCGCTGCGTCATGGCTTCGCTGTACAGAATCAAAAGGATCACGATCATGTTATTTTACAAAACCCCAACCCGCCAAACCCGCGTATCTAATTGTCCTTCGGGGATTAGTTCACTGGCAGAACGTGGGCTTTGGGAGCTCAATGTACGAGGTTCGATTCCTCGATCTCCGATTGTTTATTGTGCTATAGCTCAGTTGGCAGAGCGACCGCCTGTTAAGCGGTTGGTCCCTGGTTCGAGCCCAGGTAGCACAGAAAAATATTGCACTAAAAAAACTGGTGCGATAGAAGCCTGTGTAGAATCAATTCTCACAGAACTATTCTGCGCAGTTAACAGCTGGGCAGAAATACTCCGCGGTCGTCTAACTGGCAGGACAGCGCCCTTTGAAGGCGCGAATCTTGGTTCGAATCCCAGCTGCGGAAAATTGTGGCTATGGTCTAGCAGTCTAAGACTCTGGGTTGTGATCTCAGAAACGTGGGCGCGAATCCCACTAGCCACCCCATCCGGGATTAGGAAAATTGGTAAATCCGCCCGCCT
>LNEX01000104.1 GCA_001464165.1 bacterium Ga0077546
AGTCAGCTCTGCTTTTTAGTTAGTTAGACTTGTTCAGCTTTTTAAAGCGTAGCGGTTTTCAACATAGTCGTTGACTAGCTTGATGAAGTCTTGCGCTAGATTCGGCCCACCTAATGTGGTGAAATGTTTGCCATCAATATAGACCGGTGCGCGTGGCTCCTCTCCAGTGCCAGGAAGAGAAATACCGATATCAGCGTGCTTAGATTCGCCAGGGCCATTGACGATGCAGCCCATCACCGCTACCTTCAGTTCTTCTACTCCAGGATATTGCTGCTGCCAACGAGCGCGTTCTGCCGTTAGATGCTCTTGAATGTCTTGGGCCAATTCTTGGAAAACAGTGCTTGTCGTTCTGCCACAGCCTGGGCAAGCTGTCACTTGTGGATTGAAAGAGCGGATACCCAGTGATTGCAGAATTTGCTGGCAAACTCTCACTTCTTGGTCTCGAGCGGCACCAGGAGCTGGTGTAAGACTTACGCGAATGGTATCGCCAATACCTTGAGCTAGCAATACTGATAGCGCGGCGGTGGATGCCACAATGCCTTTCATGCCCATGCCTGCTTCTGTCAGTCCGAGATGCAAGGCATAGTCGCAGTTCGCCGCTAAGCGAGTGTAAACGCTAACAAGATCCCGTACTTCTGAAACTTTGGCAGAAAGAACAATTTGTCCTTTGCTAAGACCATACTTTTCTGCCACCGCCGCTGATGACAAAGCACTTTCGACAATGGCATCAATCAATACTTCGTGTCCATCCTTAGGTTCTGGCAGTAAAGCATTTTCGTCCATCATCTTTGCCAATAGCTCTTGGTCGAGTGAGCCCCAGTTGACGCCGATACGCACTGGCTTCTGCCATTTGAGAGCAGCTTCTACCATGGCTCTGAAGTTGCCGTCATGCTTCTCACCCCGGCCTACATTGCCAGGATTGATACGATATTTTGCCAATAGTTTGGCGCAATCATGAAACTCAGAAAGTAGCAAGTGTCCGTTATAGTGAAAATCGCCCACTAGCGGTGTGTCGTAGCCTCGCTTCTCAAGCAAGCTAACGATTTTGGGCACAGCTTTGGCAGCTTCTTTTGTGTTGACCGTGATGCGCACAATTTCTGAGCCAGCGTCAGCTAGCTCAATAACCTGATCTGCGGTGGCCTGGGGGTCTTCAGTTGGAGTATTGGTCATAGATTGAACCAACACGGGGCAAGCACCGCCCATCTCTTTGTTGCCGATTTTAACTATGGCGGTATTTCTTTTTTCAATAAATGTCATACCGAAATCATACTTGAAAGTTGCTAACAGTCCCAGATTTCTGGATGATTTTCGCGGAAACTAAATATTTCAAAATGCTCTTTACCCCTCTTCTCGGCATTGCTTATTGTGTTCTTCAGGCCAAGAATTAGGTGGTCAAGTACGCTTACTCCCAGTACTTTGCCTGCTGCTATTAGCTGCTTGGTGGTTTCGAAGTCTTCTTTTGAGGGCGACAGCTTGGCTCCAGATGGGTGATTGTGACAGACTAGAATAGCGTAGCTGTTGGCAACCAGGGCTGCTTTAAATACCTCTCTTGGATGAACCAGGGAGGCCGAGAGGGTCCCGTGGGAAACTTCGTGTAGGCCTATTACTTCGAACTTAGTATTGAGGTGCAAGCTGACAAAATGTTCTTCTGGCGCGAAGTGCAGCGGGCGCAGAAGAGAAGCGGCATCTTCTGCGGTTTTAATGGCAGGGAATGGAGGCTTGAGGTTAACTTCTTCTCTCACCAAGCAGAGCTTAAGCAGCGGAATTTGATAGTCTAGCAAGGTGCTTAGCTGCATAGCTTTTTTCTTTTTTTGCTTCATTTCTATGTTCATTGAATTTTCCTCAGCGCAATCTGCCAGTGTTCTTTTTAAGACGTTGGCAGGCCTTCCAAAGTTCAATAGATTGGAAATTGATTTCTAAATTTTGCCTTTTAGACTTGCTGTGTTTTCCATACACCTGACTTGAAGCGCCAGACCGCAAGTAATCCAATGATCGATGAAGATGCTGCAATGCCTAGCCAAATGCCTGGTGGGCCTAAGTCTAAGCCATACTTTGTGGTGAGCAGAAAGGCTAGGGGCAGGCGCACTACTGTCAAACAAATTATGCCAACCCACATAGGCCATTTTGTGTAACCGGCACCAGTTAGGGCGCCAAATAATATGATCCAGCAGGCAGTTAGCGGCTCTGAAATGCCAATAATGCGGAAGTAATCTGCTGTGCTACTAACAACATTTGCATCGCTGCTCATCATCCTGGCAATAGGGGTGGCAAAAATAAACATAATTAGGGCTGTGGGAAATTCTATGGCTAGGCCAATTTTCATGGCTTGCCAGCCGGTAGCCTCGGCCCGCTCTGGTTTCTTTGCACCAAGATTTTGACCAACTATCGTGCCAATTGAGGTGGCAAGGGCATGAAGGGGCAAGGTGCAAAGCATTTCTTCAACTCTAAACCCTATAGTCCAAGCGGCCTGACAAGCTGTGGGGTCTTTAGTCATTGCAAAAATTAGAAATAGGGCGAAGTTACCCAGTACCCAAGCTAGATCTTGAATGCAAGTAGGAAGACCAATCTTTAGTATGCGCCAGATCCACTCTTTTGTTTCTTTGGTCAAGCCCGCTTTAATTGCTGGCCACAGGTTGAGAGAACCAGCTAGGTCAGACTTCGATAAAAGATAGAGATTGAGTGACATGCCCACTAATCCGCCGGCAAGCCAGGCCCAGCCAATGCCCGCCACGCCTAGCTGCGGCCAGCCTAAACAGAGGAAAAAATCAAGACCTATAATCACAACTGCCATGAAAAACCAGTTGAGCAGAGGTACTCGTGAATTGCCTATGGCACGAAACATTGAGTGAGCTGTCCACACAATCGTGAACGGCAGCTGCGAGAGAAGGTCTATAGAAAGATATTGCCAGCCAAGATCTTGCACGTGGGGGCTCGCCCCGGCCATTGCAAGCAAGGGTTTGGCCATTGCCCAGCCACCTAGAGTAGAGAGCACACCGAATATTATGCAAAAAATGAGGGATTGCCTGCCTGCTTCTACTGCTTGCCTGTAGTCGCGCGCGCCCCAAAAACGGCTAATCAATGCCATGGTTCCTGAAGACAAAGCTACGGTCATAAGTAACATGAGAAACCAAATCTGATTGCAGATTCCGAGAGCTGCCTGCACTTCAGAACCGAGTTTGCCAGCCACCCAAATATCGACAAAGCTAGCTGATGAAATCACCAACATTTGCACCATCATGGGCCAGCTCATATGCCAAATGGCAGCCCATGTTGAACCACTAACCAATAGGTCAGCGTTGCTAGTCTCACTATAGTCTGCAGGAGATTGAGTTTTAGGCGAGATTTCAGGCTCGTCTTTAGGAGAAGACATGGACAATTCTCTTTTTACTTCGCTGCTTTACTTTTGCTTGCTTGCTAAGAGCGAACTTACTAGACTATAGGTTGGTTCGCAGTTTAGAAAGGGTTAATTACGAAGTTTGACGTGTGAAGAGATAGTTTTTCGCAAGCCGGATGTCAACGAACTTTTCGTTGCTGCTTTGAGGCAGCTAGCCTTCGAGGAACCCGCCAGTCGCTTTGCTCGAATGCGTAAAACAGTCTCTAAGCAATGTGCAAAGAACCCAGATTCCAAGACGGTTTTGCGTTCAATTGAAAGTAATTATTTGAGTCTGGCAAAAACGTTTGGGCAGATTTTTGGTCCGCAAAATGTTGAGGAACCAAGCCTTTCTCAAATTCTCAGTTTGGCTATTGCTCTTGATGACTTGAGGGTTTTCAGCGAAACGGCCCTAACCATTTGGTATCAGCAGTTTCAACAGAATCATCCAGTTAACGTGTGCGGCCAGCTTAGTGAGAAAATGAGTGGTTTGTTGGCATTGCTGGGTCGTAATCGTTCTCAGCCTGCTACTGCGTGGCTGCATGCTTGTTTCTTAGCGGCAATTGATTGGCGTTTTAGTGAGTGGGCGAGCCTCAATCAGAATGAAAACAAAGAAGATTTAGAACGTGTATTACTAGTTCAAGAGATTTTTCACGAAATGAAAGCCGAGGGTCTAGCAGCGGGCCATGCCGCTTTGCCTCTCTTAAGTGTTGAAGAATTAGCAGATAAAGTCTATGAATGTGCCAAGAAATTGGCAGGTAAATTGCGACCAAATCTGTTGCTGTTGGTTGAAGGGCAGACCGAAGCTATTGTTTTACCTCATTTTGCTCGCTTGTCCGGCCTGTCGTTTAATCAATTGGGTGTAGAGGTAATAGCTAGTGGCGGGGCTAAGCAAGTGGCTCGCCGCTACCTCACAATTAAAGATACCGTGCGTCTACCGATTATCTGTGTCCTTGACGGAGATGCCGCACAGTCAGCTGAGCTGATCGAAGATTCGCTGCGCGACTGCGATCAACTGGTATCACTGGCGGTGGTTGAGCTGGAGGATAGTTATTCATATGAGCAGCTGCTCTATTTGCTAGATGCGCACTTGGCAAGATTTGGTCAAACTCTTGCACAGTGCGAGTTTGAGTTGCCTGAGGCCGGTCGGCGCAAAGATGCCTTGAACAAAATCTATCGAGACCGAGGCTTAGGAGATTTTGACAAGATTGGTTTTGCTCAAGAAGTCGTTCAGTCATGCAAAAAAAATAGCGATGTCCCCACTGAGATGGCCAAGGTGCTCAATGCTGTGCGGGCAATTTCAACTGGTCCGAGTCTAGATGACTGAAAAAAAGAAGTCATTGATTGCCACAGCTCTGTCTACTTCTCTCTGGCTTATGAGCATAATTCTTGCTTTTCAAATACCAGCTACTAGCCCTCTTATTTGGTTACCCGATTCGTTACTATTGCTTGGCTTTGTGCCATTATTGCTATTGGTAAAACAGTCTTGGCTGGTTCTCTTGTTCGGTCTTTCTAATGCCTTTATCGGATTCTTTCTTCTGGTGCTGACTCATTTGGAAAGTGATAAATTTGTCGGCGAAGTACTGATGATGAAGCAGCACCTAGTAACCATGCATTCGCCCTGGGCCTGGCTGGTAATCGGCCTGCTTGTGACAGTCTGGGGTGCCATTGCCAGCACCATTGATATTGTCAAATTGATCAGACGGTTATTTGCTCGATAATTGCTGGGCTAACTTCAGTGTTGGCTAGATCGAAGTCTGGGTTCTGCGTCCAAGTTTCACTGGGGCGGTTCCGTCTTCAGGAATGAGCACTCGATCTAGAAATTTCTTTTCCTTTTCCCACTTCTTCGGCACTGTGCCACAGATTTTTATTAGATGATTGAAGCCTTGCATACCCTGATCTGCAAATTCGGCATTTTTTGCCACAAATAGCCATTGCTTGATGACGAAGTTGTACAAAGCTGGATCACGGTCTTTTTGCTTAATTAGCTTTCTCTCAAGAGCTTCACCATAGAGAATTCGACCATCCATATCGGCAGGAGCTAGTTCTACAGATCGCTGTAAAACCATAATGGCGCGGTCAAGT
>LNEX01000105.1 GCA_001464165.1 bacterium Ga0077546
AGTAGCAGTGGCTACTAAAGTGCGCGCTCGCGTGCCCGGGCAACGCCTTTACCTTGAAGACGTCTTTGACTTGATTCTTTGGTATCCCGAAGAGAAGCGCTTAGAACTCGTGATTTTCCATCTTAAGACCTTGCGCAAGAGTGACCCTTCTTGGCCATCTCCTGCCACTTTGGTGCGCCAGCATTTAGCTGAGCGTTTGAAGGTGCGTTGGCCCTATGAAAAGCTGACCCTGACAATGGCCAAAGTTGGTCCAAGCGAAAGTAAAGACGTCTCGATCAATTTAGAAGAAAGTCTCTATCGCATTCACTGGCCAGAGATAGTCAAGAATTTGGAAGAAATGAAAGACCTTGGTGATGTAGAAGATCACGGCCCAGAGTTTGCAGACAAACCCTGTAACTACTGCAAGACGATTGAGAGCAAGATTGCATCTGAGCGACATAGCGGAGATGATCAAGTTACGCTGACTGCTTGATAACACAAGGCCGAAAAACGAAGCCTACAATCTAAGGCTCTACTCAAGTGATATAGAATGGGCGATTCATCTAGTAGGTGAATTGCCTATTCTTGTAGGCATAGTTATCTTCGATATTCAGAAAGAGGCAAAAGTGTCAGTAAGTCTTGTAGTCAAATCAATAGGTGAGCTAGCTACGCAAGCTTCAAATAGAGGCTTGGTCAAAGGCGGCGCTATGCAAAACGTAGTGCGCATCAAAGACGCCTGCATTGCCATAGAAGGCGACAAAATTGTGGCCGTTGGTACTGAGGCTGAAGTCTTTGCTGAGCACAAAGAAAATGGCCTTGGTGACTACGAAGTTATAGATGCCGGCGGCATGTTGGTAACGCCAGGTTTGGTTGACCCTCACACCCATCTAATTTTTGATGGCAACCGTGCTAACGAATTTTTGATGCGCTGCCAGGGCAAGACTTATACCGAAATTGCTGAAGCTGGTGGTGGCATAGTTGCTAGTATGAGAGCCACCCGTTCGTCGCCTAAAGAGCGTTTGGTTGCTCTCGGTCGCCAGAGACTGCAAAGAATGCTAGAAGCTGGCACCACCACCTGTGAGGTCAAGACCGGTTATGGTCTCGACATTGATAGCGAATTGCGAATGCTCGCGGCAATTCTCGAACTTAAGCATAGCTGCGCTAGCTTTATGGATATTGTGCCAACCTTCATGCCAGCTCACGCTATCCCCCCTGGGGAAGACAGGCAGCGTTATGTCGACCACTTGATTTCGGACATGCTTCCAGCGGCATCATCTATGGTGACTGATGGTAGTCCAATATATGCAGACGTATTTTGCGATCGCGGCTATTTTACTCTCGAAGAAACCAGCCGAATTTTCGCTGCGGCTTCAGCTCTTGGTTTCAAGTTGAAGGTGCATTCTGATGAATTCGTCAATCTTGGTGCCACCAAGCTGGCAACCACTGTTGGTGCCGATAGTGCCGACCATCTGCTCAACATTTCGGACAGCGAGATCGAGGCTATGGCTCACTCTAATACCGTCGCCGTGTTGTTACCAGGCACGTCGTTCTATCTCAACTTGCATGAGCATGCGCGAGCTCGCACTATGATCGACTGCGGGGTTGCTGTTGCCTTAGGCTCAGATTTTAATCCAGGTTCGTGTCATATATTCTCTTTGCCTCTAATCTGGGGCCTAGCCTGTCTACACCTCAAGCTCACAGTTGAGGAGGCGCTTACGGCCCTTACAGTTAACTCTGCTTATGCCATTGGCATGGGGGAGAAAGTCGGTCGACTATCCCCCGGCTATCAAGCCGACATAACTATGTGGAATGTCGGTACTCTAGAGGAGGTGCCTTATAACCTCGGTTGGAACTCAGTGGCTCAAGTGATCAAGAGAGGCCAATCGGTCTTTAAGAGCTAATCAGGCTGTTTACCGGGCGTTTTGCCTGGCCTGATCGAGCTTAGTGTTGGTGCGCTGGTGGTATCAAGGCTTTTGGGATCTGGTATCAGATCAGGCTCAGATCTAAAAGGATATCGAATACCGATGGCGGTATCAGATCTGATCGCTAAGGTCAAATTGAAGTGGTATCAAAATAACTCATAAAATCTTGCGATTTCCTATTGCCTTATTAAAGGCTTTCGTTATAATTCTAATCGGTGCCACCATTGATGGCGGCGTTCACTTTATAAACTGTGTCTCTTTGGAGAGCATCCAGCGCTGCTGTTGGTGCCCTGGCTTGGCGACTTCTATTGTGGGGGATTTTAACTAATGGCAGAGGCTAAGCGAGTTCCTGAGGAGCGGCCCGAATCAAACCTAGGACTTGATGGTTTTGACCAGTTTTTCACTGACAATGCCCAAGAAGCAAATGGCGTCCCTGGAAGTACCGACCCCTACATGCAGGTTCAAGTCGAGAAGTTGCTCGACCGCTTTACCGAGCTGATGTCATTGAGCGTAGACCAAAGAGTCGAGACAAGCAAAATTGCCAGTCAGCTGATTGACAATCAAAGGCAGCTAGTTGCTACTCAGCAAATTTTGATCAAATTGATGGAGCGCTCCATTGAGTTGACTCGCCATATCACCACTATTGAAGAGAAACTGCCAGGTCTTTATGAGCTGCCACGGGTTGTAGAAACTCTGCGTCAGCGAGTAGCTGAGCTAGAAGGCATCGAAACCCGCTAAATTAGCTTCGGTTCGCCATTCGTGGATTCACCATTTACTTAAAGCCAGAATTGTATATACAATGCTTAGTATGAGCGGAGTATTTATGGATGGCGGCGGTGAGGGCGGTGGTGCAGACCACGGTCACGACCATGGCGACCATGGCCACGATCATGGCGGTCAACCTAACCAGAGCCCGAGCTGGTCTCAGGCTATGCAAGCAATGAAATCGGGTGATTTCTTTTCTAACATCAAGATCACTCCCAATCACCTTTTGCTCTTTATGTTTATGGGCTTCACTGGCTGGCTTGGTGTTATTTATTGGATTCGCCATAACGAACCACTGGCTAATCATCTCGTCGGTTCTGGGCCGGCTTATACAAACTCTCATGCTGATAGGCTTTTGATTAATGGTGCTCGCGAAGCCCTGCCAATCAAGACTACTCCTAGCTCTGGTCAAGTTTATACACCAGGCTCAAATAATGCTGGCATGAATGTTGCGGCGCCTCCGCAGCTACCAGCTTATTCGTCTGGTGTCCGGTTCTCTACTCCACGTCAAGGTTTGGCTATTCAGTCAAGCGCCATTAATGCGCCAGCTTCTGCCATGAATCACGCTATGGCGCCAGGCATGAATCCAGCTATGAACCCAGCTATGAATCAGGCCATGAATCAGGCTATGACTTCCATGGCTCCCGCTTCTAATGGCATGGGGCATAACGCGCGCTTATTTAGTAACCGTGATCGAGTTGGCCCAGGTGGTCACACTGGTATAAGGGGTGTTCAAGGGCCTACTGGGGCTTTTGGTCGTACTGCGCCTCATGCTCCTACTGACCAATTTGCTGCTAGCCCACAATTTGCTGCCCCTGCGCCTCAGCCTGGGTGGAGCTTGGCTCGAGATGGCTTCTCTTCTGACAGTGCCCACTTTGACAGTCGCTTTGGCAGCCCGTCAGAATCTAGTAAGTAGAATTCAGGCAGAAAGAGTTCAGCTACTTAGAATTCAAGTGCTTAGTAGTCGATTTAGTAAGGGTCAAGCCTATTTCTATTCATATATAGGTATAAGCATAGGTACGAGCTGTCATTAAGATTCTGCTCTTCACTTGCCAACGTTAAGTTGAAGCTTTGAGATTGAAGCCAAGGGCTTGAAGCTCATGAATCTGTTTTATTTCTTCTGCACTCAATGGGCCGGCGTCTGAAGCAGCTAGGTTCTCTTCCACCATTTCTGTATCTTTCATGCCTACAATCACAGTTGAGATTGCTTGGTTGATTAAGGGATATTTGAGTGCTGCCTGAGCCATGCTCTGCTGGCCGTTCTTCTTCAAGAATGACAGCTGTCTTGTAGCGTCAGATCTTGCTTGAACGTACTCCATTGGCCAAGTTTTGCGGAAATCACCCGAGGCAAATTTAGGTGCAGTGTCATACTTTCCTGTGAGGAAGCCGTTCGCCAGTGGTTCTCTGGCAATAATGGCGCAGCCTGTTTCGAATGCCCGCGGAAGAAGTTGCTCTTCGGGCCGGCAGCTAAAAATGTTGTAAGTAATCTGGACGCAATCTGGTTGTCCTACATTGATCGCTGTAATTCCTTCGATTGGTGTGAATACTGAAACGCCAAAAGCTCTAATCTTGCCTTCTTTCTTCAGTTCTCGCAGGGTGGCGAAAGTTTCTTCTTTCGAAATTAGCTTCAGAGGTGGGTTGTGAAGCTGGTAGACGTCGATATAGTCTGTGTTTAACCTTGTTAGCGACTTTTCAAGTGCAAACCTTATGTAGTCAGGAGTAAACGTCTGGAAGCCCGTACCCTGATAGAAATCGGCTCCAACCTTTGTGGCGATCACTACCCGATCTCTTTTGCCTCTCAATGCCTTGCCTAACAGCTCTTCGCTATGACCCCAGCCGTAGACATCGGCTGTGTCGAAGAAATTCAAGCCCAGTTCTAAGGCTTTGTTAATGGCATCTGTTGAACTCTTGTCTGTGGTCGGGCCGTAACTATTTCCATGGTCGTTACCCCCTATAGCCCAGCAGCCAAAGCCAATCTCCGATACTTTTATACCTGTGTTTCCGAAGTCTCTATACTTCATGCATTGCAATGCCTACGGGGCCGGGTGTTTCAGCTCCTTCATTATTCATGAACACAGGGGCACATTGCAACTTAGGTGTACTACAATAACCCTCTGAAAGGTTAAGCTGGAGACTTGGATTCGCTCATGGATCTATACGATATTACGATTATTGGTGGTGGGCCGACTGGATTGTTTGGCTCATTCTATGCCGGTCTTAGAGGCCTCAAGGTAAAAGTTATCGACGTTCTTCCCGAACTCGGTGGGCAGTTAACTGCTCTTTACCCTGAGAAGTATGTTTACGACGTGGCCGGCCACCCAAAGATTTTGGCTAAAGATTTGGCAAAAAATCTTGCCACCCAAGCGCAGCTTTTCAAGCCGACCATATCGCTTGGTGAGAAAGTGCTTAACTTGCAAAAGAGCCCTGAGGGTCATTGGCAAATTTCCACAGATTTTTCTGAGGCGCATTTCAGTAAGACAGTTTTATTGGCCCTGGGTGCTGGTGCTTGCGTTCCCAAGAAGCTTGACCTCGACTATCCAAAAGAGCTTGAAGGCGAGAGCATTTTTTACGCTGTTAAGAACAAAGAGAAGTTCCGCGGCAAGAACGTACTGATTATTGGCGGCGGCGACTCTGCTGTTGACTGGGCCAATGAATTTTCAGTGCTAGCTACAAAAGTGACTTTGATTCACAGAAGAGATCAGTTTAGAGCTGTGCAGACTTCTGTAGAAGAGATGAAGCGCAACAAAGTTGATATCAAGACTTTCTATGAATTGAAAGAAATTCAGTATGACGGTGGAGCAATTAAAGGCGTGGTCATCTTTGACAACCGCACTGGCAAAGAAGAGACCCTTGCCGTTGATGCCATCATCATCAACATCGGCTTTGTTATCAACCTCGACTTCTTGAAGAGCTGGGGCTTGCACATGGACGTCAATGCTATTACCGTCAACGAAATGATGGAAACTAGCTTGCCAGGCGTATACGCCGCTGGTGATATATGTGCCCACGCAGCCAAATTGAAGTTGATTGCAACTGGTGCAGCTGAAGCGGCTACTGCCGTAAACTTTGCCGTAACCTTTATCAATCCTTCGGCCAAGGCCTTCCCTGGTCACAGTTCAAACCTCAATCTGAGCATGTAATCTCAGTTGAACTAAAGGTTTAGGTAGAGCTTCTATCTATCTAGAACAAACGGTCGCAGCGCAAGCTGCGGCCTTTTGCTTTTGAGCAGTTTTGGCTTCTTGTTTGCGGCTCTCTTCTCTTTTGTTTTCTATCTTTTCAAAATGCTTCGGCGTAGCTTGTGGTGTTCAAGCTATTGCGTTGCCAGAAGTTATTGTCGCCTGAAACTATATACATGCGATAAGAGCCGCATTGGCGGCCGAGGGCAGGCGATAGGTCGCTCCATTCCCAAAGTTCCTTAGACGGTGCTAGGCTTAGAGATTGCTTGGCCTGAAAAGTCGGTGTGATTATTCTGCCGTCTGGGCTTTCTTGTTCTTGTAGAAATTTAGTGGCGCTAAGATAGTCTATTGCTGGAATGAAGGCTCCCTGGCTATTAATCTGATTGCTGTCACCAAATACGGTGAGTGCTTTGCCTGCTTCGAGGCGGATGGTGTTGATCTTGCCGTTTTCGAGATAATCAGGGGGAATATAATAGGCGCGCCATTGTCTTATGGCTGAAGAGCTTTTGCCAAAGACGCTGGCGAAGTCTCTTTGCATTTGATCGAGCTTGGCCCAGGTCTGAATAAGGCTGACTGGATTAAAGCTTGGTTCAGTTAGCTGTTTGCCGTTTATAGAAATGGTGCTTCCACCTAGCGGGTCCGCCCCGTCATTTGAAGCTCGGTTGCCAGGTCTTCCTTTGTCAGACGCCGATTCGCAGTCAACTAGTAGTAGATTCCAGTTGCTCTTGCTATTGGCTTTGTACATAACGTCGCGGCCAAGGCTTTCGCCTGCTTCTAGTCGACACTTCCATGTTCGCTCTTCGCGCTCGTAGAAGTAATGTGCCGTGAAGACGGCAATGACTATGGCGCTCAGTAAGACCGCAATGGCATTGCTGGAGAATTTTAGAAGCGGGCGATTTTGGGCTTGGTCAAATCGACCTAGACAGCATAGGCGCCTGGCTAGTACTAAGACTAGAATTATCACCGCGCCTTTGATGGTGTATTCAAGCATAGTCGCCAAAGCCGTTGGCAGAAACAGACACTGAAGCAGAGATAGCAAGTCGGCTCTAGGCATAACTATGCTGGCTATCGAGGAGAGAAGAAGGCCTATCAGTATCAGTCTAGCGGTTGGCTTCTGTTTCCAGTAATTGAGCAAGGTACTGATGGCGATTGCGCAAAGCAGGAACACCATAGGCATGCCACTAAAGCCATAACGAGAACATGTCTCAAAGGGAATATAGGCAGCGTGTCCTAGTATTACTAGTGGTGCTGCTACTGCGATGAATTTTGCCGCAGTGTCTTTCTGTTTTGGTAGGCCCAACGGCATCAATATTAGACCAATGGCCGCTAATACTAGAGTCAATTGATGGAGTAAAATTTGTAGGCCTAAGCCTATACCTAGGCACTTGTGGTGATAGTCGTTCCAAGGCAACAGCGCTAGTCTTTCTGGTTTGCGTAGAGCTAAGTTAACTGATTGCCAGGGCTTTTCTTTGACTATGCTAGCCATGCAGTCTAGGGCGTTCACGCCTTCGCCATAGCTCTGCATGGTGGGGTCGAGTGGAACCGTGCCCCAGCCGTCAGAATCGCAGCTCATGCCGCGGGTGATGTTGTAGATTGGCACTCGATAAGCACTGGCTCGCCAACTACCGGTGGTGCTATGAGTAAAGAGCAGCCAGGGCGTGAGTGCTATTGCGCAACCAAGGCAAAAGCATACGATCGTGATGACTCTGTTAGTGCTTTTTTGACCTCTTTGCTGATTGTCTGATGGCAACAAAATCGGTGCGATTAAAGTTGCCATCCAGAGCGTAACTAGAAAGAGCAAACTTAGTATCAGTGCTGGTTTAGACATAAACACAACAGCGAGTACTAGGCCGCTCAATAAGGCAAGTATGTTAGCTATGATGGCAGAATTTGCGGTTGCTTTAAGTCTGATTGTTTTTGCCATCAAGCACATAGCTAAAAGCACTAGAGCTGTTGCGGGCAGTTCACCAAGAAAACTGTCAGTGCTAAGTATTGCCGGTGGATAGAGAGCCCAGGCTAGGCCTGTTGCTAGTGCCACATATTTGGCCTGCTTTCGAGCACGGAGGTCAAAAGCTAAAGATGTAAGCGAGGCTGTGGCTAGGGCTTGAAAGAATATCTGAATAGAGATGAAAGTGCGCCAGTCAATAGCCTGCGGTATCTTACCTAAAATGGTGAAAACCAAGGTTCCGGCTATGGGAACGAGTGGGCCGTCAAGTAATAGATAAGCGTAGAGTTTTTGGCTTTCTGCGAATGGCAGACCAGCTGCTTTTGTTTGAATAGCCTGGCACAGCATTTGTACTGTGCCCATGTAGTGCCCTGAGTCAAATACTAGAGTGGTGCCCGATGGGTGAATAGTGTTCTGAATGACACAAGCGATCACAGCTACGATAACGCATACTGTAATGATTAGATATTTGCTGCGAGAGCGAGAGCTAGAGCTAATTGGCATTGGCTGATTATACTCGCTTAGAGAGCTGTAGATCCTCGTCTTCAGTTAGGCCTTTCCCTGTGACGCAAGCTATATGATGGCGGCGATTTCGAGGAATTCCTCACAGGAGAGCATTGGAATCCCTGACTTTGCCGCGACACTGTCATTAAAGTGCTCGCGATTGCCCGATAGAATAACAAATGGCCTGATTGTCAACGCACAGGCCAGGATTGGGATATCGTTTTTGTGTCGCATAAGTGCTATGTAAGATTCGTATGTTTGCCGCACTAGGTCTGGATTGGCATCGGGTGCGATTTGTAGATTTGCTTCTTGTTGCAGCTGGTGCCAGTCTTCAATGATTTGATCCAGCCGCTCTGGAGCCTTACTTAGCTTACTTAGTATTGCTCTCTCCACATCGTCAATAACAGTTTGACATGTGCATAGTCGGTAGTAGCCAGCTGCAACCATGTCCACCACAACGGAGGCAGCGGATTCTGCAATAAATAGGTCTTCCACAAATACGTTTGAATCAGCAAAGAGAAGTCGTGCTTCTGGATTGGTCATTTATGCGAGATCCGGGAATTGCTCCGCGAAGCGTTCAGCCTTCAGGCGCTCCACCTCTGCGTTTATGTCATCTATGCTGGCACCGGATTTCTCTAATGCCGCTTGGGCGCGGCTGCGGATTTGCTCTAGTGCTTGATTCTGGGCCATGAGAATGACGCAATTGCCAACTACTACTTCAGTGAGGGTGCTGCCTTCTTCGAGCCCCAACTGTTTGCGGGCATGGCTCGATAAGGTGATCTGTCCCTTGCTGGAAACGCTTACGCTTCTCACTTTGTCCATGGGAGTTACTTTCTCAACAGTCTTTACCTTTCTAAGTATAGCTCTCTTCGGGCTGGCAGCAAGGCCGAGAACGTGTCTGAGGATCGGCTTTGCCAAGGCTTACCTGAGCCTTAGGGTTGAGCTAGCGTGACCAGCCTGAGCTTCGTCACGCTAAAATAGAGCGGGCGGGAATGAGGCGAAAGCCTTCTTCTGCTTGTAGCTTTTGTCCGAATATTGTTAGTGGAGTATGGGCGGTTACTTCTATTGTGTTTTCTTGATCAGTGCGCAAAAGCTCAATGGGTAAAGCTATCACTGAGTAGTGAGCGAGTTTTTCTACTTCGACATTGCTAGTTCGGCTCGAGAGATTTTGAATGTCATCTATCGTAGAGCGCCCAGAGCAGCTCTGCGGCTGATCAGGCAACGCGCAGTTCCATTCTTAGGGCGCAGGTACTTGCTTCTGCGGCAAGTTTGAAGTTGCAATAATAACCGCTGCTTGGCTCGGCTGTAAAAACAGTGGACGATACCATACGGATGTAGTATATTTGATCTACTGCTGACAATTTGCCATTTGCGACTGCTACGATTAACGTGTGCGGGAGATTATCTATGTTCACTGATAACGCTATCAAGGTTTTAGAGAAGCGCTACTTCTTAAGAGATGACCAAGGTCAGATTGTAGAAGATGTAGACGCCCTATTTGCGCGGGTGGCTTCTGCTGTGGCGGCCAGTGAAAAGCGCTATGGTCTTGATGTAGCTGGTGTAGAGAGCCTTTCTGCCCGGTTTAAGCAAGCTATGCTTAGCCGTGAATTCTTACCTAATTCACCCACTTTGATGAACGCCGGAAAGCCAAGCGGGCAGCTCTCTGCTTGTTTTGTGTTACCGGTACCAGATAACTTAGAGGGCATCTTTGAGACCTGTAAGAACGCCGCGATGATTCATAAAACTGGCGGTGGTACAGGCTTCTCATTCTCTCGCCTGCGTCCAATGAACGACCGTGTTGCTTCTTCGGTGGGTGTGGCATCTGGGCCAGTTAGTTTCATGATTGTCTATGACGCTGCCACTGAGGCTATTCGTCAGGGTGGTACTAGGCGTGGTGCCAATATGGGCATGCTGCGCGTCGATCATCCAGATATCGAGCAGTTTATAAGCTGTAAGCGCGATACCAGTAAGCTCAACAACTTCAATATTTCAGTAGCTATTACTGACAAGTTTATGGAAGCAGTTAAAGCCGATCAAGCTTTTGACTTATTGCATCCTGGCCGCAGTGATGCCAATGGCCCTGAGGTTGTGCGTCAAGTTAGTGCTGTGGCCCTTTTCGACAAAATGGTTGAGAATGCCCATGCTACCGGCGAGCCCGGTATGGTCTTTATTGATCGCATTAATAATAGTGATCCGATCAGATTGGCCTTTGATGATAATGGTCAAGCCATTGCCGGTACCGAAGATATTGAGGCTACTAATCCATGCGGTGAACAGCCCTTGGGGCCTGGTGATGCGTGCAATTTAGGCAGCATCAATGTCTCGCAATTCGTTGATGAGCAGACTAAAGCTTTCGAGTGGAATCGTCTCAGTGAGATGATTGAGCTTGGCGTGCGCTTTCTTGATGATGTCATTGACGCCAATGTTTATCCTTTTGAGTTTATTGCTCGGGCTACTTTGAATAACCGTCGTATTGGTCTAGGTTTGATGGGCTTTGCCGATTCACTGATCAAGCTGTCTATTCCTTACGATAGTGATGAAGCCATAGCGCTGGGCGAAAAGCTAATGGCATTCTTTCAAGAGAAAGCCCATCAAGCGTCCGCTGCATTGGCAAATACACGTGGAAATTTCCCTAATTATATTTACTCTGACTTTGCTCAAACAGGGCAAGCTGGCTTGGCTCGACGCAATGCTACTGTCACAACCATTGCACCGACCGGTACTATTTCGATAATTGCTGGCACAAGTTCTGGCATTGAGCCGCTCTTTGCTATTTCGTTTGTGCGTCGTGTACTGGGTGGCACTGAGCTTGTTGAAGTCAATCCGCTTTTTGAGAAAATTGCAAAAGAGCGAGGCTTCTATAGTGAAGACTTGATGCGTAGAATTGCTCAAGAAGGCACCGTGAGCCATATTGATGAAGTGCCTGAAGATGTTCGACGGGTCTTTGTTTGTGCCCATGATATCGACTATCTTTATCATGTCCGCATGCAGGCAGCTTTTCAGCGTCATACAGACAACGCTGTATCTAAGACAATCAATTTCCCCAATAGCGCTACCACCGAGCAAGTCAAAGCCGCTTATCTCGCCGCCTGGGATCTTGGTCTAAAAGGCATTACTGTTTACCGCGATGCTTCTCGTCGATCGCAAGTCTTGAATATCGGCAAGACTGACCCTATGCGAGATCTCAAGAAAGATCCCAAGCAAGATCAATTGAATAATCCTTCTACCTTAGAGCACGCACGGGAGTTTGATGATTCCCTAAAAAAGCGACGTTCTGCTGGCCGCGCGGGGACTGTGACTAGTTCCCCGGTTAGTGGCACCTCTGCTTTGGCTTTTCTGGCGCAAAGATCGATAGCGATCGATAGTATTTCTCTGGTCTCACGAGATATATCGGTAGAGAAATGCCCTGAATGTGGGGCATACGCTAAAAGTTTCCTCAAGTACGAAGCCTGCCGAGTTTGCGTTGGCTGCGGTTATACTAAATGCTGATATGTGATGCATCTGATTTATCTAAGTCATCTGATTCATCTGAGTCATCGTTATATGTGATCTCCGCCTTATCTGAGGACAACAGCTATGTCGATTATGGTCGATCGGGAAATCCGTGAAGAGATTGCTAGCGGCAAGCTGATCATTGAGCCCTATGAAGATCGCTTGATACAGCCAAATTCTTATGACGTTCGCTTATCTGACCGTTTCTCTTGGCACCTTGCTGGCGAAGGTGTAATTGATCCGTATGAGTCGCAGTCAATACTTGAGGGCGTCCAGCAGGTAAGTCAAGAAAGCATTGTTATTAAACCCTACGAGTTTATTCTCGGAGCCACTCTTGAAGCTGTTTGTTTGCCAGACGATATTGTTGGCCAGTTAACTGGCAAATCGAGTTTGGCTCGCCTCGGAGTAATGGTTCACGTTACTGCTGGCTTCATTGATGCAGGCTTTAGCCATCCACCGGCTCAGATTACTCTTGAGATTCTCAACGTCGGCAATCGGCCTGTTCGCCTACATGCTGGCATGAGCATTGGGCAAATGGTCTTTACCCGTACAGCCTTTTGTGATTTGCCTTATCACCGCAAACCAGGAGCCAAGTACAACGGCCAAGCCGCAGCGGCACACAGCAAGTATTATTTAAATCCACAAGAAGCCGCTGTTTAGACTTATTAGTTTAGTTATTCTTGGCTGCGCCGTTGTTGTAGCAAGCGTTGCATGGGCGAGGCTTTGGCAGCTGATTGTTGGTCGGCCGAAACTGCTGGATTTTCGGCACTTGTGACCCTTCCTGATGGTGGCGAAATCACCAAGGCATCTTGCAGTGTGATGTCTTCTTCTCTAGCATTGCGGTAGTTTTTTCTGGTCGAACGTAGCGCTATATTTGCATTGGCCGTATTCGGTTGCTCGCCAAAGGCCGAGTTTAAATACATGTTTGCCTGAGTAGGCCTGGCTAAATCAACCGGGCTTATGTCGGTTGTAGCAGCCGGGTCGGCCAGTCTAGGAGCTGGGTCAATGGGCCTGATGTCCGTAGTTGCAGCAGGGTCTGCCATATTCATTTCTAATTCAATGGGCCCGATATCGGTAGTGGCAGAAGGGTCAGCGATTGGCGCCACCGGGCTTACTGCACGGTTAGCTGGGGTTTCGGCTACATACGCCTTGTAGGTCCCTGAGCGTCTCCAGTTACCAGTTTTTGCACCTTCAATACAAGCTTCAAGATGCTGGGCTTCGCGCTCTCTGTGCGTCTCTTTCAGGAGGCGAGCGTAATTGGCGATAACATTAAGCGTCTGTGGGTGTGCGTTGCCGAGGGCTTTTGTCTGAATGCTGAGAGCCTTTTGGTATTCGCTCTCGGCCATAAAGTGCTTCTTTTGGCTATGGTAAAGGAGCCCGAGATTGTTGGTAAAAACACCAACATCGGGATGATTTGGCCCGTATCGTGCCTCATATATTGCAATTACACGCTTTACCACCGGTTCTGCTTGGGCGAGCTCTCTTTGTCTAAAGAGAATTTCGGCCAGACATTCTAAGGTCATGGTAAGCCTGCGATCATCAACGGGAAAGTCTTCTGCAATGCCTAGGGCCGCATATAGCAGCGGTTCTGCATGGTTGAATTTTTCCAACGCAATAGCTTTGCCAGCAGATTCCCAATAGCTAGTCCATTTTTCTTCTTGGTTCATTGCAGTTTTATCCGGTAGCAAAGAGGCTATATTTTAGAATACCCCTTGGCAACCAATTCTACTACTGCTATTTTTCATAGGTTCAGGCTAGATTCAAGGAAAACTGGTAGTTGCGCCGGAGAGATTAGAAAAATAATGTCTCAGATTGCCCTCGGCAGTGGGAATTTTACGAATTTACTCTTGTCTAAGTCTTAATTAATATGGATAGATGCGTGGCATAAAGAAGTATCCACTCCGCCCCGCGCATTTTTCTACCTGCCTCGGGGCCTACCCGTGACCTAACATGGAAGGAAGTTCAGATGACTGACGCACCTGACAAAGGACGTAAAACAGACGAAGTACAAGATGCAGCAACCCAGAAGTTGCTAGAGGGTCTTGGAAATCAGGTAGCCCAGGCCCGATATGGCCAAGTGGCTCCCGCTTTTAATCCTGGTGCTGAGCCTGGCAAGGGCCGCGACCCATATTATGTTGGCCCAGCTGATGGCAAGCCGCAAAGAGCTCCTTATGGGGCTGATAGCCCCCTGTTACCTGGTGGTAATCCCCGTGATGGTAACCCCCCAGCTGCACGAGAAGAGGTACCAAACTTCAGAGATCAGCATAAAGACAAACAAGTAGACCCAAACAAGCCATACGCGCGTAGTGATATTGGCGAACAAGTCCGCACTGGCAATAATCCACAAGGCCAAGGCCGTCAGTTTTCCTGGCAAGGGGCCGATTTCTTTGACCCCAGGGTGCAGCAGACGATCATGCTGCGCGGTCAACATCGCGATTTGCTCAATTCAACAATATTCGCTGGTGCCGCTAGTGTTCCGATACCACTTCTTCATGGCGCTATTTCAAGACAAGCAGACCAGGCCGTGGCTAAGGCTGCAGAGACTGGTGGTGAGAGCCGTTTTGGCAAGTGGTGGCAGAACAATGCTGACCCTTCAAAATATTCAACTTCTGATCTGTTAAAGACTGACCAACGGCATGTTCAGGCTTTTCAAGACTTTGAAGGATTGCAGACCAAGTTAGCGAAAGCCGTTGAAGCCGGTGGTGATGACGCTGCTAAGGCTGCTGAGAAACTAGACTTCTTGAAGACACGCAGTGCTGCCGGTAGCTTCACGCCCCAGAGCCTTATGGAAGCCTCAGCCCTTAAAATTCTTGAAGGGCGAGTTAATGCTGGCAAGATGATTGACGCTGCTGCAACTAAGCAGAGCAATCGTATTGCTCAAATCTTAGACAATACGCCTGGATGGATGTCGCGAGTTGGTACTGGCATGCTTTCTTCAGCAGTGCAATATGGAATTGTCTCGACTGATCGCGGTATGACCGAGAAAGTCGCCGGTGCCACAGGTTTGCATGAATCTTGGAATGCCAGCCAGTTTATTGGTCCTATGGCCCTAGCGGCCTTGCCTGGTAAATACAAATTACTGGCTCCTGTTGCTGCAATTGGTGGTTCGCAGGCTGTCGATGGCTTTGCGCGGATTACTGGGTTGACTGCACCTGACCGATTCAATGCCGCTACCGGTGTTTATGACGGTTGGAATGGTGCCTTTGTCGCTGGCAGTTTGACCCTAGCTACTTATGCCAAGAACCCCTGGGCTAAGGCTACCATCGCTGGTGTTGGTACATTGGCACCGGTATTGGCGCACGCCTATCAAGACAATATTGGCGGTAACCTCAAGGGGGGTGTCGAGAATGTCAGAGAAAGCATCAGCTACGATCATAATAAGCGCTCGTATGGCTCTTTGAGAGAAGTTGATAGCTCAATGCAAAAAGTGCTCAATAAGAAAGAAGATTGGATTGTTGCCAATGTGGACGCTAGTTTTGCGGCGATGAACGATCGCTGGAACAAGCCTTTAGCAAACGGCGGTTTAACTACTGAGCAGAAGCTTCTAGGTTTGCGCGATGATGCTAGTGCCACTGGTGCTCTTTCGCGCAATATTCTCGATAAGGGTACGCGCATTTCAGACAAAGGCAGCGAACCTCAGTATATGCTCGATGGCTATCAGCTTGATGTTGGTGGTCGGTCGTTGCATTACATGTTGCGCACCAGAAATAGTGCTGACAAAGCAGCGGTGCTGACTGAGCAAATTATTCGTGATAATGCTGATCCGAATAAACAAGTCACTATCAAAGGTGAGTTGCCGAAACAAAGCGAAGCAGACGACTTGAGAAAGTATTCTGCTGAGGCGCAGACTGACATCACTAAGATTCTCGATGGTAAACACGACATTCGTGGCGCCTATGCAGAGCTAGTGAAAGACGCTGAAGTACTCGACAAAGAGTTTCTCAAAACCTATATCAAGGGACCTGATAATCTAATTCTCTATTACAATGACAAGGCATCTAAGGCCCAAGCAGCGGCTCAGAGAGCGGCTGCAGAAGGCAATGAGCCATTGCGCCAAGAGGCAGAGTTGAAAACTCAAGAGTATGCCAAGGTTGTGGCCAAGCTTTATCGTGACCAAGCTTTAGCTTATATGGCTATGGCTGAAGCCAAGATGAAAAATGGCAAGGACGGTGGCGGTGCTTACGATTTATTGATTGACGATGGAGTGAATCGTAAAGACATTTTCCCCAATGGCATGAAGAAAGGCTACAACGGGGCTCAGGGGGCTTTGCGTATCGCTGATACCTATTCTCCAGGAAACCCAGATACTCAGCAGCTCGCTGAAATATTCTCGGAATTAGTGAAGAAGATGGAACAAGAGCGCAAGCTGCAACTGACAAGCAGTAGTTCTAATGTCTTGGGCTTCCGTGACCAATTCACTAGGCCAAGCCAGTAGAACTAGCCGTTAGAGCTAGGCAGCAGGCTTAGAACGAGACCTATGCAAAGACTTAGAAAGTCCTTGTCGGTAGAACGAAATTGAAAAAGCACTAGGTCGGCGATGGCTTGGTGCTTTTTAATTTTTTCACCCAATTTCCAGCCTAGGCTGATACTCAATCGAATTAGCTTGAGTTCAATCAAATGTGTTTGAATTTGCATTGAACTTTCATTGAACTTTATTGCTCTGTTCAGCGTTTATTCAAAAGGAGACTAGGTGGCAAAAGAGTGGCAGGCCCTCTTTTGGCTTGTTTCCTTGTGCGTAACTTCTTAGCAGAGAGTTGATTTATGACAAATAGAGAAACAGCCAGCCTGGCTCCGTCAGGCTATACCCCCGCACGTGCCTTTACTTTGTTTTCTTTGGCTGTGCTCATAGGGGCCCTGCTCGCCAGTTTTGGCGTTAATCCAGTTATTGTCTTGGTTAGTGCCATGCTTCCGTTGCTTCTTCGCCCTCTTTGCCTCTGGCCCCTGCGTGTTGCAACATTGTTGAGTCTAGCTCTTCTGCTTAGCTTCTTTTGGGCCGTGGTGCGCAAGGACAATAGTGGGCCGGCCCAAAACGATCTTTACTTTGTTCACTCTGGTTCTGCTCTACGTTCGCTCTATACAAGCACTCGGGTTCGTATTCGCGGCCAAATTGAAGAAGTGCGAGAACGAGTACGCGAAGTTGAACGTGAAGTCGAAAGCGAAGTTGGCCCTGAACGTGAACATGAAGTTGAACGGGAAGGCCCTGATGCTAAGCAGCAGAAACATGATTTTACTTTGATAGTGCGTGCCGATGAGCTTCTGTATCCTACCAGGCAGACCCTTGAAGGCCGGGTAATAGTGAGTATGGATGCTGTTGAAGGAAAGATTTTGCAGGCTCCTTTGCCTGGCGACTTGGTGGAGATTGCCGGTGTTTTGCGCAAGCCCAAAGGCAAAAATTTCTCGTTCGAATTCGACGAGGCGGCTTGGTTGGCGAGTAAAGGCATATTTGCCCGCTTGAGCGTCAAGCCTTCTGATATGCATATTGTTGAGGAAGAGCAGTCAAAGGCGGGGAATGTATCAGTTAGCCTAAGCCGCGCAATTGCTGTTCTGCGCAAGGAGATAGTCAGGGCTCATAGAGAGCATCTTGGTGTAGTTAGGGGTGGTCTTTTTTCGTCAATGGTGTTGGGCGATCGAGTAGTAAGTCTTGACCAAGAACTGAAGCGACAGTTTTCGCTAGTTGGTCTGTCTCATCTTTTAGCTGCTTCTGGCCTTAATTTGACCATTATTGTCACTGCGGCATTGGTCCTTTGTCGTTTCTTTCAGCCAACGGCACGAAAGGGTCAGAATACTCGCGCTAATTTGCTCAATACATGCTGGCGCTGGACCGTCTGTTAGTCGCGCTGCCATAATGTGTCTGGTTGCCCTTTGGGCTAGATTGGCCTTTGTTCGTTTAGCTCACGGGGCGGCTTTGGCTTTGGCTCTTCTATTTGCTTTGGCCTTAGACCCAGTTAGCGTTTCAGACGTCGGTTTGCAGCTTTCTTATGGTGCTACATTTGGTATCGTTTATATTTTCCCCTTGCTAGAATTAGCTTGGTTTAAAGATATTGAGAATGCATGGCTTCGAGCTCTCTATTCCCTAGTGGCTGTGGTTGTGGCTGCTCAGATTGCAGTGCTACCGATCCAACTTCATGTTTTTCAGCAGCTCTCGATACTTGTTATTCCAGCTAATTTGCTGGCAGAGCCAGTGGTGGTGCCTCTCACGATTATGGGGTTTGTCTCTTCCATTCTTGCTGCCATTGCCTCATGCCAGTTGCCTCCAGTCTTCCAATTTTGCCAACCTATCTTTGACGGTGCCGCCAGCCTGGGTTGGGGCATTGATTGGCTGGCGAAATTTCCGCTCGATTGGCTCACCTGGTTGGCTCAATCTCTGTCGCGCCTGCCGTTGGTATCACTTTCAGTGGCAAAGCCTCAGGCTGCTCATATTTTTCTCTATTATCTTGCAATGTCTCTGGTGTTGCTTTGGGGTAAGGCGCGGCCCCGTTTTGCTTGCTCATTTCTATGCTTCTCTTTTGCTCTCATGGCCGCAGTATCGTATATTGAAAGCCCTCTACTCCAGCTTTTGTGCACTAACCGAGAGTTAATCGTTAACAGAGGTAATTTTGAGTATTTCGTTTTGCCCTTCGCTAGAAAATGTTCTCTGGTGCGGCCTGAACTTCCTGAAACCAGCTTGGGGAAGAGCTATGTGCGCTGGTTGGTGGGTAGGGGCATTCACTCGGCTAAAGCACCACTGGTGGGCGATCAGTTGATATTGACCCCTGAAGCTTTGAAAATTGAAATTGGTGAACCTAAATTGCCAGGTTCTACTTTGCCGAGTTTGCAGGTTGTTGTTCTGCCAGTTTCGCATCGCAATTTCAGGATTAGTTCTGAGCCTAGCTCTGGGTTTAGTTCTGGGTCTCGGCTAATTGCCCTGCCTTCCCGTCAGGGGCCAGAATATTGTCGGCTCAACGGTGAGGTTTTTACACCTTTGTTCGTTCCGTATTGCCCGATGGCTATGCCAATGAGCTTCCCCCTGGTTTCAGAAGTCGAGGCGGTAAAGTCTGCATACCTAATCACACTAAGGCTTTGACCGGTTGTCAGAATCTTTTAAACCTGCTCGATCACCCTTGCATGATATGGTAGCTAGCGTTTTCCCAATTCTGCCCTGCATGCATCTAACAGCTGTTTAATGTCAACGAACCAGACAATCGCCGTTGCCCCCCTAGAATTAGAGCAGTCTGTAGAGCAGTCTGTAAAGACTGTTACTCAGGCTAAACCGCTTTCTAAGGCCGCTGTGGCGGCTTACTGGCCCCAGTTAGATGGTCTGCGCTCACTTGCCTTTCTTCTGGTCTTTATGCATCATCTGGGGCGAGTCGCCGATACTGAACGCGACGCTCTTGGTTCGGCTGTTGCTCCAGCTTTGCCTGTTCTTGATGCTATCTGTGCCTGGGGCTGGGTTGGCGTTGATGTTTTCTTCTCACTGAGCGGTTTTCTTATAACCCATTTGCTCCTAGCGGAGAAGAGCCGTTTCAATAGCATTTCGTTCAAGCTTTTCTTTGCTAGGCGCGCTTTGCGTATTTGGCCTGTCTATTATCTGGTTCTGCTTTTTGCTTGCGTGGTTGTGCCGCTGATGCAATGGCAGACTCTCAACTGGCCTTTGTTTTATGAGTTTTTAGCTAAGCAGGGAATACCGCTTACTTTCTTTGCTGGCAACTATAGTTTGACTTTTGCCACTAATATTCTGCTGAAATTCACTAGTGCTTTGGCCTGGCCAGTAGTCTTTCTTCTCCTGCCACTCTGGTCGTTGGCAGTAGAAGAACAGTTCTATCTCACCTGGCCGTTCTTGCTCAAAGCACTACCTACAGCTAAGGCTCTTTATCGGGCAATTGCTGCCCTGGCCGTCTTTTCTCTGGTTGCTCGGGCTATTCTTTGGTATGTTTCGCGCTACCAATACCATATTGCGTTTCCCGTCAATCTCTACTACCAGACCACCTTCGCTCACCTAGAGCCTTTGATGGCAGGCGCTGCTTGTGCAGTAACTGTCTTTTATTTCCCGCAAGTGATGGCTAGGCTCAAGCGCGCCACTCCACTGCTTATATCTGCTCTTATAGCTCTGGTTGTGCCTTGCGCTATCTTCCTGCCCGATATCGTCTACAACAGCTATTACAATATTGCCACCTTTAGTCTTGCTGCCCTTGCTTGCCTAGTGCTTTTGGCTACTACTTTGGTTTCGCCAGTCTTTGCTCGGTTCTTCAGCAATAAGGCGCTCTCTGCCTTCGGTCGCCTTACCTATGCCATGTATTTGGTTCATTATTTTGCCATTGCTATGGCTGAGAAGATTTGGCAGGGCAATGCGGCCCTAGCAGCCAGCTGCCACCTTCAGCACTGGCCAACAAAGTTTGTCTTGGCTTTAGCTATGACCTATTTGTTTGCATTCGCAAGTTGGCATTTGCTTGAGCGGCATTTCTTGAAGATGCGCAAGCTGTTTAGCCGCTAATTTGAATTCAATTATTCGAGCCTACTTCATCAATCTGGTTAAAGCGATAATTGAAGGTAAATCGCACATCGAGACTGGAAGCCTTAACCTCTGCTGGCAGTGGGTGGAAGGGGAATGACTTTTTGATGGCGGTAATGGCGGCGGCTTCAGCTTCCACGTCAGTCTCGATATTAGTATTGCCACTATGGGGCAAAGCTTTGGTTGAAACCAGCTTGCCGTCTGCGCTTATGCGAAATTCAATAACGGCAATTCGGTCAATGCCGCGGGGAGGTATCCAGTGGCTTTTAACTTTTCGGTTGAGTAACTTCAGGTAGCTGTGCAAAGTTGAAGGTGCACCAGTGCCCAAGGCAGATCGGCCGCCTGCCTGCGTGGCCATGTGGGTAACCAGGCCATCGCTATCGATAGACTCAATCATATTGGCCGGCTCAACTTCGCTGAGAAATTCGCGGACCTCTAGCGGTGCCGATTGAGCTTTTGCTCTTGCTGTTGCTTGATTTGTCGCTTGACTTTTAACTTGATTTGTCGCTGCATAAGTTGAAAAGGCAATAGATTTGTCTTTTTCCTTTGCTACAACAATTGTTTTCCAGTTATCTGGGGCTTTGAAAGTTAGCGGAAGTGTTGTTAAGTTCGCCTTCTCCTCGGCTGTTGCTCTCGATTCAACCTTTGCTACTGATTCAGCTGTCCTCTCTTTTGTTGTAGTGATTTGCGAATGACTTATTGATTTTTCTGTCTTTACTAATTTTTCTGTCTTTACTAATTTGTCGGTCTTTAGTAATTTGTCTTCGACCCGCCCTTTGTCGCTAGTATCAGCTTTAGCACTAGGTGTTGACCGTGGTATTGCAGCACCGATGAGGGTCGGGCTTGCCACCGTGTATAGTGCGCCCTTGTTTGCCCGGCTTGTCGCTTCTTTGTTTATCGCCGGTAGAATATCTTTTTTGTCTATGGCATCGCTTAGTGCTACAAGTTCGATTTCTACCACTTGCCTCTTCACGACTGGCTTTGAAAGCCGAGCAAGGTCGATATGAAAAATTAGAAAAGATACCAGTAGCACTAAGGGCAGTGCTATCGAGAACACGGCAATTATTGGTGCTACAAGTTCTTCTAGTTCGCGATCGTCTGTTCGTTTATGTGCAGTTGCTCTCACCTCACCTGTAACATCAGGCTGAAATCTCGGTTCTATGCAAAAGAACAATTCTTGTCGTACGCTGAGCCAGCGACTCAATGATGATAGCAATATGCCGCCTAGCACAAATACCCAAGCAATGGCCTGGGCGACATGCTCGCCGAGTACTATATAGCTAAGCCAGATACCACAGCTAGAGCCCATTAAGGCGTGGGTTTTCGCTTGGCGCTGAAGTCGACTGTAATTGCTTGGCAAAGTAGTAGACGGCACAGAAAGGCTTGCCGCACTGCTGGCAGTGCTAGCGTTTCTTGCGCATTTTTCTTCTTCTGTTACCGCTGTGCTTTCGACCATGACATCACAATAAAAAATGACAACCCCATGCTAGCACGGGATTGTCATTAGATTATTCAAGCATTTAATTCAAGCCTCTAGTTCTAGCTTGTCTTACGTACTTATTGCTTGCTTATTTGCCCATGGCTGCGAAGTAAACAGCGCAAGCGTGGTCTAGATACTCTCTCGAGAGTCTAGGATCGGTCTGCAAGAAGGCACAGAGGTTGATTACCTGGTCGACGATGTCTCTTGGGTGGCAGCAACGCATCATGCGTTTACCGCTGCGATATTGAGACTCAATCAGGTAGTTCACGGCTTCTTCGTTGTATGGAACACCGGTGCGTTGGCAATACTGAAGGAAGATCCACTTGAACTCGTCTTCTGTTGGGTTGGTGATATTGATTTTGTAAGGAATCCGCCTTAAGAAGGCTTCGTCAACAAGGTCAGCTGGGTTGAGGTTAGTCGAGAAAACAATCAGCTGTTCAAAAGGCACTTCTAGCTTTTTGCCTGTGTGCAATGTCAGGTAGTCGACCCGTTTTTCCAACGGTACAATCCATCTGTTCAACAGTGATTTGTGGTCAATTCTTTGACGGCCAAAGTCGTCGATCAGAAGCAAGCCGCAGTTGCTCTTGAGCTGAATTGGGGCTTCGTAGAGCTTGGTACCGTAGTCAAATTGCAATTCGAGCATGTCAATCGTCAATTCACCGCCGACTACCACGCAAGGGCGCTGAATGCGAACCCATCTGTGGTCATAGTCTCTTGGATAGTTAGCGGCTGAAACTTGCTCGTGGTTGTGGTTGTCGTACAAGCGAATGATTTGACCGTCAATTTCTACTGCATACGGTATGAAGATGTGGCCTTTGAAGGAGCGCACAATTCTTTCTGCAATTGAAGTTTTGCCATTACCAGCTTCGCCGAACAAGAACATCCCGCGGCCAGAGTTGATAGCTGGACCAACGGCGTTGATGGTGCGGCGGTTGACCATGATGTCAGAGAAAGCAACTTCTAAATCGCGAGGAGTTACGTGCTCTCGGCGAATAGTTTGGTATTTCAAAGAGTCAATGTAACGGCTCCATGGCACTGGGCATGCGCCAACATAGGCGTTGTGGTCGAAATAAGCGCGGGCTCTGTCGCGGCCTTTTTCTGTTGGTGAATATTCGTAGTCGGCTAGACCGCCAGAACTTTTAACTTCAATGAGGAGCTGCTTCTTCAGAACTTCCAAGATTTCTTCAATGATTTTGAATGGAAGCATTGTTCTTGACGCGATTTCGCGACCCAGAGCAAAGTTGACCATGTAAATATCTTTGAGAATCAATTCTTCTAAGAAGCCTTCTTTCATCCCGGTTTCGAGAATCGTTGAAGGATAAGGAGGAACGAACTCCTGTTGCTGCTGTGCTCCGGTTCTAACCTGTTGCATATCTTTTTTAGCCTCATAGAGCCGCTTCTGACGGGCAATCTCGTGTACTGGATTGGTACTAGATTGTTGTCTTAGCTGCTCAGCATTCTAATTGTCTGACAAACCTAAAAACTTGACTTCTTATCTACTCTCTTTGAAACTCAATGAGAGAGCCAAGTCATGCAAGTATATTCACTTTAGCGCGTTGGGCCAGTTTCTACCAGCTCTTAAGAGCTTTTCTTGGCTTTGTGAACAAGAAGGTAAAGAACTTCTTATTTGCGAGCCTTAGATTGCACAAGTGTTTTGATTTGTCCCGACATGGTTGTCAGCTCGTCGAGCTTGTCCGCTCCGCCAAAACGATCTTCACTATAGATTTCCATAAAGCTGCTCACCATTGCTGGCAATTCGTCAGGAATGTAGCGGCCGCTTTGGGCTAGTTCGCTGATGCGATCGCCAAGACGGGTTGAGAGTTCATCAGCTGTCTCTGTGGGCCCCTTCAAGAGTTCGTAGCGTTTCAAGTCTGATAATACATCGAGGAATATTAGAGTCGATGGCTTGTGAGTCTGTAGGTACTCTTTGCGTTGGGTCTCTTTGCGCTGTTTTAAGTAAACGTACAAAATCAATATCAGCGCTAAAAGGGCAATTACAACAATTGAGTATTTGAAGAATTGCTGCATTACACCCTGGTCAACACTGCCGATTAGCGGCAGTTGAACTTTCTGATTCTTGCCTTTGTTGTTGCCGAAATCAAAGAACCCTGATTTGTCGTTTTTTGGGTCATTGCTTTGGTTCTGACTGTCACCTTGTTGTGCTCTTTCCCGTTGCTGTTTGGGTTTGCGCGAAGGGGCGTAATTTTGCCCAAACGGATTAGCTAATCCACTTTTGACAAAGCGGGTGAGTGCATTTCCCCCTTCTTCGTGGGCGGGCAGTTGACCGGGTGGTGTGGCATCAAACGGTACCCAGTTCCAATAAGGCAGGTAGATCTCGGCCCAAACATGGGCGTGTTTTCCGCGTATCTCCCAATATCCGGTGGTCTTATTGAGTTGGCCTGGCAAAAAGCCCGTGACTATGCGGGCGGGAATGCCCTGTGAGCGGCAGAGTACGACAAAGGCCGTGGCAAAGTGGCGGCAGTTGCCGCGCTTTTTGACGAAGAGAAAATCTTGGACAAATGACTCTTTTGGTGACTCTTTTGGTGACTCTTTTGCCGATTCTTTGGCCTGTTCTTTTGCCGTCTTGGTCGCACTGGCTTCAAGCTCAGGTGCCGCTCCGGGGCTGCCCGCGGTTGCTGGTGCCTTTGGCGTGTCAGCAGTCGGTGCTTTCGCGGAAGCGTTCGGATTTGCAGTTACAGGTACTTGTGCTGAGTCAGCCTGCACCGCGGCATCTTCGGTGTAGAAGCTGCCGGGATCGTATTTGTAGTTCTTGCGCAAATATTGGCAGATTTTGTCGCTGCGGTAGAACCAGTTGCCTTCTTGGCCAGCTACTTCATTGCCAAGCTTTTGAATCTCGTCACCGCCAGCGGTGTAAGGTGTCTGGCAGCTTTTGGCCATCTTGATTTCGTTGTCACGGTCATCAGTGACTGATTCTATTGTCTCAAGCTGCAAATGGCGCATTTGGTCAAAGTCATAAACTGGAGTCTGTGACACTACTGAATAGCTTGAACCCTTTTTGAGCGCGCTAATCAGCTTTATGGTGCCGTCGCCGTCCATCCTGATTTCACTGTCTTCTTTGCCCTTTTGCTTTACCAGTTGAGGAATCCAGCTGGCTGGAAGAATGTGGCCGAAGAGATTGTCTTGCTCGACGCGGAAGTCTTGCTTTAGCTCTAGAGTCGGTAGTCTTGGCGGAACGTAAACAGCGTCACTGGCTGTCAGGTCTAGTCCTAGTTTACTGTTTGGTGTTGGTGTAATTTTGGTTGAGGCTACGGGAATAGATCTGGTCCATTGCACGCCATCAAAATTGTTGAGTGAGTAGCGTCTGATGTAAGTTGGTTGCGGCGACGACACTTTAAGAACGATAGTTTCAAGCTGATTGGCAGCGCCGCGCAGTTCTACGGTCTCTTTTTGGTAAGCGTCATTTAGGGCATTCTCTTGAGCCATGGCTTTTAGTGCTTCGGGCGATGGTAAGCCACCTTTCTTACCACCAGGGCCCGAGTTTTTGCCTTTGCTTCCTGGTCCAGGGCCGTCTCCCTTACTGGGCTCTGCACTGCCCGACCCACTACTGTTTCCGTCTTTGCTGTCTTTGTTGATTGCGCCACCACTGGCGGAGCCTTTTTGGTTGCTTTTAGTGACGGTGTAGCTTGCTCCTCCTTGAGCTTTGCTGTTGGGTGCTCCGCCCCTTATAGATTGGCTTCTGCCTCCTTTGCCAAGTTGGTCGCCGAGGGCGGCCGAGATCGGTAGCTTTGCTCTAACAAAATTGTCTTTAAAGACGTCAATGACCGAGTCAATTCTGGGCATGCCGGTAAAGGCAAGATAGCTAAGAAAAGGCAAGATAAAGACTGGTATAAGCGGGCTCAAGGAGGCAATGCGTAAGCGCCTGATCACCATTTCTGGTGGCTTTACCTGGGTGGCTGCTTGCGCGTCTTTTTGCGTTGCTTTTGCCGCGGCTATGGCTGCTGCAGAGTTGTTTGAGGGAACTGCGCGTGAAGGTCCAATTTCATGAGATCGCGATGATGAGTCATAGAAAAGCAACAGGCCGGCAAGAATTGTATAGGTAAATATGTAAAAACCATAGATTACATCTTTGGCCATTCCGGCTAAGCAGGTGAGCAGACCAAGGCCGATTAGAGCCGAGATGGAGAAATCTGTGCGGCTGCGCAGATCGAAGCAGTGAAGAGCTAGCAGGCCGGTGAGCAGGTGAATGAAAGCTCCCACAGCTGTGTATGTGCCAGTAGTGTAACCAGTGAATAGTTCGAAGAAGAAATTAGTAGATAGCAGAATGGTGGCAACAATAGGAATAGTTCCGACCCAGGCTGGGCGGCTGTTTCGGAAGATGAAAGCGAGATAGCTGCCGAGCACTGCGGTGGCGGCGAACATAAAAGTAGCGATCGGCAAAGTGGGCACATAGCTGGCTGAGGCAATGATCAGCAAAAGGTTCATAGT
>LNEX01000106.1 GCA_001464165.1 bacterium Ga0077546
TGAACAAGACTATCGCTATATCTACCCATTGCTAGGACGTTTTAGCTCAACGGCTAACCAGCACATCTCTAAAGGTCTAAGCGAGACTGCAAACTACAAGCGTGAGCTTGATCTGCTGGCTCAAGAAATTCACAGCACTCTAGTGCGCAATATGAAGAAAGCTGGCGTCGACCCTGACCAAGTGCTGCGATCGAAAAACCCACCAATTTTCTCAATTATGCACGATGGTGGAGCCGGCCCTCACACCATGCGCCAGATTGATGGAGTCTGGAACGTTGACCACGTGCTCTATCCACGCAACATGGTTGGTGTAAGAAGCGTAACCACCAGTGGTATTCATGGTCACGAAATCGGACATGACCAATATGGTGGCATCCTCAAGTTTGAAGAATCTATTCGCGAGAACGTCATTAAATCAGCAGTAGAAAAAGGGCTCGGTACCCGCGCCCAAGATAAAGTAACAGTGCCTGGTCACGGCGAAATGACCAAGGCCGATCTAATCGAACACATCTTCAAAGCTCAAGCCGATGAAAATACAGCCGATATCTGGGGGGCTGCTTGGACTGGTCACAACGGTGGCGGAGCCCTCGGGATCTTGTTGCAGTCCCTAAGGAAGGGCGGACAGCTTGAGACCAGAAACGTCTTTGGCAAAGAATTTGTTGCCCCCGACAATCCACTCGGATTTGAAGTACACGCCTTTGATGCACTTAGGCCAAAAATCGTTGCCGCCACCATGAGAGCAAGGGCCAATGGCGACAAAAATGTACTGGATCACGCCAAAGCCTTAGACCGCTATTCTGACGAAGCTTCTAGGCCTGGAGACTACGTTTTCGCTAACATGGACAAACCAGGTGAAACGATCACAATCACCAGAAAAGACCTCGAAGATGTTATTCCACACTTAATTGACGCTCAAATGAATACTCCATTGCCAGCTTTGCACGGCAAAACATTTGGCGACATACTGCCTGACCTACCAACACACATGGCTAAGATGGACAATCTGGCGGGCCTGATGGTTGATGCTGTCAACAAAGGCAAGAAGCCCAACGAGATTCCTTTCGATACCCAGCACTACTCAATTAACCAAGTCTTCGGCGCTGGTATGCCAGCAGCCATGAGGCTTGTAGCTCAAGGCATGGATGCCTCAGAAGCGAACAAGGCAGTCAACAAGATGTCAGACTTCTTGCGCGCGCTCTACCACGACAATGACCCGCACGTTGACCCACTAAAGCCCACTACGCTACAAGCAATCAGACTGTCCTCACCCAAAGACATTGCAGCTTCAACCAGGCGTGTAGCAGCAGCAGCCACCGAAAATACTGGTATAGCACTAGGCAAAACACCGGCCTTCTTCAACGGCCTGGGCGACCGTACTTCATCCTTAGGAGGAGCGTTAGGCTCAATAGAGATTGGCAGCTACATCAGAAATATGGAAGCACAGAAGCAACAAGAAGCGACCAATTCTGCAAATAGCAATTTCCCCAAAATGAGCTTCGAACCAACGGCACCAGCCAATACACCACTGAAAGATAGAACACTAAGTAATATTGCTTACATGCAAGCAGCTCGCAAGCAGATACTGGCAGGTCAACCGGAAAAATAGACCTTAAGCACGATAAAGATAAAGCTAAAAACGCGCTATTATGAGTTTCTAGTTACTTTAACGTGAGCAAA
Organism: bacterium Ga0077546; assembly: GCA_001464165.1. Next base: position 1,678 of record LNEX01000106.1, read on the forward strand.
AACGTGCAAAAAATAGTAACCCTTTTGACGGGGATGGGCTTGCCACTAGCTAGGCTGGCATTAATCTCAACTATCTGCCTTTCATGGGGCTGCTCCTTTTCTAGCGGACCAGCTCTGGCTCAATATGATGAAACAAACGGCTTGGTCTTAGCTCAGGCAAAATATCGCAGCGCCACTCAAATGTTTGCAGTTGGTGACTACCAAAACTGTGTCAACCTACTCAGACAAGCGCAGACCGGTGATGCACGCAATAAGCAAATTCCTCATTTGATGGCTCTTGCCTATTCGCAACTAGGCGACAATAAAAATTCCGAACTCCAATTTATTTCAGCTCTAAGCCTTGATTACAACTTTGTAGAATGCCGCAATAATTTCGGCATTCTACTAAAGAAGATGAGTCGATTTGATGACGCCAAGAAGCAATTTAAAGACTGTATTCGTATTAACTCGCGATATCCCAAAGCTCACTATAATTTAGGTACAGTCTATTTTGAACAAGGTGATTTCGATTCAGCTATCGAGTCTTTTCGCACGGCCACGCGCCTCGAACCGGGCTATTTTGAAGCTAACCGCGACCTTGGTTTAGCGATTTTCCAGAAATTCGAACGTGGTGACGGTGGCGAGATTTCAGAATGTCTTGAGAAACTAGGAGTTGCCGCCCAGCTCGTACCACAGAATCCTATGATTCACTACCATCTGGCCAATATTTATTGCTGTGATGGCAATCTAGACGAGGCCGAAATTGAATTTCGCAAGGCCTTACAATTCGACCCGAAACTGGCCGTAGCTCATTTCGAGCTAGGACGACTACGCTATCTCAGGGGCGATCCGAACCGCGCTCTATTCGAGCTAAAAGAGGCACAAAAAGTAAGCCCCATTTATACTGAGGGAAAAAAATACCCTTCCATCGACAGAGTAAAAGTAAAACAACTCCAGGCGAAATGCGAGGAACTGACCGATAACTACGAGGCAGCTATCGAATCCCTTAAAGATGTAGCCAGCCTAACAGCCAACAATGCCCAGACCACTAAGCACATTGCTGAGCTCAGTCGCTTAACTAGAAGCGGCAGCCGTCGAAATGCCAAAGGTGTTGACCCAGCTGAGATTAAGGCGATAGTTTCGCAGGGCATTCATCAAACAGAGTCGGGCGAACTTGATGCTGCCAAGGCAAGCTTTCTCAAAGCCATTGAACTTGATCCTAAGTCATTTATTGCTTATCAAAATCTCGGTGGCGTTCTGGAAGCCCAGGGCGACCTGCCTAACGCTACGGTGCAGTATCAAGCAGCGCTTGACTTAAAGCCGCGTTACGACGGCTTGTATTACAACATGGCTTACTTGCTTGAAAAAGGAAACATGAAAGCAGAAGCCGGCGCCTGGTATAAACGTTTTCATGAGCTTTCAGGCAAATACCCATATGACCCGAAACATATTGTTTCGCTACAGCAAGAACTAGCTCGTGAGCGCGTTCGCGGTCAAAACAAATAACATAGCAGGTGCGGGCGAGACTAGCGTGTCCTTCACACTACACTGGCAGTGCTAAAATTTGGCCATGACAAAAGCAGTATCTACTCTCACCCTGCAAAAATATAAACGTGACGGCCGCAAGATTGTAGCCCTCACTGCTTATGATTACTCAATGGCTAAAATTCTCGACAAAGCAGGCGTCGATCTAATTTTGGTTGGCGATAGCCTAGCCATGGTGGCCTTGGGACATCGCACTACCCATGCAGTGACGATGGAAGAAATGCTGCATCACACCAGGGCTGTTACAAGAGGTGTGAGCAATGCCATGGTGGTAGCAGATCTACCATTTATGAGCTATCAAGTTGATGTTATTCAAGCTATTACCAATGCCGGCCGTTTCGTCAAGGAAGCTCAAGCTCACGCCGTCAAGCTTGAAGGCGCGACCAGGCTCAATCTTGAAATAATCGAGCGTTTAGTGGGCATGGGTATTCCAGTAATGGGGCACCTTGGATACACACCCCAAGCCATTCACGGCTTAGGTGGCGCCAGAGTACAAGGTCGCTCCGCTGATGAAGCCATCAAGTTAATTGATGACGCCCGCGCTCTGGAGATGGCAGGCTGTTTTTCAGTGGTATTAGAAATGGTACCAACTGCAGTGGCTAAGGCCGTAACTGAGCGACTGACAATACCCACTGTCGGCATTGGGGCTGGCAACGTTTGCGACGGCCAGATACTTGTTACCGACGATTTAATGGGCAAGTTTACCGACTTCCTACCGCGCTTTGTTAGACGCTATGCTGATTTGAGCCAGGTCTGTCAGGAGGCGGTAGGTAAGTATGCAGAAGATGTAAAATCGGCAAACTTCCCCAATGCATCAGAATCCTTCTTGCTTCCTAAGGAGGAAGAAGAAGAGTTGAAGCGCAAGCTTGCTTTAGAGAGCGTCAGCACTGGCGAGATTTGTTAGGTCAAAACCTGCTGTCTCTAGCAGCTATGACACGAGTGAGTACTACAAGAACCACAACCACCGCTAGATCCGCTCTTGCTACCTGAACCCTTGGAACTCTGACCAACATCCGGAGTACTACCAGAAGAGCGCAGTATCATGTTCCATATACGCGATACATTGGCAGAGCCGCACTCGGCACAGCTAGTGTCAGATGGGTCGTTCATAGAACGCTCTACGGTGAAAGCCACTCGACATTCTTGGCAGCGGTAATCATAACTCGGCATCTTATTTAGCCTCACTCGAGACAGGATCAGATTTAACGGCAGGCTGAGTTTCTACTTTAGGCTCTACTTTAGTCTGTACTTTAGGCTCTACTTTGGTTTCGGTAGTGCTTTCAGGCTTAACATCGCCCTTTCTGTCGGGAAGAGCTTCAAGCTTTACTTCTGGCTTGGGCTCAGCTTTCGGGGTCGAAATGGAGGTCTTAGGCTTAGCATCCTTCTTCTTAAAGTCGAGGTCTCCATGCACCCAAGCCGAGACGTCATTGACTAGCACCACTACCATCAGTGCAATCAAGCTGAGAAATCCCCATTTGACGATCTCACCTTGGGCCCGTTCTTCCATTGGTTTACCCCGCACTGCTTCTAAGAGCATGAAGGCCAAATGACCACCATCTAGTGCTGGCCAAGGAAGTAAGTTAACGATAGCGAGGTCCTGCAAAATCGGCACCAATTTTGACTACGGCTATGACACCGTGAAAACTCTCAATGCCAGGCTGTGGTTTGCCATCTTTACTCTTGGCATTAGGGGAAATAATTTTGTTAAAAACCCCCTGAAACAGACTGCCAATAGAATTAACCATCTGCCCTGTTGAATTAGTTAGCTCCGTAGCCGCAATAGTAGCCACATCAATAGGACTACCTTCAATTTTGACGTATTGCACTTTAGGCGATAAGCCCATACCAACCTTGCCGTCTTTGTTTGGCGTCATTGGCAGATCAATGGTCTGGCCCTCGCGCTTGACATGCAAAACAATTGGTGTGAGTTTCTTTGAGGCCAAGTAAGAGATAAATTCTTCTGCTGTTTTAATTGTCTTGTCATCAACGCCGAGCAACTCGTCGTTGGTCTGTACCCCTGCGGTTGCGGCAATGGGGTTAGCGGCTGGCAGCTCGCCGACGAATACACCTTGGGGTATCGGCCGCCCTAGGGCAGTCATCATGATGAGCATTACCAAATAAGCAAAGAGCACATTAAAAGTGACGCCGGCTACAGCAACCAAAGCCCTTTGCCAAATAGGAAACTTCTTAAAAGGAGCAAGCTGAACACCAAACACCTCAGCCGAGGCATTGCTCTCATCGCCGAGTTCAGGAATGGCTACATAGCCGCCCAGCATACAAGCATGAATGCGAAATTCGGTGTTCCAGCGTTTTCCCACTGTCCAGGATGGCCCGAATGGCAGACCAAAACCAAAAACCGGCGTCTGGAAACCAAAAAATCGGGCTACCAGAAAATGGCCGCACTCGTGAACGATGATCAATGTGCTCAATATGGCGAGCATCATGAAAATACCAAAAGCTTGTTCCAAGACCAATTCCTCTTGAGGTGACTGGCCCTAGTTCTATGTAGCGTAGCTAGATAGCACCTTCTGGGGCCAGAGGTTCTATCGTGACATCTTTGTAGTAGTACGACAGAATCTGTTCTGCATTATATCCGTTATCAGCCAGGGCTTTCGCTCCCCATTGAGAAAGACCAAGGCCATGTCCATAGCCCCGACCGCTGAAGATATAACTGCTGTCTGACTGGAAGAGACTAAACTGGGTGCTTGGCAGGTTAAATAATCTTCGCAACTCAGTGCCTGCAATTACTCTTGCTGAACTCTGGCCCACGACCAAAACGTCTTTCACTCTTTGCGAGTCGCCGGAATGGCGGCCAATTACCAAAACACCTAGAAGTGCCTGACTATCTTGAGCTGAACCAAAAAGAGCTTTGGCAAGGTCTTGCGAAGTTACGGTTTTACGCCAAGTAAACTGAGGCGATGCATCATCGTAGTCAACGACACTTTTGAGGTAGGGCAAAGGCTTGCCCCAAACATTCTCAGAAACCTCAGTACTACCACCACTGGTGCTATGAAAGAACGCCGAAATAACTTTGTTGCTGTTCTTTAGCACTAAGCCTGATGTAGCAGCAACTGCTGCATTGGTCTCAGCCGACTCGGCAATGACCCCGCGATACACTTGATCGTCCACAGTAGCCTTGACGTCATAGCCTTCAGCTTTATGCTTGCCAAAGTTTGCTACAGCATACGATCGAGCAGCAATAGCCTGAGCTTTCAAGACTTCTTTAGGCCAAAGAGAGGGCACTTCTGATGGTACTACTGACAAAAGATAGTCTTCTAAATCGAGAACGTTTATGAGATTGATACCAGTGGTATCAACAACGCCAGTGCTATCTGTTTTGCATGTAGGTCGCAACACAACTGCACCGCGATAAAGCTTACCGTTCACTCCGATCAGTGGGGCGCTACTCTGCTCACGTCCATTAGTGTCGTTTGAAACTTGGTCGGGAACAGCTATATATCCTTGCGAAGCATCAATTACCGAAGAAGAAGAAGAAGAAGCTGTTACGCCTCCTTTTCTGAGAGGAATAGCTACGGGTAAAGTAAGCTGATTTGAGTCGTTAGTAGTACCAAAAAAGCTACCGGTGCTGGGCACGAAGGCTACTTTGGCAATGGTCGAGGCCGGGGAAATTTTGTCTCTACGGCTTTTACCAAGTAAGACAATGGAGCTGTTACCCTTTGTTGCCGAGCGAGCCAGGCTTAAGCTCCAAGCCGTCTGGGGAGCAATCTTACCGACCAAAGTACCGTCGGCAACAGTATATATACTGCCTCCATCGGGGAAATCGAGATCTACTTTCTGCGCCGAACTAGAAGCAAAACTAGAACCAAAACCAGAACTAGCTAGGCATACCCTTATCTGCTTATCGGCGACCTGGGCTTGCGCTACTGATGTCAACAGGCCGGTAAGGGCCAGGCTAATTGCCACTGCAAAAGAGCTACCCCAAAGATTGCGTTTTGACCAACGCTGGTTATCACCCATGTGCCAACCTTTAATGAGATCACCATGACCAATAGCTTCCTGCCGACTTGCCACCGCCCAAGGTGACAATATAGGAGGGGCGTTAGAACAATTATCAGAACTCTCTTGTTCTTGCTCTTGCAATAAATAAGTTTGAACGGCTGCAGCAATAGCTACCATTTCATCGTCGCTGGCAGCAGCCGAACTAGAATCTTTTGTAGTAGTAGTTATTGTTGTATTCGTAGTAGTTAGCGTTGTAACTGACAAATTCATTCTGAATGCTCTCAAATCGCTTTTTGGCAAATTTCTAAAGACATTGCTACCACTTCACAATTATAGCGGTGAAAATAACTTTGTATAGGCGAACTCACAAACCAACCAATTCGATAAATTGTTGAGACTACTCGGTTCGCGAAAAAAAATAGGTGTATATACACCTATTTCTCCATCTAATTACCAGGCAACTCTAACATTTCATAGAACTCATAGGCTCACTTGAATCTCTCAAATTTGCATTTGAGGGCTCATAATTGAGCCTTTCAGAGCAATTAACTTACCCTTTCAGAGCAATTAAACTTAGCCTTTCAGAGCCTCAGCGCCGCCAACGATTTCAAGCAATTCTTGGGTAATAGCTGACTGCCTAGCTTTGTTATAAACAAGTGTCAATCCTGCGATCAAATCGCGGGCATTGTTCGAAGCATTGGTCATAGCGTTCATACGGGCAGCCAACTCAGCTGCTGAAGCTTCTAATAGACCTTGGTAAACGACGTTTTGGACATACTTAGGTAATAGCTCGCGTTCCATTACATCGATAATGCTTGGCTCGAACAAGCGAATTGGCTGCAACTGTGTTTTTGTCTCTGCTGGTGGCAAATCAATTGGCAAATATTTTGTGGTCACGACTTCAGAGCGCAACATCGAAATAAAATCAGTGCCAATAATTTCGATTGAATCGACTTTCTTTTCTGTATAAAGCTCACAAGCATAGTTGGCAATCAACTTGGCTTCTTCAACAGTGGGGATAGCTGGCAACAGAGTAAAAGTTTTGAGCTTTTCAATCTTGATTGATTTAAAGAACGATACAGACTTAAGGCCAACCAAAATCAAACCAACTTCTTTTCCTTCAGCTTGAAGCTTGGTTATGCGGGCCATTACTTCTCTGAACACTGTGGTGTTGTAAGAGCCGCAAAGTCCTCTATCTGAAGACAAAACAACGATGGCTACCTTTTTAACATCACGCCTAGTTAGCAAATGCAACTCTTGCACATCGATTGGGCTGACTTCACCCACCACTTCTCGAAGCACTCTTACAACAGCTTGAGTAAATGGTCGAGCAGCAACCACACGCATCTGTGCGCGCCTGACTTTGGCTGCAGCGACCAGCTTCATGGCCCGAGTAATCTTCTGGGTCGACTGGACGCTCTTGATTCTTTGACGTATTGCCTTGAGGTTAGCCATCTTTTGTTTTCTCTAAATTATGGTTTGAAGAAGTTGGTCTTGAACTTGTTTAAGTGGTCTACAAGTGCAGTTTCATCAGCATCAGAGAGTTTGTCTCCGGTGAGAAGTTTGGCTTCAAGATCTTTGGCCTGAGCACCAAGATATTTGAAACATTCAACCTTGAACTTAGTGATGTTTTTGGTATCAACATCATCAAGAATGCCTTTGTTGGCAGCAAACAGTATTGAAACTTGTTCAGCCAAGCTTAGAGGGCGGTACTGAGCTTGCTTAAGAACTTCAGTTAGTTTCTGTCCACGGCGAATTTGGTCTTGAGTAGATTTATCTAGATCTGAAGCAAACTGAGCGAATGCTTCTAGTTCTCTAAATTGGGCAAGGTCCAGACGCAATTTACCAGCTACCGATTTCATTGCTTTGGTTTGGGCAGAACCACCAACTCGGCTTACTGAAATACCGGCGTTGATAGCTGGACGCACACCAGCGTAGAACAAGTCAGTTTCTAAGAAGATTTGACCATCAGTGATTGAAATTACGTTAGTTGGAATGTAAGCAGATACGTCACCAGCTTGTGTCTCAATGATCGGAAGAGCCGTAAGAGAGCCGGCACCAAGAGCATCAGAAAGTTTTGCAGCACGCTCAAGCAAGCGGCTGTGCAGATAGAAAACGTCTCCAGGGAAAGCTTCACGGCCTGGCGGACGACGAAGCAGCAAGCTCATTGTGCGGTAGGCAGTGGCGTGCTTAGACAAATCATCATAAACAAGAAGGGCGTGCCCGCCTTTCTTCATGAAGTACTCACCCATTGCAACACCAGCGTACGGGGCCAAGAATTGCAAGGCTGGAGCATCGGTGGCTGACGCGGCAACAATAATTGTATATTCCATAGCGCCTGCATCTTCCAATATTTTCTGGATTTTACCGACGTTGGAGCTCTTTTGACCGATAGCCACATAGATGCAGATTGGACGGTTGGGCTGATTCTTTTGGTTGATGATGGCGTCAATGGCGACTGCAGTTTTACCAGTCTGACGGTCTCCGATGATAAGTTCGAGCTGACAACGGCCAATTGGTATCATGCCGTCGATGGCGGCGATGCCAGTCATCATTGGTTCATGAACTGATTTACGGGAGACGATACCAGGAGCTTTGACTTCGATTGGTGAAGTCTCAGTGGCGCTGATTGGGCCTTTTCCATCTAATGGAATACCAATCGGGTTAACGACACGACCAAGAAGGGCTTCTCCTACTGGCACTGAGGCGATTTTCCCGGTGGTACGAACTTCCATACCTTCTGAAATTTTTCTGCCTTCGCCAAGAATTACCACACCGACGTTATCTTCTTCTAGGTTGAGAACCATCCCACGGGTTTTTTCAGGATCGTCAAATTCGACTAATTCTCCAGCCATGGCTTTTTCCATGCCATAGATGCGAGCAATACCATCGCCCACCTGAAGTACGCTACCGACGTTGCTGACATTCAATGCAGAACGGTATTGCTCCAGTTGCTGTTTCAATACTGATGTGATTTCGTCGGGCCTGATTGCCATGGTCTTTAACCTCTAAGTTACTTGCTTGCTTGTTATGGTCAGTTTTTAATTGATTTGAATAGTCGTTTTGAAAATGATTGTTCTGCCTAGATTCGAAAAAAGCTTAAACAGCCATGAGAGCTTTTTCTAAAGCTTTCAATCTGCCATTCAAGCTGCCATCAATGACTTGGTCGCCAAGTCTGAGAATTACGCCACCAATAAGTGTCGAATCGACTTTTACCTCTAGCTCCAGACGCTTGCCTAAGTGCTCAGTAAGTTGCGCCTTAATATTGGCGACATTGGCATCAGCCATGGTCTCAGAACAGGTAAGAAGCGCACTAACAACATTTTTGCGCTTGTTGAGCAGTTCGCGGTAGCCGGTCTCTATAAATGGAAGCAGGTCTAGTCGGCGTTTATCAGCCAGAAGATTGATCAAGTTATCAGTCAATTCAGAGACCTTGCCACTAAACACGGTTCTCAAAATCTCTTTCTTTTGATTGGCACGAATGGCTGGGTGATTGATGATAATGCTCATGTCTTTATCTGAAGCAAAGACAGTGTTAACCATTTTCAACTCGTTCAAGACATTCTCTTCTTGAGCATTTTTACTAGATAGGTCAAGCACCGCTTCTGCGTATGAGCTGGCTATTCCTTGTAGTTCGGTATTCATCTAGTCAGTGGCCTTATTTTTACTTACTGGTTTATTTAGGTACAGATTATTTAGAAACAGATTACTTAGAAACAGACTCTAGGGCACCGGAAGAAACCAGTGACTTAGTATTGAGAGTTTCAAGTTGCTCCATAAACTGGTTGAGCAAATTAGCTTTCACGTCAGCACTGGTCTGAGATGCTAATTGTCCACGAGTCAGTTCAATCGCAGCTTTAACTGAGGCTTGACGCAATTCGTTAACCAGTAGTTGTCTCTCACCAGCTACAGCAGACTCAAACTTAACAAGCATTTCGGCAATGTCTTTTTTAGTCTGAGCCTCAAGATTGGCCTGCATCTCTTTAGCGATCGTCTTAGCTTCAACAATGATTTGCTCCGCCTCTTTCTCAGCGTTGGCAACAGCTGCCTTTTGCTTTTCAAGAAGGGCCTCAGCATCAAGTCGGGCTTTCTGAGCCGCAGCCAGAGTGGCATTGATACTCTCTTCTCGAGCTTTGAAGACTGGTGGAAGGTTCTTCGCCATTACCCACCAGAAGAAAGCAACAAGCAGAACCCAGTTAATGACATTGTTTTCGAACATAGCAAAAAGCTGATTATGCTCGACTTCAGCAAACAAAAACATTAGCAGGCCTCCTCTAGAGCTTTCTTCACCTGGCTTCTATCGAGTCCAGAGGCAACCAACTCGATTTCGCGATCGACAAGCTGATCAACCAGACCTTTCTTCTCATCAGCCAACTCGACTCGCGCAGCTTCAAGTTTTTGACGACCATCAGCTTGCACTTTCGAGATCTCTTCACTACGTGATTTCTGGGAGGCGGTGACGCCCTCGTTGATTATCGCTTGGGCCTGGTTACGCACATCAGCTAAGCGCTTCTGGTATTCCACCAGAACCACATCAGCTTCTGCGCGTGAGGCCTTAGAGGCTTCCAAATCCTTCTCAACTTTGGCAGCCCGTGCCTCCAGAACATTGGCCACGGGCTTGACAAAGACCAAGTCTAAAGCCCATACAAAGGCTAAAAAACTGATCAATAGGACGACAACTGTACCGTTTAGCTCGAGCATTTTTTTGAATTACTCTCTGGTTCCACTACTAACTCTTTTGAACAAATGGTCTCTAACACCGCTGTTTACGGGGTTTTGCCAAGGCCGAAGAGCTGAAGAGAAACTAGGAAAGCAAATAGACCAAGAGCATCCATCAACGCGGCGAAAATGATGCCGTTGATAAGCAATTTGCCTTGCATTTCAGGATACCAGGTACGCCTACGCCGATAGCTCCCAAGCCTGCGCCGATGAGGGCTGCTGCTCTGATTACAGTTTGACTATCAATTCCGCCCGCGACGGCTCCGGCCTGGGCAATCAGTTGGTGGTCCACAGAAAATCTCCTTAACACAATCGAAAAATTTCGCCAGCTATTTTGAACTGTCGCTCCGTTGCGGAACGAATTCAAAAGGCGTACTGATTATATCAGTCGATGCATGACCCCAAAATCGCCCCATTGGCGCTTAAAAGCGATTAAGCAGCAACAGAACTGGCTGCCCAAGCCCTTTCTATACCAGCTCCTTAAAATCGGGCCGTGAAAGTAGCGAATTAAAGTGAACAATTTCCTAACGAAGTTAGTAACTAAACACTGCACTAGCAGCCATTTTAGATAGCAAGTAGCCAAGACCACTATAGTATAGAAGTTCTTGGCTACCAGAAATGACAAATTTTGAACAGAGCGAACGACTAGGTCGACCTAATGGTGGTCAGCAACTGCGGCCCCGATGTAGATAGATGTAAGGAGAGTGAAGACGAAGGCTTGAACAACAGCGATGAAGACTTCGAAAGCCATTACAAGTGACGGCAAAATAACTGGACACATACCTAAAAAGGCACTTCTCAACATTTCGTCGGCAGTGATTACCAAAAGAAGACGGAGAGCAAGGGTGGCAGGACGGACAACAAGGTCGAGCCATTCTAAAGGAGCAATTGGCTTCCAGAAGAAAAGACCGACGTAGTGATGGCCGTGGGCCATCACTCCAGAAGCAAGATAGGTGACAATAGCAAGACCAGCAAGGCCGGCCGTGACGTTGAAATCAGTTGTTGCAGCCGCTACTTCGAAATGCTTGCCGTCAACGTGAGGCCACCAAGACATGTGCTCAAGCACTTGATAAGGCAGAATGCCAATTAAATTGCTCGCCAAAATAAACATGAACAAGCCGCAGAGAAGCGGCATGTAAGGCTTATAGCGATGATCACCGATTGAACCCTTGGCAATATCAAGAATAAAGCTATAAAGACCTTCGAGAATTCCCTGACCTTTGCCACCGGGGCCTTCAACTGTGAGATTGCTAGTAATTGCCGAACAGCTCAAGAGAATCAGAGCCATGGCAGTCCAGCTGAGAATAATAGTGTCAGCGTGAATATCGCCCACTGTGCCCATCTCAAAGGGCAACTTAATGCCAGTAATCGAGGGATCGTGCACTAATTCTTTTAAGGGTAAACTCTCGCCTAACATTCAGCTATTCCCGCTCTTTTAGAGGTAAGTCATACAAAATTTTTGAAGCATCAGATGCTTCTGACGGCTTCTCTACTTGATTACATCTGCGCTTGCAGAGAGGGAATCAAGGAAAAGACGATTCAAATAATAGCAGATGGCATTTGCCTAAATTGGCGCTGGCTCAGCCCTAATTCCAACCTTATTTTGGCGACTGTAGCGGCGCCGCAGAGCTTTAGGACTTCTTATCCATATCGTTTGAACGTTTTATCACAAAGGCAATGCCAAGGCCAAAACCAATGGAGATACCGACAATGACGCCATACGGCGAAGACTGGAAACGTCCGTCCAGCCAAGCTCCGGCGAAATAGCCAGCGACAGTCAAAACAACAATTGCTGAGCCAAGCTCAGAGGCCATCATAATCTGAGCGCCCAGTCCGCCCATCGCATCGTTGCTTTCATTCTTCATAAAGTTTTCAACATACCTAGGGGAATTGGCATTAACTAAGCTCTGCTTCTAATGTACACCTTAAGCAATATGTTTTAGATTTAGGCAGCTTTTGGGCGCCAAAACGGGGCATAAGTGAAAATGTAGAGACCAACCTACGGCAGTTGAAATGCTAAGAGCAAATTCATGCTATGAGTATTAAGTCTTTATCTTTAGAATAGACTTTAGTCTAATTGGGTCTGGATTATTCTAGGCAGGTAATAGGAGTTATCAGTAGATGTTCGATCGGCTTGCACAAATCATCAAGGCTGCCTTCAATGCCATTCTGGGCAAAGTAGAAGATCCGCAGATGATGCTAGAACAGACCTATAACGACTTACAGAACAATGTAATTCAAGTAAGACAGGCTGTGGCTCAAGCGATTGCCACCGAAAAACAGCTCGAGCAGCAACTGCAGAAAAACAAAGATCAGGCAGCTACCTGGCAGAACCGTGCCGCCATGGCTGTTCAACAGAACAACGATGAGTTAGCCCGTCAGGCTCTACAGAGGAAGCAGCAAAACGCCCAAGCATCTTCCGACCTCGAGCAGCAACTTAAAGTGCAAAAAGAAGCCACTTCAGGGTTAAGACAACGCCTCACTGAGCTTGAAAATGAGTTACAAAAGGCTCACACCAAGAAACAAGTTTTAATAGCCCGCGACAAGGCCGCCAAGGCCACCATGAAGGCTAACGAAATTCTCTCCAAAACCAATTCAAATGGCACTTTGAACGTTATCGAACGCATGGAAACCAAAGTATTAGAGCGTGAGGCCAAAGCAGCCGCTCTTGGCGAACTGGGTAGCGACCAACTCGATAAGCAATTCAAAAACTTTGAAGGCAAGACCGATATCGAAATGGAATTGATGATGCTCAAAGGGCAGATGGGAGCTCCTGCTAGTGGCAGCGGCGATCAGCCGAAGTTGATTGTCAGCGATAAAGACAATCAAGAGCCCGTTCTTCTAGAAACCAAGAATGTCGAAGCTATAGAAGCTCAGGATGTTCGCGAGCTGAAGACCAACGACTAAAGTAGTCTTGGAAACGGCCTTCTAGAATAGCTTTACGACAATTCTGTGCTTCATCAATTAAATAGCTAACATTATGAATAGAGAGCAGCATGGCTCCAGCCATCTCGTTCTGCCTAACTAAGTGGTGCAAATAGGCGCGACTGTGATTAGCACAGGTTGAACAAGTACACTCCCTATCAATTGGCCCCCAATCTTTTCGGTAGGGCGAATTCTTCAAAGATATCCGTCCATCTTTAGTAAAGGCCGCCCCGTGCCGAGCCAGGCGGGTCGGGGAGACACAGTCGAACATGTCAATACCGCATCTGATGGCATAGATGATGTCCCAGGGAGTGCCGACGCCCATTAAGTAACGAGGTTTCAAGCGAGGCAACAGCGGCGTGGTATAGAGCACCACATTTTCAATAGTCTTGCGATCCTCTCCTACAGCTACACCGCCAATGGCAAAACCAGGAAGGTCGTAGGCCGTTACAGCCGCAGCAGACTGCCGCCGCAGATCTTCGTAGATACTGCCTTGAACTATGCCAAATAGAGCCTGGTCGGCGCTGCGAGCATGCTTGTCCACACAAATTTCTAGCCAGCGGTGGGTGCGCTCCATTGCCGACTGAGCTTCTTCAAAGGTGGCTGGATTCTTGACGCATTCGTCAAAGGCCATAATGATGTCGGCGCCAATGGCGTTTTGAATGGTCATCGACTCACCTGGTCCTATAAAATGCTCTCGCCCGCCCCGGTGGTCTTTAAAGAAAACGCCCTTATCGGTAATCTTGCGCAATTCATCAAGGCTGAAAACCTGGAACCCGCCAGAATCTGTGAGAATTGGCTTGTGCCAATTCATAAACTTATGTAGGCCGCCGGCCTCTCTAATCAACTCATGGCCTGGTCTCAGATAAAGGTGATATGAGTTAGAAAGTACTATTTGAGCACCGCAATCGTTAGTTTGCTCAAATGTCAGGGCGCGCAAGGCAGCATTAGTGCCCACCGGCATGAACACAGGGGTTTCCACTGTGCCATGAGGGGTATGAAACTTACCTGCTCTTGCCCCTGACCAAGGGCATTCAGCTTCAAGTTCGAAAGTTACTGCGTAGTTCAAAAAGGTACCTGAACCGGACGGGACATAATTCTATAGCTTGAGCCTAAAGCAGACAGTATAGTTATAATTCCTGGTAGATGAAAGCTTTTATTACTCAATCAATCACTACTGCTAGCTGCCTGCTGATTCTGGCTCTGACTTGGACTTTGCCAGCAGGGGCGCAATTTACTTTCACTGAACCTGGTTCTTCTGCAGAAACTCAAAGTGACAGTGCCGCGATATATGCCAATCGCATATTGAAGCGCAGGCTACAGAGCGATAAGCGCTTGGCCGTGCATCTATTAGCAAAGGAAGAAGGGGGCGCCGATGTCTATGCCAGTTTGCCCTTTCAGGCGGAACAGCTGCATCTGCTGCTCGGCCGCTATCAGGCCTTTGGCCAGACAAATGCACCAACGGTTGGCCCTAAATTAAAAGGTTCAATAGACGACAAAAGATTGGCTCAGACACGCTTTCAAGCAGAGCAAATGATTTTAGGCAATGCCGCTAGCGATGTCAAAGTACTAGACGAATTTAGCTCTCCGCCAGTAGCAGAAGGAGAAGGCACGCTTTTAAACAAGATCAATGCTGTAGATTGCAATCTTGTACAAGCCTTTGACTTGGCTCTGGCAGGCCGTATGGCCGACGCCTTAGCGAAACAGTCGGAAACAATCAAAAGCAATCAGAAACTTAGTGCCACCGCTCAAGCGAGAATTGAGAACAATCAACTTTGCCTTTTGGCCCTAAGCGGCAATCTTGACGCTGCCGCTGCCGCCATCAAGAAAGGTTCCAGCACTTCGCCTTGGCTACAAAGTCCAGCAAAATATCCCATCAATCTGCTTAATCGAGCCAATATTTTACTTGCGAATAAAGATGCTTCGTCAGCTTTGAAAATTCTTGAGAAATTCGAGGGTACTCTACCGGGCCGATTAGGGCTCGCACTTCTTAGAGCTAAAACAATGGCCTACAGCCAATTGGGAGAGAATGAAAAAGCTCAAAAATTAGTGGGCGAAATAGTAAAACGCTACCCAAGCAACCCCGGGGCTCTCACCATGGCTGGTGACCTAGCCATGCAAAGTGAAAATTACAAACAAGCCGCTATTTATCTAAAACAGGCTGCCAGTCTCAATAAAGCTAACCCCGGTTCGCTGATAAAGCTAGCCCAGTGTCAATCGAAAATGGGAGATCTAGATGAAGCAATTAAAACAGCCACGCTTGCTACCCGCGATTTTCCCCAGAGCCCAGACTCTCACATGGCACTGGGCAAGCTGCATATGGACAATAAAGAGTTTCTTGGCGGGCGGCTACAATTTGAGAGAGCACTAGAAGTGAGCTCTAGTTTTTCTGAAAAGAGGCAAGTATTTTTGCCACTGATAAAAGTGCTAGATATCATGAATGAAGATAAAGACATGCTCAAGTATCTCCAACAATGGGTCAAGCAATACCCCCAAGAACCTGTCTGCCACTATAACCGCGCCTTTGTCCTGGCAGAGAAAAAACAAGTCGATGAAGCTATCGAAGAATATACAAAAGCTATTGCTCTAGCACCAAAATATAGCAA
>LNEX01000107.1 GCA_001464165.1 bacterium Ga0077546
AATTGGTACAAAAAGTCGCTATCTATTGCCGAGTTTCAACGGCCGATCAATCTTGCGAACGACAAGAACGCGAACTGCGCAACTATGCAAAGAGAGCAAAAATGACTGTCGCTGGCGTTTGGAAAGAAACGGCGTCTGGCTCTAGAGACAATCGAAGTGAACGTCAAGCTGTTTTGGCTCTTGCGCAGGCGCGCAAGATTGACGCCATCTTGGTCACTGAATTGACCAGATGTGGCCGAAGCACGATGGACCTAATTCATACCTTGCAGCAGCTTGAATCGTGGCGAGTTTCTGTGATTGCACAATCAGGACTTCAGTTTGATCTGAAGACGTCGCAAGGCAAGCTCATTACCAGCATAATGGCTTCATTAGCTGAATTCGAACGCGACCTGATTCGTGAAAGGGTCAAGTCAGGTCTGGCCGCAGCAAAAGCCCGTGGTAAAAAACTGGGGCGCCAGCTCGGTCAAAGGGTAAAGTCAGACCGGCTTGCTCCCAGGGTTGTTGACCTGGTCGGTCAAGGTACTTCCTACCGGGACATTGCTGAGCAACTGAAAATCAGCAAGACGACCGTCACTGAAATCATGAAACGCCATAGGGCAGAGAGCGTTTTGGTCGCCGAAGAGAAACCAAAACGCATAGCTCGGGTGACATCGAAGGGAGCAAAAGGTGACAAACAGCGGCGCTAGTCACACCAACTTGGCGCGACTGAGCAACCAAATGGTTTTAGTTCAACTCATCATTCCTGAAAGCACATGTTCACCGGCTGCTGTCTCGCCTGAATATCCTCTTTGGTACCTGTAACCTCGACATCATCAGACGCTTGCTCTAATGCCACTTTGGAAAACCACACCTTGCCATCGCCGCTCATGAGCACACCAAATGCTACGGCCTTCGCCCCCGGTGGCACGTCGAGCACACACTCATAATAATTCCAATCAGTGGTTCCTTTGATTGGATTTTTCTGCATGTTGTCGAAGCCGAGGATTTCACCATCCTCTCCATCGATGCGCATCCACAGTGCTGCCCAGCCGACCTCTTCACTTTTGATCTGTGCACTCAAACGCATTTTTTTGTTCAGGCAAAAATCAGCATGTACCTTTTGCATCAGAGTGCCGAAGCCACTTTGAGGATCGCGACGCGATTCAATCAGCGCACACTTGCCACCAGCAAACTTGGTGGCGTCGTCTACACCCATTTTGTAGTTGTCAGGATGGCTACCGCTGGCCATCCATCCGGTGGGCAGGCGATGCAGACCACTCTTGCTCCCATGTTCACCGTCTTCGAAATCGAGATTTAGTGGCTCGGCAGGCAAGCTCTTCTTCTTTGCGGAGGTCGCGGACGTCTTATTTTTCTTGAGCTTGCCATGTTTGCCTGTGGTGGCAGTATCGGCAGTGACTTCAGTCAAGGCGAAATCTTTAAACCACGCGGTGCCGTCGCCATTGACCACGCCGCCGATATAAATGTTGTCACTTCCTTCGGGGATGTCGATCACACATTCGCACTCGGTCCAGTCGTTGGTGCCGGTCAGCTCACGCCCCTCCATGTAGTCATGACAGACGGTCAGCTCGCGCCCGGCGTCGGTGCGGAAGAATAACGTGGCGGTGCCCGCAAGCGCTTCGGTTTTAACCGAGCCCGAGAGCTTAACGCGCTTGCCGACATAGGCGTCTGCATGCACGGCCTGCAAAAGTGAGCCATTTATGGCACCATCGACCTTAACAAAGGCAGATAACGGAGTCCCCTTACGTGATAACTTAGACAAACCGATTTCCACATCACCGTCGCCGTACTTTTGTTTGAACCAGCCGACAGGGGTAGCGTCAATGGGAAACACTTTGTTGTTGTCGCGAAGCCCCTGAGAAAAGTCCATGTTGATCGGCCGGTGGTTTTGATACTGGATGCCGCAGGAACGGTTGTCCCACGTCGTGTCAGTAGATGGCACGTCTAGGCCAACAACTTTCAGTTCGCAGTCATCCAGCCAGAGACAGCCAGCACCGCTGAGCAATACGCCAAACGAAATGCTAGTGCTCTTTTCGGGCACATCGAGCACGACATGATACTGGGTCCAGTCGGTGTCGCCTTTGATGGGGCGATTTTGCATATTGTCGAAGCTGACGAACTCCCGCCCTGCGTCGACGCGCATCCAGAGACCGGCCCAATCATCGACTGATTCTGATTTAACATAAGCGGTTAGTTTTATGCGCTTGCCCCGATAGCTATCGGCCTTGACCGACTGCATCAGGGTGCCGAAGCCGTCGATGGCTTCAGTCGTCGAGCACAGACGAGCGCACTTGGTGCCGGAGTGGCAGAAATCGGTGAAAAGGCTCATCTCGTAGCTATTGGGATGGCTTCCGGCGGTAATCCAGCCTTTGGGCGGTGCGGGTTTTGTCGCTGTCATAGAATCGCTCCAGCAAGGGCACTCTATCCACTTTACACTGAAGACACACTATCTATTTAGAAAAGCGTCTTGACGGATCAAAGCAAGACTTTAATCCGGCACAGCGCACCGCCAAGTCATACATTACCGAAAATAAGGACTTAGGTCGATGTGGTGACCTGCTTGAAAGGGCCCCGTTAATAGTCTTCCATCTACCAGCATTCCCGAAAAAGGTTGTTTTCGGTAGTGTTTTAACAGGCACAGATCGGCCAATTTAATTATCATCGCACAACTAGTCGATGCAACATAAAGGAGGCTATCGGACGTATAATCTTTCAAATTTGGATACTGAATTTCGTTTACGAACAGCAATGAAGAATTTTTCGCAACCAGTAGAGCCTGCAAGCTTCGATTTAAACTGCCGCCAGGCGGGACAGCGTTTCATCGGTGGGAGCGAGAAAACATGGCGTAATCTTTGGTCCATATATCATGATGATTTGGCGGAAGGTTACGGATGGCTGTGTTGCTATGGATGTATGAAGATCGCAAAAGGCTCTGTTGACCATTTTGAAGAAAAAGGAACACCAACTGACTCTAAACATCCGGAGCTAGTCTACGAATGGTCGAATTATCGATTTGCAGATCAGCACTTTAATAATAAGAAACGGAAGCGCAATGAAGGTGACCCTAAGTTTCTAGATCCATTACTTGTGCAAGGTGGCTGGTTTACCGTTTCGATTCCCAGTCTGAAGCTTGAGGTCTCCCCGGACATTCCGGACGAACATAGGGCCTCAGCAGAGCACACTATTAAAAAACTCGGTCTTGTTGACGGCCCAGTCATTATGAGGCTAAGACGCAACCTTTTTTCCGCATACTCACGTGGCGAGATAGGGTTGACACATGTAAAGAATGAACAGCCATTGCTCGGAGAAGCATTGGAAAAAAATATGCCACCAAAATACGGTGATTTTTATATAGACTCTTCAATCAAGTAAAATGGGCACGGTTATACATTTGGTTGTATCGTGACTAACTTGTTGCCCCTTACAGTAGCCATGTAAAAAGCTGATCCGGTGGGTAAGACACTGCCCGTGCCGCTGTGAACATATAATATAGAATTTGTTTCTTGGAGCGGAGAGCGCACGTAAGTACTCCAAAGATTCTGAGCGTTGAGTAGTTGGAAAGATAGTTGGTGAGGTAACTCATAAGCAATTTTGCATGCCTGGTCTGCCAACTCGCCCCCTGAAAAGACAATTAATTTGAGTTTCTGCTGTTCTCGATAAAAACGCCATTGTGACCAAAACGGGTCAAAGTTTGAAATGAGCTTAGTAAGTTGTTTTTCAATTTCGTCTAAAACCGAATTTTCACTATTGGCTTCCATAAGCGCTGAAGCCTCCGTAATCAATATTTCGGCTTCCTTTGAGCGCGTACTATTTAGTCCAAAAATGTCTGAAGTTAGCCAACCGATGGTATCTCCATTCAAACTCCATTCTTCTTGAGTTACCTCTACTGAATCCTTTCCAGTTTGGAAGCAGAAAAGACGATCACTTTCTGTCTGAAAAAACGGTTCTATAGAGGTAAGTACTAACGGAGAGTGAGTTGTCATCACCCATTGAATTGCCGGACTTGGTACAAGCGATTTGGTCAAATTGTTCAGAAGTGAAGGTATGATGCTTCTCTGCCAACTCGGATGTAAGTGAGATTCAGGCTCATCAATTAAAAAAAGAATTTCGTCGCCCGGCTTTTCATTTGTCAGCTCTGCAGCCGCTAGATGCTCTATCCACGCCCAGACAATGCTGTATGCTAGCCCTAAAATTCGCTTTACTCCAGACGAGCAATGTTCAACTGGTGTTTCCTCATAACTAAATTTTATGACTGGAAACTCTCGAATGTCATCTAAATAAAGTCTGCGCGGTTTCGAAAGTACTAATGGCTCTAAGGGATTTGATACCACAGACAAAACCTTGTTAAAAAGCTCGTATGCGGCGGTCTTTACTGGACTACTTTGAGTTTGCCAGTCGACTAAATCCTCAACAAGGCCTTTGCACTTCTTTTTTCCATCTATAGACAATCCATTCCACAAAGCTTCAGGCTCAAGTCGGTAGGGTACAGCTTCCATGGGCGGGCCATCCAGAACCATGCCATGGCTATGCGCATCAGGTTGAATATTTCTCAAACGATCCCAGATGTGGAAAGAACCAGATGCGGTAGCGTAGATAACTAAACTAGGTTTTAGAGCACTTCGACGAGAAAATCGCCATCGAGATTTTCGTGGATTAAACGTGCTTGTAGAATCATCTGTTAATTCGTTATGAGAAAATCTTGAAGTAATTTTTGCATTGTGGAAACTTCCTTTGTCTCCGATAACAGGTCTTTCCGTCCAATCACCAGTAATCGACCACCAAATGAGTTCTAAGACAAACGACTTGCCGAGACCGTTGTCTCCGGTCAATACGTTGAGTCGCGATCCGAAATCTAAATCAAAATTTCTTCCGCTGCTTATACCTGTAGTCTCAAGACTTTTTAGCACCATTGCTCCGTGTAATTACTGTTGGTGTATTGCATCGAATTTTGTACCTGACTTACCGTAATTCCTTGAAGTACCAAATCCAGATTTCGGTTTGTCTGCTAGTACTTAAGGCTCATTATAGCCCTATGACTATCAGCCGGGTCTACCGCTAGATATTCTTGCAGCTGGCCGAGGTTGCTGTGGCCGGAGATTTCTTGGATTGTGCGTAGTGGAATGCCGGCGCGGGACATGTTGGTTAAGCAGGTCCGCCGCATTGAGTGCGTAGAGGCTTCTTCGATGCCGACGTTTTGGAAGGCTTCTGTGAGGATGTTGTGGGCGCGGATGCGGCCGATGTGGTTGTCGGGGTCGTCTGATGATGGGAAGAGCCAGGGGGATGGTTCTGGCATCTTGTCTAGGGTTTTCTTGTAGCTGGCTAGTTGTTCGCGCAGCTTTGGGTGGATTGGGATGTTGCTGTAGACGGTATTTTTCTTTTTTAGTCTGGTGATTTTGAGAATATTGCGTATGCCACCGCTGGTGGTGAACACGTCGTTTTGTCCGATGGCGATGATTTCGGAGATTCTCAAACCTGTGTAGAGGCCGGTGGCAAAAAGTGCTTGGTCGCGGTCGTTTTTTAGTACTTTAAGGACTGTTTGGATCTCTTTGGAACTTAAAACTTTGGCTTTGCCGGGCATGTGAACAAAACTTCCGTATAGAGCTATTTTGTTTATTATACAGGGCTCAGTTTTGGGTGCAAGGCTGGAGACGTTGTAGTGGTGGGGAAATTGTAGTAAACGAAATGAGTCTTTTGTTTACTTGATGATTGAATCGGCCGAGGCTATTGTCAAGCGCGAATTGCCATTCTTGTTTTGCGCATTCCATATTTACCCAATCGAGATCTTATTGGCGAACATCATCGAGACACGAGCGGTTCCCACATAATGCGTGCAGAAGGTCTTTTTGATGAGGCCCTGACTCGGGATGTCGAGCTTTTGTCTGGTCAGGCAGCGAAACCGTTTCGCGCGGTAATAACTGCGCTTCTATGAGGCTCGTGTTCCGCAAACATTTCCGGTTGATGGCTATGCAGCAAATCCAGGCAGCTCTGGTCGTCCAGCAAACTTTTTTAGAATAGCTGCCAATTCGCTGGTTGAGCATCCTTTAGTAAGATAGGCATCCATTCCCGCATTGATACAGTCAGCTATAACATCTTCCTCAATCATGGTCGAAAAACCGATGATCGGTATGTGACTATCAGAGCCAGTCTCTGACGTTCTTATCTTTCTCGTGCATTCAATGCCATTCATATCCGCCATTTGCAAATCCATGAGGATTGCTGCACATGAATGCACTTTCAGTAGGTCTAAGGCAGCTTGCCCACTTATTGCTTCATGAGCAATGTAGCCGAGGATTCTTAGCGTCATTGCTGAGCCCATAAGGCCTACTGCGCTGTCATCAACAATCAAAATTTGCAGCTTTTTGCTAGTGACAATTAAAACCTGCTCTAGATCTGGTTTTGCATCGGTAGTTTTGCTGAGCGATTTTACTTCTTCGGACTGAAATTCATCGCATGCTGCAAGCTCTGCGAGTGAAGGTGGAATTTGCATTGGGTTACCTGATGATAATTATTGGTTTTTAAACCTTAATAGATGTGCTGAGAGCAACTAACTGTTTAACTCAGGACTTAGTTGTCCCAGCAAAGTTCCTTCTTTCAACATTTACCAGTGGCGAATGTGTGCTGCTGACATGGCCCATGTCAGCAGCATAACCATACGTCATTGAGCCTTTACGGTCTCAATAGTGCAAACATTTCTGGGCAATAGCTTTCGACTCGGCGATATGCGCTAACTATCAATTGATCTAAATTCCAGAAAACTTTCTTCTGAGGGGTAAGAATCCTGCCGCTAAAGTCTCAAATAGGCAGATACCCCATTTGAGGACAAACGAATGAACACTTTTATGAACCAATTCGAGCAGTCGGACAAACCAGACCATTCATCGAGTCCGATCGTCAAAAAAACAGTTTATCTGTCATATCTCGCACTAGCTCTAACTATCGGCTGGATCGGTCTTCTGAAATTTACAGCTGCTGAAGCAGAAGGAATCGCACCGTTTGTGTCAAATAGTCCTTTTGTTGGATGGACATATGGCGTAATGAGTCATCAAGCTCTATCTAACATTCTTGGCTCGGTTGAGATAGTAGTTGCCGCTCTCATCACTATGCGTTTTGTAAGTCCCAAGCTATCAGCTATCGGTGGTTTGCTGGCTACCGGCATGTTTCTAACGACACTCTCGTTCATATTTTCCACGCCCGGTGCAATAAGCGGTGTCATATTCGGTGTCGTTCCGGAATTGTCTGTTCCAGGTCAGTTTCTGCTCAAAGACACAGTATTACTGGGTGTAGCGCTTCAAATTCTTACCGAATCAATCGCCGCTATCAGAAACAAGTAGACAACCTCGCATTGAAAATAGACTTTTATGGATACAGAAATGGAAACTAACAGTAAACCAAAAATCCTCATATTAGGCGGGGGCTTCGGAGGACTCTATGCCGCGCTTGAATTTGAAAAGCACCTAAAGAAGCATGACGATATTGAAGTAACGATAGTCAATCGAGACAACTATTTCCTCTTCACCCCGATGCTGCATGAGGTTGCAGCCAGCGATCTTGACTTGACGAATATTGTAATTCCCGGTCGCAAGCTGCTTAAGCGGGTGCAGTATTTTACGGTTGACGTCGCCAAAATTGATTGCGATAGAAGAACAGTTTTGATATCACACGGGTTTGCTGACCATGCTCACGAACTATCTTATGACCATCTGGTTCTGGCATTGGGCTCCATCACCAATTTCTTTAACTTGCCGGGCTTGCACGGAAGAGCTTTGACTATGAAAACCTTGGGTGATGCGATAAAGCTTCGCAATCTACTTATCCAGCATTTAGAGGAAGCCGCCAATGAATGCGCCGAGTTCGAGCGGGAGCTATTGCTTACTTTTGTTGTAGCAGGTGCCGGCTTTGCAGGCGTTGAGACCGTTGCCGGTATAAACGATTTCATCAGAGACGCTTTGCCCTTCTATCCGACTTTGAACGAAAACATGCTTCGCGTGGTGCTTGTTCATCCGGGCGACTTTATACTGCCGGAACTAGGACCGGAGCTTGGGCAATATGCAGGCGATAGGCTGCGAGAGCGCAAAGTTGAAATAAAGCCTGCTTGCCGCGTCGATTCGGTGGAAAATACTCGCATATGTATCTCTGACGGGACTGAGATCAACAGCAATACCTTGATTTGGACTGCTGGCTCATCCCCTCATCCTGCAATTGATTTTATACCTGGTGCTAAAGAGCGAGGTCTAGTTAAGGTAAATGAGTTTCTCGAAGTATCTGATTGCAATGGCATTTGGGCTCTCGGTGACTGTGCTGCAGTGCCTGACCTCACAACAGGAAAGCTTTGCCCACCGACCGCACAACATGCCTCACGGCAGGGCACTGTTTTGGCTAAAAACATAATTGCGACCATTCAAAACAAACCGAAGACTGCTTTCAAGTTTGCGACTATAGGGCTTCTCGCAGCAATCGGCAAAAGAACCGGAGTCGCCCAGATTATGGGCTTCAAATTTTCCGGGTTTACAGCCTGGTTCATGTGGCGAACTATTTACTTGCTTAAACTTCCCACCATGCATAAAAAGGTGAGAGTCGCATTGGACTGGGCCCTTAACCTCATTTTTGAGAAAGACTTTGTGCAGTATTCACTGACACGTTCGCCAGTAATTTCGAATCATTCCGTTGAGTTTGACAAAGTGATTCGTGAGAACTGCTCAAAAGAAGGGTCAGAGGTGCAGAATGAGACTTGAAAGAAAATTGGGTTTCGCGCCGGACCATAATCAACGCTTGAAAAGTTGTGATGGCTTTTGGAATCGTTCGTCGTACCTAATAGAAAAAGACCCATACATTCTTCATCCGCGCCATGTATTCTATTTACGGCATTTCAAGAAATGTCACCGTTGCCGCGAAGGATTCAGGTTTCTTGGCA
>LNEX01000108.1 GCA_001464165.1 bacterium Ga0077546
AAGGAGCGCTGCATCAAATACTTATCAAGCCCCAATACTTTCGCTACGGCCTTATGCCTCTCTCTGAAAATTACACACTGGAAGCCAGACTTGAAAGCACTAAACTGCCAGCATTAGCTGGCCAATTCGGCTGTCTTATGTATCATCCAGAGCCCGAGCCATCGCTAGAGCGCCCAGTCGGGTCAATAATTCTAGAGCCCTTACAACTAAAAATACGTGGCAATCAGAATGCATCAAATTCACCAGCGACACAACTCCCGGCTTCGATACTGCAAGGCCCAGAAAGAATATATGAAGGCGACACCGTAGCAACCATAGACAAAACCATTGAGGAATTGGAAAGAGCAACCGGTCTAATATTTGAAGACGACATTGATGACTTAGACTACTACAAACTAGCAATCCTCCAGATCGACGACGAAAAGTATTTTCTCCAACGACACCTTAATGAACAGCCGGGAGTAATGGTAGCAATCACGACCACCTGCACCTCTCCGGGCGACGCTATCGATTCTTTGCTCGCCGCATTCGATATGACGTCCGAAGACCTCAGTTGGCATCACAACTCTGTGCACTTCGCACCACACGAGCTATGGCGCCAAGATGACAACGGCAACCAAGTCTTAATTGAAACCTGCCCATGCCGAGCAGACGCACTACAGAAAGCTCGCGTCTTTACAGAGCGCGGCCACAGACAACTCTACTGGGCGCAGCGAGTGAAGTAGCATATGCAAATTTTATTCTGCGCCAATCCAATTGATAGAAATAAAACAGACTCACTCTACGAATCTGAGGCTGCGGCCGCAGCGCGACTGAATTTCAAAACCAGCCTAATCAACTTCGAAGCACTGGTAGACGAAAGAAATCCAGCAAAGGCAATCCAACGTGTTCAGCGGCCGACTGGCGCACCCGAAAGCGCTATTTATCGCGGCTGGATGCTCACGCCAGAGCAGTACAAGCAACTCTACGACGAACTGAGCAATTGCGGCATCACACTGATCAACGATCCTGAAAGCTACAAACATTGCCATCACCTGCCTGAATGGCTTGATTTACTCCAAGAAAAGACACCGAAAACTATCTGGATAACCAAAGAAGAATTAGGGCAGACGGACATCTTAGATCAAACTATTTCAAGAAGACTTGATGATCTTCTAAAAGAGAAACTTGCGGTATTCGGCTCAAGCCCAGTGATTATCAAAGACTATGTAAAGTCAGAAAAGCACCACTGGCATGATGCCTGCTTCATTCCTGATGCAAGCGACCACAAAAAGACTTTGGCAGTGACATCTAAATTCTTGCAACTACGAGGCGCTGCTCTCGAAGGAGGCCTTGTCTTCCGGCAGTTCATAAATTTCCAAACCCTCACGACTCACTCTAAGAGCGCAATGCCACTAACAAAAGAATTTCGTCTCTTTGTCTTGGACGGCAAAATTATCCACTGGTTTAACTACTGGGAAGAAGGCGACTATCAAGACCTGCAACCACCGATTGAAGAATTTAGCGAGCTGGCAAGGCGGCCTCAAAGTCGATTCTTCACAATGGACATCGCTCAAACTGTAAGCGGTGAATGGCTCGTGGTTGAATTAGGTGACGCACAAGTGTCAGGGCTGCCAGAAAACGCTCCGCCCGAAGCTTTCTATCGGGCCATTAGCACGAACCTAGAGGGTGGAAGTGAGGAAGGGGAAGTGTCAGATTCATTCGAGAACGACGAACTTGAGTTCGTGGAGCAAGAGAGACTTCGTCTGATTTCTATCGCAAAAGACATCATTTCAGGAAAGACTATGCCCCTTCAAGGGGCACTTCAGCTCTGGGGTGCAGCTAGATACCTTGAAATTCAGGATGAGGATCCGTTTGCATCTGTAATTGCTTTTGCTGTTAGTGACACAGATGATTTACCACTGAATGAATCGTTTCGGAAACTTTGTAGTGAATCGTTCCTTCTAAAAAAAGATATCCAAACTGAAGAATTGCAGAATCTGTATCGCGAAGATGTCCTTTCGGCCTGTCATGAGATTCTTAAGCGCTATGACGTATAGAATGGCCAGAAGCTTAGCAAACAGGTAAAATTCGCAGCGTTCCGAGGCAACGAAGCTGCAGAAAAAGACGGATAGCAATTCCATCGAAACATCAGAGAGGTTACGACAGAGCTGTCTGTTCACCCTTGAGTCATTTCAGCACAAGTAGACATTGTAATTGATAGCCCAGTTGACTTCATATTGCGTTTAAGTGCAGCTGAGCATAAACGCAAAAGGTTGCCACCGCTCACGGGACAACAGGCCCACCGCATCTGATGCGGAACCAAACGCGAGATAGTTCTTAAATCAAACGATAGCTGTAACAAAGATCGTAAAGTTCTCCCCGCAACCCGTCGAGTTCGTCATTTTCCTTAATCAGTGACCGGCCATTTGAGCACAAAACAATGTCATTGAAAGATCCCATGCCTCCGTAAAGCGTCAGAATTTGCGAGGTAGCGTACTCAGGGTTCTCCTCGATCTCAGAGGATAACTTCTCCATCGTAGACGCCCAATCTTCGCACCCCCGGATCGCAAGAGATTGACTATTTTTTGCAAAACGGTTTTCATGCTTGCGATATCTGGTGCCAATTCAACATCCCTCTTTCTACGATTAATGCCACTTCACGACTATGCGGTGCCCATACTGGTCTGCTGCCTGTCGCCAATGTCGTAAATTTGATCTTCATTCACCTTATTATTATTATAGTTTGAATCGGCTAATAGCATTGATAGGTCACTCCAGTCACCGAGCAATCACCACAGAAGTAGAGATAGCAGATTCCCAAGTCTCCCCACATCCATTCAATTCCGTCTGTTAACTTCAAATTCGAATCAATCTGCGCAGCAAAATGCATGGTTCTCGAGCACTTGGGACATTTAAGATACTCGGAATCTTGAACCCAAGTTGGGCTTCCCCCTAGTCTATGAAGGTTTTCCCATCCACTGCTTAAAGTAGCATCTTGCACAGTCCAGCGTGGGCCATTGTCGACGAGATTCACTTCGGTATATGCAAACGCGGGTTCGACTGTTTTGGGCGCTGTTGGCTCACCATCGTAAAGGTGATCTATCTCATCGTTTGGACCGTGCGCGAAGAAAAGCTCGTACATGCCAGTTCTCCCCTGGCAAGTAAGGCAAGTAACGAAAGTCGACGGAGCGTTTTTATAAAAATCTGAAAGAACAGATCTATTTGTGATTTCAATCAGACGATGGAGTTTGTTGAAACAAATTTTGCAGTCCGCCTCAACCAACCCACCAACTATTGCATCTGGTCGAATTTGGCTCTGCTCCTGGAGCTGCCAGGTTGGTTGATAGGTTTTGTCTCTCGTGCCAAAAGCTGACTCTTCCTCCGCAAAATAGTCCTTCGGAAAACCAATATGAAGAACCTCATCTGAGTGAAGCTTTTCGATTGAGCCACCATTGAGTTTTAAACCTACCGTTTCTAAGTGCAACTGGAGGAGTTCCTGATTGTCGTCCGAGAAAAGTTGCGTCGCTCTAGCTTTAGCAATTGCATCCAAAATAACCTGCTCATCTCGCGTTTCAAGCAGAAGACTAAACGCGAAAATTCGGTCTTCAAATACTAGGGTGTCGCTAGACTCCATTTGCCGAAGGAGCCGCACTTGATCTAGTGAACCAGAGCCGCGCCAAGCTGGTGAAGGGGCATTCCACCGATTCTTTCCGCTGATTGTAAATGTGTCCAGATATGGATGGATGGAATCTGGTTTCTGTAGTGCTGCAAATCTAACTATTTCTTCGGCGATATGCGAATTTTGAAACATTTTGATCGCATAAGCGACCAGTAAATCCCAGTCAAAGAGAGGCATCAGCCCTAGCATGTTGCTCTCGAATCCCCTACAATTCGGACTTGCGTCTAGCACGCCAACAGTAAGTTGAAGTATCTGCTCTGGGTGAGCCTTGGCGAACAGGATTTGTAAATCACGGATATCGAGGTCGTCTACGCCGTTCTTGAGTTTGTTTACTATTTCTTCCAGCACGAGTGCCTCCATCCGACAAGTACATTAAGTCAACTATTAAGGGAACGAAGTCGAAACAGGCTAACAATTTTGACAAAGCCAGCACTAGTCAATCCAATTTGACCACCACTCTTTAAGCTCGGGCGCTATTTCAGGTCGTTCCGAGGCTGGCACGCCGTCATTGTTCTTTCGCCGCTGCAACACTGCAAGCTCAAAGTCCAAGCCTTGACCGATCTCCGGATCACTGTCCCAGCCGCCCTCGCTCCAATACTTTTTGAGTTCTCGATTTTTAGAGATGCACAGCTCAAGATGATCATCGAGGTTATCTATATTGTAGATATAGACATGCCCAAGCAGAATAAAGAGTGCTAGAGCACCTCTAATTTCGTCACAGGTGTCATAGTCAACGGGTCTGCTTAAGGCCGTGTTTATAACCTCATCTATCTTTGTTTGCTTGAAGACTTCATAGAACCAATCTGCAGATTGATCGTTATCCCACGGTGCACTGCCCCAATAGCCCATTTCGATTCTCCATCAGTTTGACAAAGAAATATAATCGCATATTCAGGGCGGTTCTTTGAGCAGTTCGCTATGTTTGCACACGCGCTCTGCCTACAAGTTGTCTGGCATCATTCATGCGTGTTAACCGTGTTGTATGAATTGTGCATCGGCAGCAGAATGATAAAGTAGCTCTCTATGCTTGCGAGATCTAGATATGTTCGCACTCCCGACGATAAAACCAAATTGGCTGATGAAGTCTGCACTTATTGTTGCTTTTTTGATAGGTCTTGTGATTGGAGCAATTTGGCTAGCAGCTGAACCAATTTGTTGGCATTGTTTTGATCGTGGTGAGTGCCTGGAAGGGTGGAACGTCTCGG
>LNEX01000109.1 GCA_001464165.1 bacterium Ga0077546
ACCCCAGGCTTCGCTGCCTTTGAGAAATATACCTAAAGGCATGGAAGTAATAGGCGTAGAAAATATTTCTGAGGCTCTGCAAAAGGCTATTCCTAATTTAGTTTCGGGCACAAGCAGCTCGGCTAAGAAGAATTTCGCAAAAAATACTGAAAAAACTTTGGCAAACTCTCTAGAACTCAGTCAACAATTAGAAGATGAAAGCATACTCTCCATCTGAGCATCTAGTTAAACAGCTCTCTGGGCTGCCTGATAGCCCAGGTTGCTATATATTCAAAGACGAGCTTGGTGACATTCTTTATATCGGTAAGGCCCTTAGTTTGCGCTCGCGGGTGCGCTCCTATTGGGCCGATATTTCTTGGCGAGAGCGGCCGAAACTAGCGGTGATGATACCGAAGGTTGCCACCATTGAAACTATCCTCACTAATTCAGAGAAAGAAGCGCTCTTACTTGAAGCAAACCTAATAAGGCAGAAGCTGCCGCGCTATAACGTTTCGCTTAAAGATGATAGACGCTATCCCTGGCTGGCCATTACCTATGATGTGGCTTTCCCGCGTTTAGTGATGATCCGCGACCCGGTACGCTTCAAGAAAGACAATCCACGAGCTAAAGTATTTGGGCCTTATGTTGAAGCCGGCCAAATGTGGGAAACCATGCGCATTTTAAGGCGCGTTTTTCCTATGCGCCAGCGTAAAACACCACTCTTCAAAGATAGACCGTGCATGAACTTTCATATTGGTCTGTGCTTAGCGCCTTGCCAAAAGAAGGTTGAGCCCGAGCCCTATGATCGCATGGTCAAACAAGTAGAGATGTTTTTGGCCGGTCGCCAAACCGAAGTTATCGACCAGCTCAAGGCCGATATGGAGAAGGCTTCAGACAACCTTGAGTTTGAGGTGGCGGGTAAAATTCGTGACCGCCTGGTGGCATTGCGGTCAGTCATTGAAAAGCAACAGGTATTTTTCCAGAGCAATAAAGTTAGCCACGATATTGTTGCTGAAGCCCATACCGAAAAGATGATGTCTGTTTGTTTGATGAAAGTGCGCGAAGGCAAACTGATTGCTTCTGAGACATTTGCCATTCCCTTGCTCGAGAAGACATCTTGGGACGAAGCTTATCAGGCCTTTGTTGACCAGTACTACACAGCTTGCGAAGACGTTGCTATTCCACAAACAATTTTGTTGCAGCATGAACTGAGCGACATGGATGTTTTGCGTGAATTCGTTAGTGGCAAGGCCGAACTAGCAGTGAAGCTTTTGGTGCCACAGCGTGGTGGCAAAAACGACTTGGTTGATATGGCCATAAAGAATGCCGAGCACTCTTTGGGCCAAGAAGTTAACCGGGTTACCCAGCTTGACGCCAAAGTAGAGCGCACCCTGACTGCCCTTAAGGAAGGCTTGGGCATAGACAAGTTACCAAATCGCATTGAGTGCTTTGATATATCAAATATTTCGGGTACGGATAACGTCGCCAGTATGGTTTCGTTTGAAGCCGCCAAACCGAAAAAGACTGAATATCGTATGTTCAAAATACAGAGTGTAGAAGGCGAACCCAATGACTTTGCTTCAATGAAAGAAGCTGTGGGCAGGCGCTATGCCCGGCTAATTCGTGAACAGAAGCCTTTTCCTGATTTGATTATTATTGATGGAGGCAAGGGGCAATTAGGTGCTGCGATGGAAGCGCTCACTGCCCTTGAATTAGGTGGTCTGAAAATAGGCGATCACGAATTTTCTATTGTTGGTTTAGCCAAGAAGCAAGAAGAAGTGTACTTCCCTAATCGCTCGATGCCGGTGTACATACCAAGGCGTTCGGAGGCCCTGCACTTGTTGCAGGCCGTGCGCGATGAAGCGCACCGATTTGCTGTCACCTTCCACCGCAAATTGCGAGCTAAGCGCGTCATTGCCTCTCAACTAGATGTCTTGAAGGGGCTTGGTGCCAAGCGTCGCAAGAAGCTAATAGATCACTTTGGTTCGTTTGAGCAAATCAAGTCAGCTACTTTAGAAGAAATAGAAGCCTGTGAAGGGATACCTAAAAAACTTGCACTTGAGCTATTTACCTTTATGCAAGATTTGAAGAACAAGCCCAAGGCTAAGCCGCTAATGAGCGGGATGGAGCCTGCCGATCACTCAGAAGCTGATGCAGGTGCCTCTGATGCTGCAGCTAAAGTAAGTGGAAAGGCGCTAGCAATGGTGGCTGAAGATGCTGGCCAATATGATGATGGCGAAATAAGAGAGGCCTCAATTCTTGATCAAGAAGATGAACAAGAGTTTTATGCTGAAGATGTCGAAGCGGATGAAGAGCGCTTGCCAGAGCCAGGGGATGAATAAGGACGAGTAACTAGAAATATCTAGTCAAGGCGACGTAGAAGAAGTGCATCAATATCTTCAGGCAGAATCTGTTCTTTCGAAAAAACTATTGAGGCAATAAAGCCCTGGCGATTGAAGTAGTCTTGGGCTTTATTGCTTTTGTTGTAGCTAATTTCTTGGCCTGTCAGGTCGCAGACGAATCCGCCCATGGCCTCAATGATTGGTTGCGCTGCTGATACGTCCCATTCCTTTGAATAGTCATAGTTGAAACACAATACATTGATTTTGCCTAATACCAATGCGGCAAAACCATGGGGTGTCCCTCCACAGCGAATCGTCTCTGCTTCTAGATTTAGCCTCTGGGCAAGCGCTTGATAGTAGCTCTCTACTTCTCGGTTGCTTGTATACGGCCGTGCCCGTTTCGTTCGCTCTACCTTTTTTGTTTGCTATATTTCTTTCGATTACTTCATAAGAGTCATTTACTCTGGTCGTTATATTGATTCCATTTTCTTGGATTACTAAAGTTGAATTTAGAAGGTCGGCGCAGAGAAGCAGCTCTTGTGCTGGAATGTAGATAATTCCGGCTATGGCTTGATAGCTACCGTTATCTTTTTTTCTGAGCAGAGCTGCAGATACGCCGCAGAAATGGGTCAGACCTTGAGCAAATTCATCAGTTCCATCTAAGGGATCAATCTGCCAGAGTAGGTCTGCTGTGCTTGGCTCAGTTGGCAATTCTTCTTCTGAGTATGATTGCGGTAGAGCCTCTCGCGCGGCTGCCAGAATGATTTTGCTGAGATTTATATCGACAGCTGTGACAAGCTCAGAGTAATTTCTAGTGTGAATCTTTCGTTTGTGCCCGTCAGAATCGATCTTTGTATCATTCTTTTCTGTGGGCTTGAGGGGGGACTCTTGCACGCAGGCGCTAACAATTACTTGCTGCATGCGCTCAATTTCTTCGGCTATGTCTATAGCTGTATTTATTACTAAATCTCTGTTTGTGGTCATGTCAGTTTTTGATATTGCATAGGAAGTCTGGCCTAATTATTGCTCAATCCTCATCGCTAGCGGCAAGCACTGCTATGTGCCGCTTGTCTGGGCGAACGCAGACAATTCCAAAATCCCAAGCGACGTTGTAGAACCATTCTGTAGATGCCTCAAATGAGCACCAGTCGCTTTGTTTCACTGCGCTCGATACTTCGTCAAAAGAGGCACTGTCGGCGACACCAACTAGTGCAGCCAATGATTTCCAGGCGGCCAGCCGTCCATACGCGCCTTCCTCGCCAGAAGTATAGGCACCACCACAAGAAGCCGCAAGAAACAAGATTGCAAATGCATGCTCTGGCGTTACTATGTCTACCTTGACGTCTTTTGGTGTAGCACTGGCCAGGCATTCTAGTTGAAGGTTCAAGAGATGCTTTGCGGAAAGGTCAGAGGTTGTAATAGGAGATGTGGTTTGAAACAATTTCGCTTCGATCTTACCGTTGGAGTGCTCCTCCCATTTGCGCACGCAGCGGGCCACAGATACTTGGTCAAGCGGCAGTGCCAGAGGGTAGATTCTCCAGTTCCCCAGTAACATTGCTCGACGGTATGTGCATTGCGCTGGCGCCGCCTCGATAACGACGAAAAGCTGCAGAATGTTCAGTATCCACTCTGTGGAGCGGAAGCCATGCAAGTGGCTCCTCTCGCTCAGAGAGCGCCTTCCAAAATGTACTAATTGGTTCAACGTCTTCGTAGCAAGCGCCCCTAGCGACAGATTCTTGAATCAAAGGAATTATGATTTTTGAAAACTTGCGGTCTGCGACATGCCTCAAAATGACATCTTTCGTTATCCCAGGCGTGTGTGTTGAAGCAATCATCGAAGCCCGGCGCAATAAACCTCTTTGGGCTTCGATTGTCAGTTCTATTGCTGCATCGATCTCATCGAGGTCGTTGGATTCGCACAGCACTTCGATTATGTCAGGCCTTTCTGAATTGCTGGGGTCTGCAGAGACGATTCGCTGCATATTGTAGTTGCGTTCCCTTGCTACTTTCTTGACGTCAGCCAACTTTGTCTTTTGCAAAAAGTTTTGGGGCAAAAGTGGCAGTATCTTCGGTGGTTCATAGTTGAATCTCATTGGAGTGGCGCTCAATACTGGCCCCTGGAAAGGGAGAGAGACGGTGCAAACTATCAGGAACGTTTGGCCTGCGATACGCGTTAACATTCGAGGCTTATTAAACAGTTTCTGAAACTGGCTCAAATGGATTCCCGGTATCTGCAAAGAATAGCCGGGGAAGTCATTCTTATTCTCTGGTTTCAGCTGAGGCCAACTAGCAGGCCATGGAACAGGTTTATCCCCAGTGCACTCCACTAGCGAGACATCGAAGTAATTAGGAACCCATGGATGTGCATCGTTCGGAACGAAATTGTGCATCTCGTACCAGGCGCCAAGAGCGCATTGTGGCACCTCAACGCTACCCCAAAGCAGGCTTTTGGACTGTTCCGAAGGCGCAGATATCGCGTATGACGCTAACCGTCCACTTCCCGTTTTAGTCGCTGAAATAGGACCATTCATGGCAATATGGCGCGTGCGCTTTCCCTGATTAAAGACGATGAGACTACTAGACATTAAGTCGAACTGGTTGATTTCAAAGTTGATTTCTAGTTCGGGTAGACCTGTCAGTATTTTTTCGAATGACTGCCATGTATCGTCATCAACATTGCCAGTAACGAAGCCAGTATATTGGCTATTGCGACCTTGGTAGATCACTGTTCTGTTCGAATAGAGAACAAAACGAATCGGAGTGCCTCTAAGATTTGAGGACGAGGCGTATTCCACTAGAGCCAAGATGGCTTTCGGCTCGGCCAAAGTCTGTTGTTGCGCGTTTGGTTCTGCACTTTGCACTGCTGTACCCGAGAGCCATACGGCTATAAGTGAATTAAAAAAAACAAGTGATTCGGCTAAACGTTAGAATTTGGTTTATTGTGTCCGGTTCATACCATTTACACAAGCGGGAAGGTGAAGTCAGTTGCTTGCCTAACTCGTTTCGGTGTTAGGGTTGGGACAGTGATTTATAGTCGACTAGTAAATTCGTTTTTGGAGATTGTCTTGTCAGCAGGTGTTGGCCTAGCCCTAGTACCAAGTGAGAGAGATTGTCAGGCTATTTCTTCTCTGCTCTTAGAGTGCGAAAGCCGTGGAGTTGAATTCGCTTTCGCCTTGAACACCTCGAACTCTATTGCTCATTTGAGTTTAATGCAAGCTAGTTTTGAAGATCAGCAAACTGCCGTTGATTTGCTGCAAGAGTTAGAGTTTCAGAGGTTAGAGTCTACAGCTAGAGGCCAATTTCTTCGTCAGCCCTTTAAGGTTGTCGATGTCAGTGTCTGGGCCACCAAGATTATTTTTCTAAACTTCTCTCTCCGGCCTGAGCTGAGCCAATTGCATACTGATGTAGCAAACCTCTGGTTGCCAAAAGCGCTGCGCTCCTCGGCTGATCCACAGAGCTTTAGTGATATTAGCGAGGGGCAGAAGCAGAGCATAAGTGCCACTGGCTATCCCTTTAGCTATGAGCAATATTTGCCCCATATCACTTTGGCTCATCTGAAAGATGGCAATGGCTCAGCCGAGAAGATTGGGCTCATGAACGACGTGATAAAAGCTTTGCTGCCACAGGCCATCCGCTTCGAAAGGCTGGTTGCTTTTGCCGTTGAACCCCTTGGGCTCTGTCGGAAGATCATTCGAGAATGGCAAATCTAGAATTTTTGCTCTGGTTTCTTCCTTACATATTTGCCTAGTTTCGGTCTGTATCAAGCCGGGCAGACTGATAGCAGGAAGCTAGTTAAATGGAAGCCAATTGGCAGGAAGCCCAGACGTATCTCTTCACGAGCAAGTGCTAATTGCCTTTAATAGCAGTAGAAAATCTTACTAAGACTTACCGCCAGGGAAAAGTAAAGGCTGTCGACAATGCCTGCTTTGACGTAGAAGAAGGTGAGGTCTTTGGTCTGATTGGGCCCAATGGGGCTGGTAAAACAACCATATTTGGCTGCTTATTGGCCCTTACCCAGCCAACTGCCGGTTCTATAGAAATTGATGGCATGTCGCCATTCGATCTTGATGTGAAGCCCCAGATTGGGTTTTTGCCTGAGCGTCCTTGCTACAACCGTTGGATGACTATCCGGCAATTTCTTGCTTATCATCATTGGATGGCTGGGCGACCAACTATTGAACGCGAGGCTGAGATCAAACGGGTCTTGGCGCTGGTTGAGCTTGACGTTGATATTAAGCGACGCAAGGTCAAGGAGATGTCTCGGGGCATGCTGCAGCGCCTTGGCATGGCCCAAGCGTTGATTGGCCATCCGCGCATATTTTTCTTGGATGAACCGACATCGGGAATGGATCCGCTCGGCTTTATCTTGATTCGCAAACTGCTTCTAAAGTGCAAAGACGAGGGCATGACCATCGTGCTCAATTCTCACCACCTCCATGAGGTAGAAAGAGTTTGTGACCGCATTGCTTTTATTCGTAAGGGAAAAATAGAGGAAGTGGCTGACGTTGCTGCGCTCTCGCAGGTGAGGCAGATTCTTATCGTCAGCTGGTTGGCTTGCGATATAGATGCTGGACCGGTATTAGCAGCTGTAGCCGCGAGTTCTAGCTGCCCATTAATTGAAGCGTCGGGCGAAACGGCAAAGTTTACTGTTTCGGGCAACGAGAAAGCTGCCGCTATAATTGCCAGTTTGTCTTCCAGTGGTTTGAGGGTTTATAAATCTAATTTTGAAAAGCGAGAGCTGGTGGAGCTCTTCTTAACGTCGCCGGAGCCAAACTCAGGAGAAAGTCTCGATGCAAATGGAGGTTCTAAACTTCCAGATGAATAGAACTCTTTTCAATCCAGCCGTTTTTGCTTATACGCTTTATGTCAAGTTCGCTGACATGCGTTATTGGGTAATTCCACTTCTTCTCATGACTGCGCCTAGTTTTGGTCTAGTGCTTTCGATGTCGTTTCCTCATCCGCCTTTGACGGATGAAATGCAAAAGGTAATCGCCGAGAGCGTTCATCACTATTTCTTGCAGTCAGTTGTTTATTTGCTTTTCGCCTATATGTTTATCAGTGACGGCCCTGCTGGAGGGAAGCTCGTTGCTGAGGCTGACTCGTTGTCATTGCTTTTTACGAGGCCAGTGACGCGTTTTTGCTATGTCTTGACCAGGTATTTAGCTGCTGTAGTGGGAACCAGTATTCTTATGCTCGGTGCTCTTTTGCTAGTCTATTTATTTGGTTGTTGCTATGGCATTACTGCAATTGATATCAGCCTTCTTACTGTGGCAACAATCATTTTAAATGCTGCTATCTGGAGCTCGCTTGTGATTTTTATGCATAGTGCACCGCCCTTAATTGCTATAGTGACTGTGTTTATCCTGATGGGCTGTGCTGGTGTAGGCAATGTATATTCGCAGGCTGAGCAATCTACAAATGCCTTTCTTGAGTTGCTAAAGACTGTCTGTCTATTTATCAACGAGTGGTTCGGAGACTTCATGCCCACCTCGATTGATCTGCTTGCCATGACTACAGCTTCTGCCTTTGATATTTACGAGCTTGCTATTTTTGTCTCCAACATTGCCTTCTTTATACTGATTGCGGCTTTTGCTCTGTCTTGTCGGGAGTTTTCTTATGGCTCAGAGTAAAGACGGTAGCGCCAGCCCGGGCAGCAAAGGCAGAATCAATACACTGACTATTCCGATTTGGTTTATCGTTCTGGTCAGCTGGTTATTGTGTTTTCGTGTTTATGCCAAGTTAACTCAGCGAGAAGCCCCGAGCGATAACTGCGTGGCCTGGATTACCCCGATACAACTCGAGCAGATGTCGCAGAAGCCAGGCGGTATCAAAAAAGACTTAGTGATGTATGAGTTTACTGCTGACTGGTGTCCGCCGTGCAAAAAGAGAGAGCGTACAGTGTTTAGGGCTCCGTTCGTAATATCAGAGATCAATAACAATTTCGTACCAGTGCGCGTAGACTTGACTAACGAGGCTCTTAGCTCTATCCCTGCAACTAAGAACCTGACTGAACGCTTTTCGGTTAACTCCATCCCGCGCTGTGTTATTACCTTAGCCTCGGGAGAGAAGGTTGATGATGACCACTATTCCTATAGTGATAAGTTTTCTGATTTCATTACGGCCGCTATAAAGAAAGCGGTTACAGTTAGGGCTAAAGTTGACCTGGCAAAAGGCAATTATGAAGAGGCCATAGCAAAGCTGAGCCCGGCTCTTCTCACTGGTACTGCGGGCGTCGAGCGATATAATTCATCGAATTATCTGATGTGCCATCACTTGCTGCTCGTCAACAAACGGCAAGCAGAAGTGGAGCCTATGATGAAAAAGGCATTTGAAAAAAGCTCTCAGTACAGTTCTATGTCGTCTGAAAAGGAGCCACTTTTGTGGCTTAAGCAACTGAATATGTATCTGCGTGATGAGATTAGCGATGAGCAGCTGCTGAAATTTAAAAGCGACCACTTCGATAAAGCAACTTACTATCTGGCCATCGGCCTTAAGCAATTGCGACTGGGTGATAAGGGTAAAGCGCTAAAAGCTCTGCATCAAGCTTCTGTCATGAGCGCTAAATCTTATCGCTCAGACGGTCTGTCAGAGCCGTTGGTTGACGCACTAGAGAAGTAACTATAAAAGCAATCATAAACGTGCTATCTGATCAGTGTGAGTGTCTATTTAGTGATAATAGTTCAGTACTCAACTATTTTTGAAAATGACAATTGCTCCCAACTTGGTAGTAAATGCTTTTACTTGTAAGTGCTCCTTGCCAGCGTTTCTTAGTGGCGTCCAGTGGTGCCGAGCTATTGTTCACAATAACCAGTTGAAAGTATTTGGGATTAAATGCTGTCAACTGTTTTGTTACGGGCCTTAGCAACTGATTCGGACTCAGGCCCATATCGTTTGCAAGCTTAGAATAGTCAACCATAGAAAGTTCGCTTTTTACTGTGGACGGCTCGTACCCAAGTATCAGCAACGATTCTTCTGGAGCACCGTCTCTGTGTGGCTTGGTGCTATTTTGCTGATCAAATCGATTGAGGTTGAACCACTCAACTTGACTCCAGTTTGGCGAACGAGGGCAAAGCCTGGTTGGGTGTAGTCTTTTCGACAAACAAGCTTGTAGATGCTGCGTGCCAGTGCTGGAATCGAGTCATCGTCTTCTTGCGTCAGTAGCCACGGTTCCGTCGCATTGATCATGCTTCTGTTGCTCTCTGTTTTCGATAAATAGGTGTATATACACCTATTTTACAAACCTCGAATCAGTTATTCTCTATTGCCCTTGCACCGGATAGCCAAGTTCAATGGCCCGTTTTTCGTCAGCCGCCGACTGACTGGCGTCACCCTGAATTTTGTGTAAAAGACCCCTGTGGTAGTAAGCCTCAGCGTAGTCTTCTTTGTTTTGGATAGAACTATTGAAGTCTTTCATGGCTGGTTCATATTGCTTCAAAGCCATGTAAATAGTGCCTCTCGTGTCATAGGCTTCGGCCATTTCAGGAGCTAGCTCTAGGGCTTTGTTGACGTCTATCATGGCGGCATCTAAATTGCCCGCTTGTGCCATCATCCAAGCGCGGTTGTTGAAGGCCGGTGCGTAGTTCTTGTCGGAGATTACTGCCTCATCTAAGTCGCTTATTGCCTTGCTGCGTTCGCCAATTAGGGCTAGGCAAGTACCCCTTTGGTTCAAAAGAGCAGCCAACTTTCGGCTTTGGCTCGCGGCCATGGCGCGCTCAAACATTTCACGTTTTTGGGGTGATATTTTGCCTTGATTTTGATCAAGATTTAGTTTATTAAGGCCGCTGGAGTGATCTTGTATTTGACTAATACGCTCGTTGAGAAGGCTGACATTGCTCATTGCCTGCATCTTTTCAGCTGTAGTCGTACGCACTGCAAATAAGTTAGTGCTTGGTAAACCGGCACTCTTTGCTCCCTCTTCGGCTGAGGTGTCAGGGAAGGTGGATGGCAGTTTACCTAGAGCTGACTGGCCGCCTAGAGAGGTTATGGCGACAGCTGCTGCAGCACTGCTTGCTACCTGCCCAAGGCGTACGCCTATCTGTCTCATCAAAAACCTCCCACTCATTCATGCATTTGATCAGTCTAATTATGAAGCTTACAGGGCTTTGATCGATATTAGGAAGGAAAAAACAAGAATTTCATCTGATAGCACTGTTCGAATCTCTTGACTTGTGGAATGATGGATTTATGTAGGACAAATTAGGCAGGGATAAGCGATAAGGCATGCTGGCTGGCGCTGGCTTGGTCATAGGTTACTTATAGGTTTAGGTTTAGATTTAGATAGTTTTACTCGGTCGCACATCAGGATAGGGGCGCTTACGGAACTAACATCCCGTGGGCGCTTTTATTCTTTTGTATAGCTACTGATACTACCCAGATGATGGTAATATCTTGTCATTCCAAACCATAGAGATAGCCATGGGCCTTTCATTCAAGAATTTTCACGCCAAGCATTATCTGCGTAAGAATTTTAAGTACATTGTAGTCTGGACTATGATCCTGCTGTTCCTTGGAACTCTTGTGCCATCTACTTTCTTTATGTTTATGGGCAATTAAGCAGCAAAAGCATGTTAGCTCAAAAAAATCGGCCACCCCTGGCCGAGCGCATGCGCCCCAGGGAACTAGACGAATATTACGGTCAAGAGAAACTTTTGGCAGAAGGCGGGGTGCTGCGCACTATGCTCTCTGGCAATACCTTAAGCTCCTTTATTCTCTGGGGACCGCCCGGTGTGGGTAAAACTACCTTGGCTCGCATCATTGCCCGCGAGACCGATAGCAAGTGGATTGCATTTTCTGCTGTCGCCTCGGGCATGAAAGAAATTAAGGGTGTGATGGCCGAGGCTGAGGCTTTCATGAATCTTGAAGGTCGTCGCACAATTATGTTTGTGGATGAAATTCACCGCTTTAACAAAGCCCAGCAAGATGCTTTTTTACCTTATGTCGAAACTGGTGTCATT
>LNEX01000110.1 GCA_001464165.1 bacterium Ga0077546
AAGTGAAGGATTAGTTGGCAAAATTGAGTCTCAAAAGGCAAGCCTGTTCTTAGACTCTAAATCTTACAGGATCTCAAAGAGATCAGCCGCACTGACACTCTAAAAGCAATGGCAAAAGGAGGTATTGCTAGTCAGCTCCGCCGCCACCGCCACCACCGCCGTCTCCACCGGTGAAAGCGCTACCATATTCGCCCAACTGGCCGAAGCCGCTAAACTCACCGTAATCGCCAAAACCTTCAGGTCCACCGAAACTTGTTCCGGTGTCGTGGAGAAAGTCGTTACTGTTTCCAGGGAAGAGATTAGGATCGCCCTGAGGCACTTGGTCAGCGTAATAACCCCAAGGGAAACCCTTAACCAGTTTGCGTTTCATCAAAAAACGTGGCGCTTTTATAAGACCAAGCCCAAGCATAACAATGCCTACAAATATGGCTTCATAAAAGCAGATGCCCCAAAAATTCATGAACCGAACCTGATGTCTATTATCCACCCTACTGTGCAGTAAGAGCGTAAGCCTAATAGCCCAGGACGTCAACAGGTAGAGTGGGAGAATTACTCAACATCGGTCAATAATGCAATCTTTTGTGAACCAACACTGCTAACTTGCATGCGCGGCCCCTGATTGCGCTTAAACGCGTCGATGTAACGGCGCAATGCCTCGCGCATCAAATCTGAGCGAGTTCTATGTTCAACTTGAGCAACAAAGTCAATTTGTTCTAGTAGGCCTGGTGGAAGAGCCACAAGTACTTTCTTAGGCATGCACGTTCCTTTTTGTAAATTCCAAAAAAGTATTAAAACCAAAATTTACGAAGACACTTTGAATGATGCGAAACAATACCAGTAAACTAGTTTTGGCTAGTAAACTGGACGGACGCAAACTCACAGACTATGCTAAGTGTGTCCTTCGATTTCCAAAATACAATTTACACTTATCACTGTAGTTTTTAAAGAGCTAAAACAGCCATAAGCAGTAGAAACCAAACAAACTAATATAAAAGCTTTCTCGACTTAGACCATTCACCACTGGCGGCACCACCACTTTTCAAAAACCACATACCATGCGGATATTGAAAGAACATACTTCGTAAATCCATATGACTACCAACCCTGAAAAACCGATCGGCAATAACCAACTCACCAACAACGTCAAAGCCGGCGGTTGCTCCGCGAAAATTAGTTCATTTGAACTAAAGCAGATACTAGCTGGATTGCCGAAGACTAAACATGCCAATCTGCTAAGCGGTATTGACAATTTTGAAGATGCTGCCGTCTACAAGTTAAATGATGAGTTAGCAATTATTGAAAGTGTTGATTTCTTCCCGCCCGTAGTAGACGACCCATACCTTTATGGCCAGATAGCAGCCAACAATGCCCTCTCTGATATATACGCGATGGGAGGCAAGCCAATTATGGCTCAGGCAATTTTTGCTTTTCCAACCTGCGACTTCCCTCTTTCGATTGCAGCGGAAATCTTACGTGGAGGAGCTGATCAAGTAGCGAAGGCTGGTGCACTACTAACCGGTGGTCATAGCATTCAGAGTAGTGAAACTATATACGGATTGGCAGTTACAGGTTTGGTTAAACCAAAGGAAATGCTCACCAATAGTGGTGCCCGTCCTAATGACCGAATCATTATGACGAAAGCTCTTGGCACCGGAGTCAGTCTGCTTGCACTTAAAGCTGGTTTACTCTCGAAAGCAGAGCAGTCACTATTATTTGCAGCCTTGACCACTCTCAACGATCGCGCACTTGAGGCGGCCCGCACAGTAGATATCCATGCGTGCACCGATGTTACAGGTTTCGGCCTAGTTGGACATATGCATGAGATAGCAAAAGCCAGCAAGCTTGCTGCGCGTATGTTAATTTCGGCATTGCGCTTCTTCCCTTCTGCACAAGAATTTGCCAAACAAGGACTGGTACCAGCCAGTGCTTATGGCAACAGAAAGTCTTTCGAGGCCAACGTTTCCTACATCAAAGACTTACCACTAGAAATCAGCGACCTGCTTTACGACCCACAAACTGCCGGCGGTCTGCTCTTGGCTGTAGCAGCGCGTGACAGCACCAACCTTATTAATGCAATGAGTGAAGTCGGCATCGAAGCAACCGATATCGGCGAATTTACGGAAGGAATCCCTGGTCATATCGACGTCTTAATTACTTAGAAGAATAAAGACTATATAGAAGGGCGAAGCATGAAAAAATCTCTTGATCTCAGGGGCCTTACTTGCCCCGAACCAGTTTTAAGAACGAAGAAATTAATTGACGACCAATCGCTGTCTCGTATTGAAATTCTGGTTGATTCAGAAGTAAACGTGCAAAATTTAACGAGACTGGGCAATTCACAAAAGCTATCGGTACAAAGCCAAGCGAAGGGCGAACACTTCGAAGTGGTATTGCAGCGTGCTGCCACCATAGCCAAAGATGAGCATGCTGCACATAGTCATGAAGCCGACAACAAGCAAAGACAACCGTCTCACATGGCGGCTGGTGGCAATCAAAACCTGTCATCAACAGGGACGATCATTTTGATCAGTCGCAATACATTTGGTTCAACTTCTGGCGAAAGTGACCGCAATTCAGACAAAGTAATCTCTTTCTACAAACTTTACTGCAGTCTGGTCACGAACCACGGGCGATATTAATGGTCAACAGTGGCGTTCAATTGATGGACCCGGATGGACCATATATAAAGGTACTAACTGAGCTAAGAGAAAAAGGCATAGAAGTTCTAGCATGCGGTCTCTGCTTGGACTACTATGGCTTAAAGAGTAAAGTACAAATTGAGCAAGTAACCAATATGTTTGCCATATGCGAGTATCTGTTTTCAGCCGACCGCATAATTTCACCGTGATTAATCTTGCTCAAAATCACTCTTAAATACCTTGGCTAGCACAGCAACGACGACAACTCCAAAAACAATTAAAGCTATCACGGCGATCACTGTAAGCCAGTGAAAAGCTGAAAAAATGTCATCTATACTCATTTTTTCAGTGTAGCAGGAATATTCAAGAGGAAAAGAGATAACGCCCGAGTGCATTGGTGCTTCTACGATTTTTTTGCGAACTAATGTCTGTTAGCTAGCAATTGCTCTATTTCCAGCACTGTAGCTAAACCTTG
This sequence comes from bacterium Ga0077546, assembly GCA_001464165.1. The sequence goes on from LNEX01000110.1 coordinate 3,115, forward strand.
TGAGGCACTGATAGTTCTGGTCGCCAAGGCGCCAGCAGCATTAGCACGCAGAGCAATATCAGCCCAATCAAAATAATCATTACCGAGAACCTGCGACCAATTCAGCTCACATCCTCCAGCCTTAACCAAGCGACTAAGAACATATGCCACATAGGCATCACCGGCTCCGACACCTGCCCCTTCATGAGCGGATAATTCGAGCTTAACTGCTGGCGCAAAATAGCTACCGCCAGAAACTATTATGGAACCTCTAGCCCCTAAAGTGAGCAGCACCACCTCAGCCCCAGAACAACTACGCAAAGTTTGAGCATACTGGGTCAAAAGTGAAATGTCGGTGGTAGCGCGATCTTCAGCAAGCAAATAGTTATCACCAAGGCCATAACCGTCACCAAGCCAATAAAAGAGTTCAGCCAAATTGACCTTGATCATATGCGCTAAGGCCATCGCTTCAAGAGCATGTCCCTTAGCCTTCTCGCCTTCTCCAGTGGGAAAGCCGGCGTCAAAGGAAACCAGGAGGTTGGAATTTCGAGCACTTCTCATCGCCTCGATCACAGCACTACTGCGTGGTTCTACCGTTAGAGATATACCAGTGGCATGGAGTGCTACCGCCCCCGCAAACAACTCATCACTCAAATCATCGAGGGTGAGCTGGTGACAAGCATTAGGTTTGGGCCAATTAAAGAAGAGGTTCTCGTCAGAATGATCTGTTAGCACATAGCACTGAGCTGTAGCAAATGCAGAAGTGCGTGAGACAAAAGTGGTATCAATGCCCGCTTGTGCTAAACCCGATAAGAGATAACTGGCATGTAAGTCATCCCCTACCTTGGCTACTAGTCGAGCATCTGTGCCAAGTCGACTTAGGGCGCGAGCGACATTGGCAGCGTTGCCTCCCGCACTACGCAAGAATGTATCTGGTTCGTCCCAAACTGCACTCTTCTTGATAGCGATCCAGTCAACAACCAATTCGCCAATTGTGATCACATAATGAGAAGGGAGATCGAAAGGCTCTGGCACTAAATCGAGCCCCTATTAGCTGATCGACACTTTCAAACCATTCTTTTCGATAACCGATGGATAAAGACCATACGCGGGCTTAATAGCAGGAAGCAGGGCCAAAGCTTTGTTAACTGGACCCTTCGAAACAATCTTGCCTTGAATAAGCGCCAAAGGAACATTTACTTTCCCTAACCAAAAATCATGGGCTACGCTTGATTTCATAAACATTTCCACAACCGGTTTTTTATTGCAATCGCCAACGGTGATGACCATTTCTTTTCCGTCAGAACAATCGACTGTCAAACGACCATCAGG
>LNEX01000111.1 GCA_001464165.1 bacterium Ga0077546
AGCGTTAGCCAAGTGCGTTTAAAACGATTTAGTTTGCCTACTCAAAATTCTTGACAGGCGCCTTGTACATAAGGCTATTCAGTTATCAGGGTTCAAGTTGGCGTCGGAGTGATTCGCTCAGAGGCGAATGTGTTTCAGACGACGAGAGAAATCATACCAAGCTAAATAGGACGTGTCAAACAATACAAGAGTGACTGGGCATAGGCTTCTTACAAAAGCATCCAGAAATATACATATTTGGCCACCAGTAGATAGCTGGCGAGATTAGCAGCCTGGGCCTATTACAAGAATCGGCTGAATCAATCATGAGAAAAACGCCACATCTCAAACCGTGAGAACGCTTGTTACGCCTCGCAACACTTGATCGGCACCAAACAAATAGAATCGGACGAGTTCAGCGTCTTGAGACAAAACCCAGAAGCAGCCCAGCTCTTGACTACCGAACGAAAAGGCACCATTTTGAATCTAGTTAGCGGATTTGGCGCAGCAAAAGTTCGGCACTGTACCTTTTGCGCGCGCCAGTGACCATGAAAATACGAGAGCCATGCAGCTGTATCTCAGTAAAAGTTGCGCCGTTGCGAAACTGGTTAGTGTCTTGAGCCAGGCGCAAGTCAGGATTTTCATCACGACTCTGACAGAGTGCTGATATATAAGATTGATAGCTCGCTGCCGCTGCTTTGGCATTGCCACCATAATCCACAAGCAACAACTTAACGCGTTCTTTTACCGGCTCCCGCATCTGATAGTCAGCCACACAGGCCAATCTAGACTGTTTAAAATCTAGCGAATTGAGATAAGGTGCAGGGCAAAAACGTCGCGCTGACACTGGACCCATTACTATTTTTTCGCTGCCATGAAGAAATTCCAGCTGCGGCATAGTTGAAAGAATGTAAGGCGGAGCACCAGTTTCAACGATAGCTTTAGCAATCTTGGTAGCGACCCTCCTAATGACATCCTTGCTCTCCTCATCATCAGAAGACGTTCCATATATAGATATAAAAGTCTTGCCTTGCACAAATGAAATGCTGTCATCATCCTCTGAGGTAGCATCACCCCGCAGAACAACTGTTGTAGCACCACGACGCAAGAACGAATAAGCAGCAAAGGCACCGTCATTGTTGGCAAATTCGTAAACATCTACATGTATATATCGTTGACCCCGGTGCAGCGATTTGCGGGTAAACGATTGCAAACCATATTCTTGAAGAATACTGGCTTTCAAACCATCGCTTTCTGGCAACTGAGGCAAGAGGGCACCAGTCGCAGACTGCCATAAGTACAAAGGAGCGCCAGTCCAACCATCAAACGCTAGATGGTTGGCGAAAACACCAAGCGCAGTAGGCTCAAAACGAGGAGCAACAAGAGAAACTTCAGACGAAGCGGCTAACGGCTGAACGTTAGGAGGGGCAGAGGTACTAACTGACGACTGCGCAAAAGCTTGAGGTAAAACCAGAGAAATAACGAGAACCAGAGCAAAGCCTAGAATAAATATAGGCCGCACCACCAGTGATACTGAAATCATGCCTATTTTTGCGCCGGGTCTAATTTCGGATCGTAATTAATACAAATAACTGTCTGCTCACCAACAGGCACCAGAATAATGTCCAACTTGGCCCAATCGGATGTGCACTCTAGTGTGATTGTTCCTTTGAGGTTGTTGTCGGAAAGAAGGCGATAGGCTTTCATCGCTATTTCATTCTTATAGAAATTGAGAATTTTATCAAATTCATCACTACTTTTTAAAATCACAACTTGGCGATATTTGTTTTGACCAATTGGTGTGCTGTCAGACTTAGTACACTCAGTGCCTGGATAGCAGGCTATGGGAAACTTTTCTGGCAGAGCTAAGCCAGTAGGCTTGTAGCCTGTGCTACAGCCAGAGAGCAAAGAACAACTGCTTGCGATTATGGCAAAAACAGCCAAGCGCACTAACAATTTGCTGCCAAACATGACTCAACCTGCCTCAAGTAACTGGTACAAATATAGCGTAGCAAAAATTACCTTTCTGCACCCGTGGCTCAGACCGAATCAAAAGCATAAGAATTACTTCTTTGTAGCCTTACGTTTGGGCAAATCTTGCGGCTTCTCATTGTCTGGATAGTCGCTTGGATAGTCGGTTTTTTCAGCCTTGGCGCCTGCTTTAGCTTCGCCTTTAGCATCGTCATCGCCACCCTTGATCCAGCCCCAAACTTTCTTGCCAGCACCAGACACTGCATCCATGGCCTTGCCGCGCTTATCTTCATCAAGTACTGTGCCGGTAATCACTTGTCTGGCATCGGGAATGCCACCATTAGCAATCCGGCCAACGTTGACAACATCTCTGGCTGTACCCTGATGCTCAGGCGGAAGGGCCTTCACGCCTTGCTTCATGGCATGATCTGCGATACGCTCGGCCGCTAAGCCTGCTGGTCCGCCAGCCAATAGCGGCGCACCTTCACGCACAAGTGTTTTGACGTCGCCACGTTTGGCGGCTTCGCCGATTCCGACGACATGCTTCTTCTCGTCTTCATACACATCTTTGCCGACCTTGATAACTTTCTTTCCAGCATCGCTGTTGGCAGCATCAACCGCCGCCTGTTTGACCTTTGGAGCATTCTCAACCACTGCGTCCTTGACCTTAGGGGCATTTTCAACAATCAAGTCTTTGCCTTTGCTCAAGGCCTTCCCACCGTTATCAACAACTGCATCTTTGGCGCTTTTGAGGCCACCCATAACGCGACCGAAAAGGCCACCATCATCTGAACTAGAGTGGTCTTTTGCCTTATCGCCGCCATCTTTAGCACGTGCTTGTTTGCCGTCAGTCATAGCAGTGGCCTCAAAAAAATATGGTAAACGCGGGGGTTAGAGGATTCTAAGCTTTTAGCCTTTTCGTTGTCAAGCTGCGAGCAAAATACCCGAGACCAGTAGTCACGAAAATCTCATCACTACATAGAACAACACCAACAGCCTGCCTTAGACCAGATCGTTCCAGACTATTTCACTGCATCCAGCTCACGAGCCTGAGCCTGGCGATACCATTCGATGGTCTCTTTCAGCCCATCTACCAAATCTTTGCTTGGGGCCCAGTTAATTAGCTGCTTTGCCTTGGTAGTATCGGGCAGTCGACGCTTAGGATCGTCTACAGGCAAGGGCTTTCTCACAATCTCGCTCTGGCTACCAACTAACTCTTTGATAATAGTTGCCAACTCAAGCACAGTTTTCTCTTCTGGATTACCAAGATTTACAGGCAGATGATGGTCAACATCCATTAAACGCACAATGCCTTCAACCAAGTCAGAGACATACTGGAAGCTTCTAGTTTGTTGGCCTTCGCCATAAACCGTTAGTGGCTGATTAGCTAAAGATTGGCCAATGAAGTTCGAAACAACACGACCATCATCTAGCCTCAGACGCGGCCCATAGCAATTGAAAATACGAATAATGCGAGTGTCTAAGCCATGTTTGTGATGGTAGGCCATTGTTATTGCTTCAGCAAAGCGCTTTGCCTCATCATAGACACCACGAGGACCAATCGGATTAACATTGCCCCAGTAGGTTTCAGGTTGTGGATGAATTTCAGGATCGCCATAGACTTCAGAAGTACTAGCAAGAAAGTAGCGCGCACCTTTTGAAAGGGCCAACCCAAGCGTGTTGTGAGTGCCTAATGAATTGACCTTCAAGGTCTCAATCGGCAGCAGTAAATAATCTACTGGAGAGGCCGGAGAAGCAAAATGAATAACCCAATCAAGATCTCCAACTATGTGAATATGGTTTGAGACATTGTGATGGATGAATTCAAAGCGCGGATTAGACTTGTGTTGAGCAATATTCTGATAGTTGCCAGTGATGAGGTTATCCATCACCACAACTTGGTGCCCTTCAGCCATCATTCTATCGGTCAAATGTGAACCGATGAAACCGGCACCACCAGTGATTAAAATTCTCAACGTCCTACTCCTCGATAAGTCATACCGGCAGAGGTTATCTCTTCTTCGATTAAAGCATTGCGGCCATCAATTACAAGCGGCCAACGCATACTCTTCGCCAACTTTTTCCAATCTAGTTTTCTAAATTGTTCCCACTCAGTCACGAGAACCAGAGCGTCGCTATCAGCAGCCAATTCTTCTACATTGTGACAATAAACCAAATCGAGATTGCCATGGAGAGCTTTGCAGCGATCGTTTGATACTGGGTCGTAAGCTTTTACTGTGGCACCCATCTTTAAGAGCTGGTAGGCAATAGTCAAAGCTGGTGCATCGCGCAAGTCGTCTGTATTTGGCTTGAATGAAAGTCCGAGCAAGCCAACAGTGCGCCCCTTCAAAATCTTCAACTCATCTTGCAGCTTCTTAATGACCACTAGGCGCTGACGGTCATTGACAGCCACTGTGGCTTCCAGCAACGAAGTTGGATAAGAATACTCTTTGGCTACCTGCATCAAAGCGCTTACGTCTTTGCCGAAGCAGCTTCCGCCCCAGCCCACACCTGCATGCAGGAAAGCCTTACCAATACGATAATCAAGGCCTATACCTTGAGTTACTTGACTGACATCAGCACCCACTTTTTCGCACAAACCAGCAATTTCATTGGCAAAACTAATTTTCATCGCCAAAAAGGCATTGGCAGAATATTTAATCAGTTCAGCTGAAGCCAAGTCAGTAACAACAAAGGGAACAGATGAAAACTCTTTAGGGCGCGGAGCAAAAGTTGGCACATCAAAACTTTGCTCAACTATTGGCTTGTACAAGCTCTTCATAACGGCTACAGCTTGCTGATCGGTTGAACCAACCACGATACGACCTCACGCAAGAATTCCGGATTACTAACCACAACAAAGCTCGGTGATTCTGGCCGAGCGGCACGAGCAGGAACTGGTTGAGCATTTTGCACGCCTTGCGAAACTAGCATTTCCACCCAGTTGCCTGAGCCCACTGGCACGGTTGATTTATTGACAATGATGCGACGGTGCTTCGCATCTAGTGCGCTGCCTATGCTGCGTGCCACAACCATCACCTGAGAGAGATCGGGCTCGCCATTTGGCAGGGAGGGCGTACCAACAGCGATAAAAATAATTTGGGCCCGCTTAACGGCTTCTTCTAAATTGTCAGAAAAAGTGAGAAAGCCCGATTCACTTGTCTCTTTGACGAAATCTTGCAATCCAGGCTCAAAAAATGGCACTAGTCCACTTTTCAAACTGCCTAACCGCTCTGGGTTAGCTTCAACTGCCGTGACATGATTGCCAAGATAGGCCAGACACGCGCTGGTTACAAGACCCACGTAGCCGGCACCGATAACACATATATCCACGAGATTTATTCCCACAAAATAAGAAAAGGAGAGAGAAGCTATGCTAGCCTCTGGTTTAACATTAGATCAATAGTTATAGCTTAAGGCCTATGGAGCCCCATGTCTTTAGATTTAGAAAGCTCAAATTTAGAAGGTTCACATTTAGAGCAGTTCATTACAACTGTAGCCAAGCTCAGATAGCCCGATATTTACTAGAAGAAGCCTATGAAGTGATGGAAGCAATTCACGAAGGCGACCCTGAAAAAATCAAAGAAGAATTAGGCGACCTGCTACTGCAAATTGTACTCAATTCACAAGTGGCCAAAGACGATGGAAACTTTACGATTGAAGATGTCGCAGCTTCTATAAATGCCAAGATGATTCGCAGGCATCCCCATGTCTTTGCTGATTCAAAAGTCGATACCGCAGAAGGTGTTGTCAGTCAGTGGCAAGAACTAAAGGCAAAAGAAAAACAAGAAAAGCTAGATAGTTCTAGTGCTGAACCAGAAAAAAAAGAATCGGCCTTAGCTGGCGTGCCCAGAACTATGCCGGCTCTACTACAGGCCCTAAAAATTTCAGAGAAGGCTGTCAATCAAGGCTTTGAGTGGGAAAAAGAAGCCGATGTCTGGGCCAAGCTTCATTCCGAAATTAGTGAACTGCAAGAAGCAATTTCTCACCCAGACCTAATTAGTCCCCAAAAGGGCCAACAAAAAAACGCTGATAATGCCAAACAAGCTGTCGCCCTCGAATTTGGTGACGCCCTATTCTGCATGGTTAATTTAGCCAGGTGGCACGCCTTAGACCCAGAAGAGTGTTTACTTATGACCATCAATAAATTTAAAAGCCGCTTTGAGTGGATGGAAGAAAATAGTAAGCGACCACTAAAAGAACATTCGCCAGAACAGCTAAATGATTTATGGGAAGGTGCTAAATCTGCACTCTCAGAAAACTTATAAGGTCATCTAAGAAACTATTCTTACAAAGTGCTGTTGGCTGGCCGACTTGAAAGAGATTCCTGAATACTTTCTGGAATGTTATTCAATGCGGCATTACGAGCATCTTCTGCTTCAGTTTTCTCAGTTGGTCGCTTAGGATTTTTAGAGATCTTTAGAGGGATAGAATTATCGAGACCAAGATCGATAAATTCAACCTTGTCTTTGATTGGCTCTACAGTTGGCAGAATTGACACTAGGCGACCAAGCCTACGGGTCAAAGTGGCATCAGGCAAACCTATCTTCAGAGTCAAATCACCATTGGCGACCTTAACGTCAAAAGGTTGCCGCATATCGATGTAATCAACAGGGCGCCCAGTCTGACTACTAATATAGTTGGCCCAACTAGCCCACTGAGCCACTTCGCGCGAAGTGAGCTTTAAGCTATGCTGGCCGTAAATTACAAGATGCGGACGCACCACAGCAGGAAACTCAGCAATAGAAATAAATCTGCCCGATTGAGCAATTACAGCCTCAGCTGGCTTGCTTGGATCGGGGCTATAAGTAGCCCAAGGATATTCTTCTAAAATCTCAACGACCAGATGCGGCTTAGGTAGTGCATAGCGTCTAACAAAAGCATGGCGAACCGCCTTAAGAGAAGCAATTTGATTTTCTAGCTTCTTGGGATCAATTCGATAAATTGGAACATTAACGGCATTTTTCACTAGCTTCAAAACTTGATCTCTTGTAGCCACCGAATTACCGTGAACAATGACTTCAGTCTTTTCATTGTGAAGGGTCCAAGGTAGATGGGTAAAGCAAGCGGCCCCAGCGATGAGCATGCCGAATAAAAGAACATAGCGCAAAGTCTGCCTACGCGATCTTGCCCTTCGGGTGGCTTTCCGCTGTTTGCGACGACTCTTCATCCATTCGCGACGTTGATCTGCTTCCATGATCACGCTCATGCTGGTAACTCCTCTCTGCTCTCGCAGCTAGAGTGTGCAGGCAAATCAGAAAGACAAAAACTATCGCCGAGTATAAATTCGCCGGAAAATGCTATTTGCGCTGGTCCGTTTAGCTCGATGAGATTATCCAAGGAAGACCAGGTGACCTCAAGTTCCCCACCTGGAAGAATAACACAGCATTGACGGTTTAGGCGCTCCTCTATAACCCCGGCTGCCACCACTGCAGCAGCCCCAGAGGCGCAAGCCAAAGTTGGCCCACAGCCTCGTTCTACCACATAAACGACAGCCCGATCTCGCCCTTGCGGCAGCACAAATTCAACATTAACTCCTTGAGGAAAGAGAGACAGGCCCTGAATCTGTTGAGCCAAGTCAAGCAATCGAATAGGAAATTTTCCAGCAAAATCCGAAGAGGCACCACTCGATATACCACGCATACAGCCTTGATATTGACCAAGCTCCAGCTCTGCACAATCGAAGATGACGCAGTGCGGATTGCCCATGTCGATAGCCGTGGCACTAAGGGTAATATCGTTCAAAATTAGCTTCTCGGCTACAAACTTGATTAAGGGGGCAGCCAACTGAGTTCGCACCAAGCGCACCAATGACTGGCCCGAACAATGAGCGGCACCGCCGGCAGAGCCTAAGGCAGATTGCTGCACCACTACGCTCACAGGGTAGGCCCGAGTAGCAACATTGAACTTATCTGCGCTCGGCCAATGGCTTTCGCTGTTCTTACCAGCGTTCTCGCGAGCGAAATAAGCTAAACAGCGCAGACCATTGCCGCACATATCAGAGGACGAGCCATCACTATTGACATAAATCCAGGCAAGGTCGCATTGGTCATAAGAAGGATAAGTCGTCACTATTTTTTCGAGCACGCCAGCAGCACCATGGGGTCTGATAGCAACAATTAACCCATCAGCACCGATGCCAAAACGCCGGTCGCACACGGCTTGAGCCAAACGACTTAGGGCAGTAGCAGTATCTATCTTAGCTACGCCTGAGCCGGCTGCACCGGCCTGCGCCAAAACCGAGCGCAATACCAAATCGAGGTCAACGTCATTGACCATAACAAAGTCATTGCCAAGACCATGCATCTTGGTAAATGGCAATTTATAAGGCGGTAATTGGTTGGGGGCGGCGGTTTCCATATATCACGGGAGATTATAAACCCTGCCAGCTTTCCTGTGCTTGACATGATCAGGAAGTAACCAATTAAAAAAGGATTTGCTAACAATCCCTTATATACTCATCGGTTTTTAGTCTTGCAGTTGAATAGTAAAAGGTTACTAATAAAATGAGAGCATATATATCTGTTGACTTAGAAGGTGTTAACGGAATTTTGCATTCGAGCCAAACTCAGCCCAACGAGCCTGGTTATGCCCGCGCCTTGGAGCTGATGCACGAAGAAACCAATGCTGTAATCGAAGGTCTTCTGGCTGGTGGTGTCGATGAGATTTTAGTGAATGATTCGCACTGGGATATGCGCAATCTTCATATAGAGAAACTCTACCAACACAAAGGTGTCTCAGTACGCAGTGGCTGGCAAAAGCCATTCTCTATGGTTTCTGGTGTCAATCCTGCCGATTTCGCTGTTTTTGTCGGCTACCATGCTCGGGCTGGCCATGCTACTGGGGTATTGAGCCACACATATCGCGCCCAGATCTTTTTTGAAGTCAAACTGAACGGTGAGCCGGTGGGCGAAACAGGCTTGAATGCAGCCCTAGCCGGTTACTTTGGAGTACCAATCGCCATGCTGTGCGGCGACGACACAGTCTGCGAAGAAGCCCACGATTTGCTAGGAAATATCGTCACTGCCCAGGTAAAAACTGCGGTGTCGCGCTATGCCGCAGTGTTTCACCCACACCAAGAAAATCTCACCCTTCTCAAAGAGAAAGCCCGCCAGGCAACGAACAAAAAGCATTGGCAACTATTTAGGGCAGCAGAACCGGCGCAGATTGAAATCACCTTCTTCGACCCTTCAATGGCAGATGCCGCCGAACTGTTACCGCAAATCAAGCGCCTTTCGGCCAGAACCATAAGCATTCATGGGGCTGACTACGGCGAGACCTTCCGCCTGATGCTGGCAGTCGGAGCTTTAGGCGCCAGCAGAAAAGACCCCTATTTCTCCTAAATTAAGCTCTTGTGTGCCCTTGTAACAAAGACACTACGAAAATTTGATTAAATCTAATGATTTTCCTCTTCACCTGTAGAGGGTAGGCCGTCTAACGGGTATCAAGAATATACAGGGGATTGGATCTCTTGTTAAAAGAACAGGCAGCGACGGGGTAAGACGTCGATGCTGCTTGGCTACGACTTCATTTTTACTCGGTCCATGGGGAATTTTCAGATGTTCCATTCTTCCTACCAGAACCTATCATTCCGTCAGCAAATAATCGCGGCCAACCAGTCGTATCCCTGCCCGCGCTGCAGTTCTGGCATGATTGAACCGTTTGGAATCACTGAAACACTGAAATGTACTTCTTGCGAGCGCAGCTTCGTAGCCCTGCGGGGCGGTAGGATGCTTTACCCAGCTAACAATATGGGCCTTAAGATTGCTCTGACATTCTGGTGGGATGGCCTCAGATGGCACTGCGCTGGCACAACCGCCAGCTCAAGACAGGTGCTTATGCTAGCCCTGCTTTTGACTTCGTCCGTTGCCCTTTCGCAAATGTTCTTATCTCTAAATCAAGTCGCCAGTAGACCGGAGTGGCAGTGGCTTAGCCCACCCCTAGCTGGCGCTATTGTCATGCTACTTGTTCTAGTCTTGATATACTCGTGCTGCGGAGACTTCGTTTTGGTAACGAAGCGCAAAGAAAGAACGAGCAAAAGCCCGCAGCCAGACCGCCCATCGACGGGCAACTAAATATACGGACTGATTAATTTTTGGAACATATACCGGTTCTCCTCAACGAAGTTATCGACGCATTGGATGTACGGCCCGGTCTTACATACGTAGATGCCAC
>LNEX01000112.1 GCA_001464165.1 bacterium Ga0077546
TAGTGCCAAAGCGATATCCCAGACCATATATAGACTGCAGCAGTGTGCTTTCTTCTTCACCAAGTTTCTTGCGAATGCGAGCAACTGTCGTTCGCACTCCAATTTCGGTAGCGTCAGAATCTGATGGCCAAACTTTATTCAATAAGTCTTGAGCCGAGAAAAGTTGATTCTGGTGGCGCATCAAAAATTCGAGTAAGAGATATTCTTTAGGCAAAAGCTTTATCTCTTCTAGACCTCGATGCAATTTACCAGCCTTGCTATCAAGCTTTAGATTGCCACACTGAATAATTTCAGAAGCCAATTGCGGATCACGCCGCAGCAAAGCCCGAATGCGCGATGATAGTTCTCGAACATCATAAGGTTTTGACATGTAATCATCGGCCCCAAGATCTAGTCCAAGGGCCTTGTCTTCACTTTTACCGCGACCGGACAAAATCAATACGGGGTTAAGTCCACCATTGCGGCGAAACTCTTTTAGAACCGAGAGCCCATCGAGACCAGGCATTGTAATATCGAGAATTAGAATATCAAAGCTATAGGCACCCAGCATTGATAGAGCATCATTGCCATCATGCACCATATCAACGGTATGGCGTTCTCCCTCAAGCACATCTTTGAGCAGTTGTGCTGCAAGGGTGTCGTCTTCTGCTAACAAGATTCTGGCCACGACTTCAGTTTTCCTCTAATCTGGCTGCTTTTACTCTAGGCAATTTTACTTCATGCAGTTCAAGTGGCAAGCGAAACCAGAATTTGCACCCACCAAATTCTAGGTTCTCACCACCTAAAGTTCCACCATGAGCTTGGATAATTTCTTTGCAGATTGCTAAACCCAGGCCATTACTGTTAATCAATGAGCCTTTGCTTGAAGCGGAAGCTGATGGAAGCTGAATATAGGCGGCATAACGATCAAATATTCTATCTTTTATTTCTGGCGGAAGACCCGGTCCATTGTCGAGAACAGCGATCTCAATCTGCGGATTTCTTGGATCGTGAACTAAACGCGATTCGACTCTAATAACTGCTTCTTGCTTTGCCCCGTACTTTATAGCATTGGAAATGAAGTTCTGAATTACTTGCACAATACGTCTTTCATCGGCCGGTACAGAAAGCGCAGGAATATTTTCAACAGCAATCTCTATACCCCGCGATTGTGCCAAATCAGCCACGAGATCAAGAGCTGAAACAATTAGTTTGGTTACTTCACAGCTTTCCTTTCTTAACTCAAATCTGCCAGTTTGCATCTGTTCAATATCTAAGAAGTCATCAACAAGCCCAGCACAGACCTTTAAATTATTAGCTACCGAGCGCGCTCGCTTAGTTCCTTTTTCGCTCAACTCTCCATAGCTTCCTGTGCTGAGCAGCTCAAGAAAAGTCAATTGACTCATAAGCGGCGTCCGCAGATCATGGCTCAACATATTGACAAATTCTTGCTTGGCTCGCTCGATTCGCCGAGCCTCAGAGACGTCGCGGGCGACACAGTAAATACTCTGTCCATCGCGAGAGCGACTAGCATTAATCTGAAACTCAACTCGCGAATGATCTCGAACACTTAATACCGCAAAAAAACTAGTGTTCTTGCCCGGCTCAAGTTGATGCAACAGGTCACGCACGCGGGCCTCGTCTTGCTTGTCGATCAGGGCAACGAATCTGGTTCCAAGTAGATCTTGTGGGCTTGTGCCCCATAGTTGCTCACTAGCGCCACCAGCAGCACTGAGAGTGAGAGAACTCGAAAGAGTGAAAATAACATCTCCAGCATTGGCTAGCATTGCCGTTTCTCGCTCTTGCGAACTTGTTAACTGATTGGCCATTTCATGCAAGCTGCGATCTAGTTGCGAAATTTCGTCATTGCCCTCAAGCACTGGCTGCATCGGTTTTTGCGCCGCATAGGCGCGGGTATCAGCGTAAATTTTTCCAATTCTTGAAGCAATATCTTTAAAGAAGAAAAATGAGGCAATCAGGCCCGCCACAAAGTTAAGGCCAATGCCAAAGAATATCAGGCGACGCTGATCATCACGCAACCTAATTGAAGACTCTGGCGAATTAGACAATCGCTCCTGCTCTAAGCGAATGATTTTCTCATTAAGCTGAGCAATATTGTTTCTATCAACTAATATGCAGTCTCTCAGATCTCTTGCCAGCACCGCTGCATATCTAGTATTGCCTTCCCCAAGCATATTCAATATTTGGCGAAATCGAGCAACATACTCGTTTGTGGCGAGTGTCAATTTCTTAAGGTTCTCAGCCTGCTCTGGCTGCTGTTTCAGTGCCGCTTCAAGGGCCTTAAAGCGCCACGCTACTTCTTCTTGCTTAGCCAAGGCAGTCTGGCGGTATTCCTCTCGCCCAAAAGACGTAAAAAGAACAGTAGATTGAACCATGTCGTAGTTACTCTTCTGAAACTCTGTAATACGAACCAGAATCTCTTTGGAGCGCCGCTCAGCATTCTCGGCGTTCTGGGCCGCCTGCTCAAGCGAGAGCAAGCCAGCACTTAAGAAAACCTGCACAACAAGGGGACAGATTATGAGCAGGCAGCCCTTGAAGCTTATCCCTATACGAGGTACTGGCAAACGGATATTCCTCAAAAGTACTCAGAACTACTCCGACATTGCCTAACAATTTACCCTGCTTTTCCACTTTGCAACATGACTGCAACAATCTCAGCTTAGTCTGAAAGGACATTCACCCCTGAACCACTCAAACTTTCTATAGCGAGATTTACTACCATGGGCCAACAGACACTTGACAGACCTACAGCAGACGTCGAAGAGCACAAATATAAGCCACACGGTGACCAGGCAATCGACTGCACAAAGGACTCTTGCAAGCCAATTAGCATGGAGCAACTGCAGAAAGATTTAGGTCCAGAACAGTTCAAGAAGTACCAGGAGCATGCGGCCTCAGAAGCTACTAAAAATGAGTATTTCCATCCAGAAAGTGATGCCGGGAAAATGATGAACGGTTTCACAGTTAGCGGCCTTGGCAAGAAAGGAGAGGCTGCCGACACCACTGATAAGTTAGAAAAGGCCGGTCAGAAGGAAGGCAAGAAGGATGCTAGCCAAGAAAACAATCTCTTTGGCGACCAAAGAAATGAAATTCCCGCTGGTAAGAAGCAAGAATCAGGCAGTGATAAAACCAAAGAAAATGCCAAAGTCGACGATAAGCCCAAGTCAGAATGGGACAAAAGAATAGAGGCATCAGGAGCTTCCACAGTGTCTGAAGCTGGCGACGCTTACAAAAAGGCATTTAACGAAGGTAAAGGATTGGCCATTGCAATTGTTGGCAAGGACACGCCCGGAAGTAAGGAGTTACTAGACAAACTACCTGAATTACAGAAAGCCAATCCAAACCTCAACTTCATGGTGGTCGACAAAGACGCCGTAGCGCAGAAACTCGCGGAAAATCCAAATGACAAATCTATGCAAAACTGGGACAAGTGGATCAAAGACAACCAGAAAGATTGTGCCGGTGATCCAATCGACATGGCAAAAACTAGTGTTCAGTCACTAAAAGTTGATGAGAACGGCAAAACCGGACCAGATAAAGTAACCAGTACCCACTGGGGCGCAAACATCGAAGCCGGACTCGCGGATCAGGCTCGCTATGCAGCAGATGCAACAGGCCGCAATCTTGCTGCCTCCCAAACCGATTTCTCACCCAAACCTCTGGTAACACCATCCGAAAAAACAGATACCAAGTCAAACACTGAGGTACCAGCAGAGACAAGCAAGCAACAGACCAACGGACAAGGCCAAGGTCAGAACCAAAGCAATAAAGGGAAAGAACAAGAAACACAAAACCAGCAGTCAAAGGCAAAAGAAAGTGAAGCCGCCAAAGAAGAGACTCCTTTTCTCAAAGAAGAAAAAGAGCAAGTAGACAATAAGGCTAAAGAAGCGCAAGCCGCTAAAGACGCAGAAGCAGCCAAAGAAGCACAAGCAGCCAAAGATGCAGAAGCAGCCAAAGAAAAGGAGAAACCAGAGGCTTCAGAGCAGCAAGAAGCAGCGAAGAAACTAGAACAAGAACAACAACTTGAAAGACAAAAGCGTATCAAGGAGGCCACTGATCACAAATACAGCGGTAATGATATCGAAGAAGTGAAGCGTCTCTCCCGTGAGCTCGGCCTACCAATCGTCATGGAAATCGGCTTCGAAGGAACCGACCCAAGCAACCCTTGCCCACCCTGCCGACAACTGAACTCAGCCATGGAGAGCGGATTAGCCGATAGTATGAAAGGCCGTGCCTTGGTTATGAAAAGCGGTCTTGGCGAACTAGACGGCAGAATCGGTCAACAAATCCCTGGCTTTAACGATAGCACCAGCAGGCCTGGAGAAGCCGGAAAGGTTCCTTATTCTACAGCTGGTTATGTCGGCGCTGATGGCAAAATCCATGCCTTAGGCAGCACTGTTCGTGGTTTCTATGGTGCAGATCATTGGAGAACGAGCATGAATGACGGAGTAGATAAAGTCAACAAACTCTTCGATAAATACCGAAATAACAAATAAGCTTTTTCACAAGAACACTTTGTTCGAGGACAAAGTGAGATTCCAAAGCAGTATCAGGGGTGGTATCGCTAGGAACGAATCAACTTAAGACCAACTTCTTAGGAAACTAAGAGGTTGGTCTTAAGTCATGAAAAAACGCTAAAATCTGGAACGATCACATTGTCATCACATTATTACCCTACGATTACGTTTTCACTTAGATTGAGCCGGCAAGCCTTGTCAAGAAACGGTGCTAACGCTCTCAGCTACTACACCGCTTTCCAGATCAGTCAATCAAGCAGTCAATCAGTCAGTCAGAGCCAACAGGAATAATCTGTGACATTGAAAATTAGTCGTAAAAAAATTGTCTGCGCCCTTCTAGCAACATTATTCACGATTCAATCAAACCTTGCGTGCTTAGCTACAACAGAATTAGTTGAACCGCTCGGCAATTCTGCCACGTTTGCCATTGGCGAAACTAGCAACAAAATTGCTTACGGCCACTTCACCCTGAATGGGCCACTTGGGGCGGTGCCTGCCGTAGAGGAAAATGCCAATGCCGAGACCAATGAGGCATTAAGCGGAGAGGCACCTCAACTGATTACAGAAGCACCTGTAGTGGCCCAAAGCCCTGGGACTGAACAATTCACCTTAGCCGACGGAGCATCAATAACTCCAGAAGAGTCAGTAGATAAAATCGATGACCTAACCAAGCAGATTCTACTTAAAGAAATAGAACTGCAAAAATTCAACTTACACTACTCACAAGAAGTCGGGAAGCAAGGGAGGTGGAAAGGCTGGCGTTATGCCGGTCTACAAGAACTCAACATGGGAACTGGTTTGGCTGGAGCAATTATTTCTGTGGCCAACAGAGGCTCTTTTCTGCACCGAGCCGCTGGAGTGCATCGTCACGTTCAAGAGAGTGCTAACTACATTCCTATGATCGGCCCGATAATCGGCGCTAGTGCAGCGGTTGTCGAATTTGGTATAAATGGCTACCACGACTTAACATCAAGACGCCATGGATTCTCGCCCGCTGCTGCAACCAAGCATGTTGAAAGCATAAAGAAAGACATTGACTCATTATTGGCTCAAAGAGCTGCTTTAACAAAAGTAGAGGCCTCATCACCAGCCCTAAGCGGACACGTAGAAGTTGACAATGCCGAAGGGAAAGTTCTAAAAGATTTGCGCGATCAGGCTTTGCAAGAATTTCAACGCTTTCATGTGGGCGCCAGAAAACTAATTGCATTCCAACAGTGGCAGTACTTCTTTGACTTTGCCAAATACACCACTAACGCCATCGGCTACGAGTTCGCCTACCTATCTTTGCATAGAAAGCATCGCGTATGGAATGGTAGAGCCGGTGTGCTGTTTGTCGTGTCGGGCCAACTAACTATGTGGGGACCAATACTGAGTCGAGTAGCTGCCAAAGGTGTTGGCGAACTAACAAAACATCGCATCAAAAAAGTAGTACAAGACTCAAATGACGCCAAAGTACAAGTGTTAGAAGCAGACCTAGCAGTGCTAGATAAGCTAATCAAGCAAGGTAAAGTCTCAAATTTAGGCGTTGCCAACGCTATAGATCGATCTGGTCTTTATGGAGAGCACCAACGAGTATTTAGCGACGAAATTAGAGCGGCACAAAAGAAAAGCAATGATGCAAAACTAACAGCCACGCAAAACATTGGCGCTGGTCTCTATGTCGGTGGCACAAAAACTGCCTCAGGCATTCTTTTTGTCATTCCAGGATTCAACCACCACTACAACGATTCATCAGCACGTGCCAGCAGAGTGACCAATGATCTTTTGTTTGCATCTTCGCTCATAGCCATTCCATCAAGCGCTTTCGGCATGCTTGATACTCTGCGCATTCAAGTGCGCGGTGAGATCAATCGCCATAAAGCACTGAAAGCAGGCATGCTCCCTGGCCAAATTGCCTCAGCAAGACTTAAGCAACTCGATGAGATGGAAGCACGCTTGAGAGCGAAATAATTGTATGGAAGATCGACGAGAACAAACCCAAAGGGTCGACCATCGAGCAAATCGGAAATAGGTGTATATACACCTATTTCCGATTTACAAGAAGTCCATAGATCGAAAGCAAAATACTTGAGTACTCAAGTATTTTGAAAATAGGTGCATATACACGCTTCTTCAAAATACTATTCCATGAACCAATTTACCAAGATAATTTACGGGCCTATCTCTATCTTAGTGACCGCTCGCTGTCTTACCGGCCTTTCTATTTTGCCGCAGCATCTAAACTGCGCAAACGCGCACGTTCTTCTTCCAATACTTGCTTCATGATTTCGCCAAGAGGGGGTGTTATAAGAGCAGTGGTCATCTCCATTGACTCGCTCATAACCGCCGGCAAAGCCTGCAAAGTTTTCTTGCCTGTAGGCGTTTTGTAGAAAGTGATGATGTCTTGCATTTCAGACTCAGTGAAGTTCTTATCGTAGACCTGCAGAGCAACATCTTGCATGACCTTACTCAAATCAATTTTCTGCACGAACAACTGACGTAATCGCTCAGACGACCGCACACTCTGCTCTTGAATAGTGGCGATCAGCTCTTTTTTCTTATCTTCTGAAAGATTAGGTGCAGCGTTGATGGCTTGAGCTAGCATAGAAGGATAACGTCGTTGATGGGAAAGAGTCAGTTGATTGATGATCATCTCTACCTGTTTGTCAGCATCTGTCATCTTAAGCAGCTCAAGAATTAGGGCCCTTTTTACCGGTGTAAGAGCCGGAGATACCGCAGCAGGCTTGGCAGCAGCCTCTGTAGCAGAGGATGTAGACAATGCAGAAGTTGAAGAAGAGCCAGAAGTTGTAGGAGACTTGGAGGAAGTAGAGGACGCAGAAGGCGCAGCCTGTGCAGAAGATACAGGAGCATCAGAAGCAAAAGCCGGAGCGACCACAAACAAAAGAGAAGCCGCTGAAAGAACGACATGGGGCAAACGCATAATAATAGAACCTCTTATTTAACTCGACCTATAGCGCTGCGCTTTGCACCACCAACGGTGTTACGAGTTTTAGCAGCTTCTGTTTTTTTCGTTTTATCTTTAAAGATTAAAGCAAATACTTCATCAAGGTGAGCAACAGGAACCAACTCAACCTTCTCTTTGACATAGTCAGGAATATCAGCTAAATCTTTCTCATTGCTGCGAGGCAGAATGACAGTTTTTATACCAGCACGCAAAGCAGCTAAAACTTTCTCTTTCAAGCCACCAATTGGTAGCACTCGACCGCGCAATGTTATCTCACCGGTCATGGCAAGCGAACCGCGAGCCGGTCTCTTAGAAATAGCTGAAACAAGGGCGCAACACATGGCCACACCAGCCGATGGGCCGTCTTTAGGCGTAGCACCTTCAGGTATGTGAATATGGATATCGAGGGTCTCGTGGAAGTTGGTAGGAATACCAAGCAACTCAGCGTGACTACGAATATAGCTAAAAGCTGCTTCAGCAGACTCTTTCATGACGTCACCGAGCTGACCAGTTAGTTGCAGCTTGCCTTTACCGGGCATAGTGTTGACTTCAATCGATAAAGTTTCGCCGCCTGTTTCGGTCCAAGCCAAGCCCATAACAATGCCAACTTGAGGGCCCTTCACTTCGTTTTCGCGCACAATCTTTGGTGGTCCTAAGAATTTAGGCACCAAATTCGGTTGCAGCCTAACTGACTCAACTTCTTCTTTAACTACCTGGGAAGCCACTTTACGGCAAACATTGGCTAAATTGCGCTCTAGGCTGCGAACACCGGCTTCGCGAGTATACTCTTGAATAATTTTGCGCAAAGTTGCTGCAGGAATTTTAAGCTGCTTTTCGTTCAAGCCGTGGCGATAGAGAATCTTAGGCAATATGTGATTCTCAGCAATCGCCACTTTTTCTTCTTCAGTGTAGCCTGATATCGAAATAATCTCGAGACGATCGAATAGTGGCCGCGGCACTTGTTCTAAGCTGTTAGCCGTAGCCACAAAGACAACTTCAGAGAGTGAGAACGGTGCATCTAAATAGTGATCGGTAAAAGAGTCGTTTTGATCAGGGTCTAGCACTTCTAACATGGCAGCCATGGGGTCGCCTTGATAAGAGCGCGTCATCTTCTCAATTTCATCAAGCAGAATCACTGGATTTTTAGTTCCAGCTTGCTTCACTGCTTGAATAATTCGGCCAGGCATAGCGCCAATATAAGTACGTCTGTGGCCACGAATCTCAGCTTCATCACTGACGCCGCCCAAGCTGATGCGGGAAAACTGTCGATTCATAGCCCGTGCAATGGACTTAACCAGACTGGTTTTACCAACCCCGGGTGGCCCAACTAAGCAAAGAATAGTTCCTGTAGGCTCCTTGGCTAGCTTGCGCACGGCCAAATATTCCAAAATACGTTCTTTGACTTTCTCAAGACCATAGTGGTCTTCAGTCAAAATTTCTTCAGCCTTGTGTAAATCGATAACTTCGCGCGAACGCTTAGCCCAAGGCAAGGCCACAAGAGTATCTAAATAAGTGCGAATGACACCAGCTTCAGCGCTTTGAGGCATCATTTTTTCAAGGCGGCCGAGTTCTTTGTTGGCGCGCTCTAAAGCCACACCAACCATCTTCGACTTTTTGATCTTCTGTTTGTACTCGTTTATCTCGCCGAGTTCGCCACCATCTTGATTCAGTTCATCTTGAATGATGCGTAGTTTTTCACGCAGATAGTATTCGCGCTGGGTCTTCTCTAAATTGAAGCGCACGCGATCATGAATCTGTTGCTCTAAATCAGCTAGCTCTAACTCGCGAGAGAGCAATTGACCAATGTATTCGAGTCTTTCAGTGGCGTCGTTAATTTCTAAACATTTCTGGCGCTCGGCCAAACTAAGACCTAAATAGGTAGCAATAATGTCAGCCAGACGACCTGGTTGACCAATTCCTGAAACCGCAAGAAGGCTCTCTGGATTGATTTTCTTAGTTGATTTAACGTACTGCTCGAATTTCTCTACCGAAATTTTGATGAGAGTGCGAGTGGTCTCATCATCAACTAAAATTTCACTGCGTTCTGCAACTTTAGCTGTGAAATGCTCCGGAGCATCTTCAATGACATCCAGCATGACCCGCATGGAGCCTTCCACCAGCACTTTAACCGTGCCATCTGGAAGTTTCAGCATTTGCATTACTTCAGCTAAAGTTCCAACCTGATACAAGTCTTCAACTTTAGGGTCTTCGGTCTCTGGCTCTTTTTGAGCAACTAGAACCACAAGACGATCGTCGCGCATCAAGGCTTGTTCAAGAGCCGCAATTGAACGCGGCCTCGAAACAAACAAAGGCGTGACCATTTGGGGGAAGACTACAACGTCCCGAAGAGGGATGAGGGGGAATTCAGTACTCAAATCCACCATAAGGCATTAATTGGCCTCAACTAGAAAAACTGACGCTTTTAAGGATCAATCGCCAGCTTTGCAAGCTTTAGGCAATCTCCCCCTTCAGTTTAGCCTTTGGAAGCTGAAGTAGCTCCGCTGTAGATCGTTTTTCTACAAGTTCCTTAGTGATATGGCAGACCTTGATATCAGACCGCGATGGCACTTCGTACATAATATCGAGCATAATTTCTTCAACAATAGAACGCAGCGCACGGGCGCCGGTCTTACGTTTTAGAGCTTCTTCAGCCACGGCCCGAATTGATTCAGTATCAAACTTAAGCTCCACCCCATCAAGAGATAGCAACTGTTGATATTGCTTGATGATGGCGTTCTTAGGCTCAACCATGATACGTACCAATGCCTCAACATCAAGGGCCTCAAGCACTGCTGTCACAGGCATACGACCAACAAATTCAGGAATCAGACCAAACTTGAGCAAGTCATCTGGAGCAGTGTCCATCAGAATCTTAGATGAACGCTGTTCTCTTTCCCAAGCGGTCAGCGGACGCTCACTACCAAAGCCAATATTACGGTTGGAAGAGACGCGGGCTTCCACAATCTTGTCTAAGCCAACAAACGCTCCACCGCAAATAAATAGAATATTGGCAGTATTGATCTGAATGAATTCTTGGTGAGGATGCTTGCGACCGCCTTGTGGTGGTACGTTGGCAAGAGTTCCTTCAATCATCTTCAGTAAGGCCTGTTGCACGCCTTCGCCAGAGACATCTCTAGTAATACTGGTGTTTTCAGACTTCCGTGAGATTTTGTCGATTTCATCGATGTAAATAATGCCGCGTTCGGCCTTCTTCACGTCATAATCGGCTGATTGATAGAGCCTGAGCAAGATGTTTTCAACGTCTTCACCGACATAGCCAGCCTCTGTCAAAGTGGTGGCGTCAGCAACTGCAAAAGGTACATCAAGTAATTTAGCTAATGTTTGAGCCAAAAGCGTTTTACCGCAACCGGTAGGACCAATCAGCAGAATATTAGATTTGGAGATCTCTACTTGATCAGCCAGTTCGGCGTTGTGGCTAATTCTCTTGTAGTGGTTGTATACAGCCACTGAAAGAATCTTCTTAGCCCGTGATTGACCGATGATATGCTGATCGAGGAAGGCCTTAATTTCTTGAGGCTTAGGAATATCAACCATTTGCGGAGTTGATGTTTCTGGAGCGGGCTGAGCAGCAGCACCGCCTTCGAACAGTTCTTCATCAAGGATCTCGTTGCAAAGATCAACACACTCATCGCAGATATATACTCCGGGGCCAGCGATCAATTTCTTCACTTGATCTTGACTCTTTCCGCAAAACGAGCACTTGAGTCGATTGTCCGATTGTTTTGGCATTTAGTTTCCCTATCTAGGACCTATAGTTCTACTTAATCACACACTTAGCATTCTACAAAGTTAAATGCCCGGGCGCTCTGGCCCGGGCATCAACTAAGAACGATTACACAGCTGACAGGTTGGGCGATTGCTCAAGTTTGGTAATAACTTGATCGACCAAGCCGTACTCCTTGGCTTCTTCTGCAGTCATGATGTTGTCACGATCTGTGTCTTTCTCGATTGTTTTAACCGATTGACCAGTGTGTTCAGCCATCAATTCATTCAATTGGCGCTTGATGCGAAGAATCTCGCGAGCTTGAATTTCGATATCGGTAGCTTGACCTTGAGCACCACCCAATGGTTGGTGAATCAAGATGCGTGAGTGAGGAAGAGAAAGACGCTTGCCTTTCTTACCAGCCGATAGAAGGAAAGCACCCATCGATGCAGCTTGACCCAAACAGATGGTAGATACATCTGAGCGGATATGTTGCATGGTGTCATAGATAGCCAAACCTGCGGTGACAGAGCCACCAGGTGAGTTGACGTATAGACGGATATCTTTCTCTGGATCTTCGCCTTCAAGCAATAGCAACTGGGCGACAATAAGATTTGCCACCATGTCATCAATTGCGGTGCCCAGGAAAATAATTCTCTCGCGTAGCAATCTGGAGAAAATGTCGAATGCTCTTTCACCGCGAGCAGTAGTTTCAATTACTGTCGGTGCATAAACTGACTCCAGATCTCATAAAGTTGCTTCGAGCTTGGTGGCGACTTAATGATGTTGTTGTCACCGTATTTTTGTGTAGTCATTTTGTCTTCCGTTTCCTAGGATGTCTCTTAGCTTTGAGCAATGCTCAGAGGATAGTTTATCGCTCATCTGGCATTCTATCTTACTGAAAAGTGACAAATACACATTAAACGGCCTCTGAACAGAGATTCCCCAATTAGTATTGGAAAAATACCGGGAGAGCACGTGTAGTGTACTTGGCACCTCTCAAGTAGCTAAATAGAAGCCTTAATCGAGTAGAAGCCTATTCGGCTTTCTTGCTAGCCTTCTTGCCAGCCTCAGCTTTAGGCTTTTCTTTGCCTTCAACTGCAGCTTTGGTTTCAGCTTTGGTTTCAGCTTTAGCTTCGGCTTTTCCACTATGACCATGGGCTGCATGGTCGTGATCTTCGGTACATTCATCAGGCACGAAGTTAATTTTGGCTGAGCTGACCAAAAGCTCTACAACTTTACCGGTCAAAACTTCTTCAGCAACCTGTCTGCGCACATCTTCGTTGTTGGCAAACTCTTCGAACTGATCTGGGCGCAATTGATAGCGCATGGCCAGCTCAGCGTAGTAGGGTGCCATTTCTTCATCGTTAACAGTGAGCTTCTCTTCACGCACAACAGCACCGAGCACTAAAGAAGTAAGAACACGCTGACGAGCCTCTTCCAATTTAGTGGTTTTCATCTGTGTGTATTCGTCAGTTGCTTCAAACTCTTCCCATGGCTGACCATTTTGCTCAACATAACGACGTAATTGACCAAGCAACAAATCGCGCTCACGCTCAACCATAGTTTCAGGAATATCGACTTGGGCGCTGAGCGCCACCGCCTCTACTACCATTCTCTGAGCGCGCGACTCATTTTCCTGCTTGACCACTTCGTGAAGTTCAGCCTTTATTGATTCTTTCAGGCCATCAAGATTTTCGTGACCGACTGATTGAGCCAGTTCGTCATTAACATCAGGAGTAGACTTTTTGCGAATTTCTTTCAGGTGAACTTCAAATTCAGCTTCTTTACCAGCGACTTCTTTGCGCTTGTAGTTTTCAGGGAAAGTGGCTTTGGCCTTGAACTTGTCTTTAGCATTTTTGCCAACAACCTGCTCACAGAAACCAGGCAAGAATGACCCTTCTACGAGATCAAGCATCAGTGAATCAGCTTTGCCACCTTCAAGGGCTTTGCCATCAACAAAGCACTCAAAATCAATCACAGCAGTGTCGCCCATTTCAGCCGCTCTACCTTCTACAGGTGCTAGCGAGGCTTTAGTTTCGGCCACATTTGTCAAAGCACGCTCAAGAGCATCTTCAGGAAGAGCTACTTCAGGAACATTGACTTCAATCTCTTTGTAGCTACCAAGTTTTACTTCAGGACGAATCTCAAACTTAGCTTCGAACTTCAGCGGTTGACCAAGCTTAAAATCGAAGTTGGAATACTCTGGAGCAGTGATGATGTCCAGATTTTCTTTTAAAAGAGCCTCGTTGATCAGCTCAGGAACAAGCTTCTCTAAAGCTTCACGTTTGATAGCTTCTTCACCAATGGTCTTTTCAATAATCATTCTTGGTGCTTTGCCCGGTCTAAAACCAGGGATACGCACTTGATGACTGAGTTGGCGACAAGCCATCTCGTAGGCACGGGAAACCTTGTCAGGCTCCAACTCGATACCCATTTTTACTATGTTTTTGCCTTCCCGTTCGAGGGTGACCTTCATGACTTTCTCTCTCAGTGACTATATACGCCGAAATACAAATTAGATTGTGGATTTTAACATGGCAGAAGGCAGAGCCTGGCGACTAGAGCTGGATTATTTACAGTTGCCCCAGACCAGAAGCCCTCGGCCAAAGGGAAACTGACCAATTTTCGCTCATACTTCGGTCAGGTCAAACTTTAAGGCAGCTCGGCCGGATACATAGCTGACACGCCCAAAGCTACACCAGCAGCCACATTGACGCAGAGGAAAATACCAAGAAAAATGCAACCCATCATGAGCTGCCAGCAAATCAAGGCCTGGCGCTTACCAAGAGAAGACAAGATTCCAAGACGATAAACCAAAAACATGGTGATGGCTACGGCCAGAACAACATCTGATATGGCAATAAAAGCCAAGCGCATACCAGCCATGGGTGTATATACAAGCGACAGTACTTCAGCTATGCAACAGGTAAGCAACGCAATAACAGTAACTCGATCTGAGGTGCGAACTTGTATATCGTCAGTTGCCGAAGCCTGACCGACATATTGAATGGCCGCGATGGAAGACAGCCAGGGCGAGCGCCTCAGGGCAGCACCTTCTAATACTTTGGCAGCAGCCTCAGCTTCTAACTCTACATCGGCACAAGGTGTTGTCGACTGTGCCTCAGAAACAGTTTCTCCCACTGGTTCTGGAACTGGTTCTGAAGAGAGATCTGCGATTGGCGCCGAACCAGACTCTTGTGGAGTATCTACACTAAGTTCAGATGGCTCAACCTTTTTTGAGGCTTCATCTCCGGGCTCTTGCACTCCGTCAGTCATTCCGATGTCACTCTCCAGATATATTCTCGCGCAGCACCCACATGACTAATATAGCTCAAGCAAGGCAATCTTTTAAATCTGTTAATAAGAGTACTAAAAAGAAAAGCTGCCACAAGGGCAGCTAAAAAATGGAGCGGGAGAAGAGATTCGAACTCTCGACATCCTCCTTGGCAAGGAGGCATTCTACCACTGAATTACTCCCGCATAACGGCCTTGAGCCATCAGAGAACCAGCGCAGAAAGAAATTATACACAACTGAAAGATCTTGTGTGCACCTACAAGCAAATCCTAACGGGATGTTGCGATTGCGTTTACACGACGCGGACGAGCAGACAAACGCTTTTCAACATCAGATAGCACGCGAACCACATGGTAAGCATTGTTAGCATCAGTTCGAGGGCGCTCACCGCGCAAAATGCATTGAAGGAAGTGCTCGCACTCTAGCTGTAGTGGTTCACCAGTTGGATAATAGGGATACTCAACCACCATGCGCCCCTCTGGGGTAACACTATGAAGAGCCAATTTATCCTCTTGCTGGGTATCGTTAAGCACAGCAGTTTTTTTAGTGCCATTGACAGTCAAACGCACTAATTTTTGAGGGTCGATCCAACTATTGCGAACCTGGCCAGGAATACTGCGATTACCCATAGGGAAAGTTAAATCGAGATAGGCCACATCAACTAGACCATCACCGAGAGTATCCCAGCCACCCACGCGACTGACTTCCGGCGATTCACAATCTAGCAAATAACTCATCATAGAAATGTCGTGAGGGGCTAAGTCCCAGAGAACGCTCCAGTCACGACGGGAGTTATTAAAATTCATGCGATCCGAGCGGACGAACAACAGGTCGCCTAGTTCACCGGAGGCAATTAAGTCTTTGAGGCAATTGACGGCCGGATGATAGAGCAACAAATGGCCCACCATCAAGACTAAATTACGTTCCGTTGCTAGCTCATCTAACTTCTCTGCATGCTTAACATCGCGAGCCAGTGGTTTCTCGACATAAACATGCTTGCCTGCCAACAAGGCTTTCTCAGCGAGCAAGAAGTGCGTATCAGAAGGCGTAGCAATAACAATGGCGCTTACATTAGTGTCAGCCAAAACACTGTCATAATCACTAGTAACAGCGATACCCTTGTGTTCTTTAGCAACATAATCTAAGCGCTTTTGATCGGCATCACAGACGGTCGAGAGGGCTCCCAGGTGAGCAAAATTGCGAACCAGGTTCTTACCCCAGTTTCCGCAACCAATTACCGCAACTCTAGGTAACCCCACTCGAACCTCCTATAGGCTACACCGGGCTTATTTGCCCTTCTTATCCTTGTTCACTGATTCAGCGAACTCTTTACCGACTTTGAAACCGGCAACACGCTTTGCGGGAATGTGCAATGGTTCATTTGTTTTAGGGTTGCGGCCAGTGCGTGCTTTACGCTGACGGGCTTCAAAAGTACCAAAACCAACCAAAGTAACTTTCTCATCACGAGCAACATGCTTGATGATGGTGTCCATCATCTTGTTGATAACTTGCTCAGCGTCTTTTTTTGTCGTTCCTGCTTCTTTAGCTACGATGTCGACTAATTCTGCTTTATTCAAGACTCTCCACCCCTTTGAAGATTTAGAACCAAATTCCTAGAAAATTAAACAGGTGAGACTTCTTTTTTTGAAAAAATAAGTCTCGGGCTTCCCAAGAGATTCCAAGCCGCCAAGGGCTTTTAAGAACAGAGTCAAACTTAAAACAGAGAATTTAATCAGCGTTGACAGCAGCTCTTAACGTCTCACCTTAACTTAGACCACTGCTAAAGCCTTAACGAGCATGGCTTTAGTGGAACTAATTACGGCTACCGACAGCAATGCTAGCATAAAGTAAAGCTCTAAGAAGCGCTTCAAACACTGAGTATGTCGATAATTTACTAATGCTCCCCACACGCCAAGCCAACCTTACATCGATTCGTCGCGACGCCTGGGTCGAAGTAGACCTAAACGCCATCGAACAGAACCTCAGGTTCGTACGCAATCGTCTCAAGCCTCCTATAAAAGGTATTGGACCCAACAATCCTGACCAGGCCCCGCGCCTGATGGCGGTAGTAAAGAGCGACGGTTATGGTCACGGAGCATCCAGCGTCGCCGAAGTGCTGGAAGCCTCTAGCGAGGGGGTTGACTGGCTTGGAGTAGCCTCAATCGATGAAGGCACCCAGCTCAGAGCAAGTGGCATCAAACTTCCCATTCTGATATTGAGCCCAACGCCCTCATGGGCAATCAGCACTGCCCTTGAAAACAAACTCGACATTACCCTTAGCAGCGAAAAACAAATTCGTGACGTGGCCGCCTGCGGCAGGGCCAGAGTGCATCTCAAAATAGACACTGGCATGCATCGCCTAGGAGTACCATTCGAAAAGCTAGAAGAAACCCTTAAGCTAATCAAAAGCCTAGACAATTTAGAGCTCGTTAGCGTCTATAGCCACTTAGCCAAAGCGGCCAACGAAGAGGCTGTCTCGTCACAGAACAATCTTTTCAATCAAGCCATAGCTCTAACAAAACATTACTTCAGCAATGTTTTTTTTCACTTAGCCTCTAGCGAAGCAACAATTTTTCCCCATGTGCACTACGACTTAGTCAGGGTCGGGCTATATCTCTACGGCTTGCAACCAGATACGGTATCGCCAGACTTGCCACTTCGACCAGCTTTATCGGTGCGTGCCCGAATCAATCATATTAACAAGATCGCAGCTGGTCAGTCGGTGGGTTATAGCTGGACCTGGACAGCGGAAAACGAAACGCTCCTGGCCTCTATACCGATTGGTTACGCTGACGGAGTCGATCGCGGACTCTCGAACCGCATGCAAGGACTTTTAATGGGTAAAACAGTTACTCAAGTTGGCCGTATCAGCATGGACCAAATGCTCTTTGACATCAGTAACGTACCAGAAGCGCAGGAGGGAGACGTAATCACGCTGATTGGCAGTGATAGTGACATAGAAAGGAATGCTGACAACGGTCAAACAAAACTAACCTTAAGTCAATGGGCCGAAACTCTTGGTACGATTACATACGAGCTTGCCTGTCGCTTACGAACACGGCTGCCGCGAGTCTATACAAGAACCAAACAAAAATGAGAGAAATCGGCCTATTCTGCGGCACATTCAACCCCATCCACTTGGGCCATCTGCTCATAGCTGAGTGTGCACGTGACCAATTCGCTCTCGACAAAGTTCTTTTTGTCACCTCGCCACACCCCCCGCATAGACAAGTTGGGCTCTTAGCAGGAGAAGATCGACACAAATTAGTTGAAGCTGCCGTGGCCAGCAACCCCTATTTTGAAGCTTCGCGACTAGAGCTAGAAAGAACGGGACCATCTTATACAGTAGACACAGTCAAACAAGTCATCGCTGGTGGTGCCACTAAAGTCAATTTAATTATCGGCGGTGATAACGTTCCCTTTCTTAAAGACTGGCACAACTCTAAAGAGCTGCTATCTATATGCCGCCTATTAGTTGTGCCTCGATTGCGATACCTTTCTGATGACCACAATGAAAGCGTCATTCAAACAATTGCCCAAAGCGATCCTGAACAAGTCGAGGGCGCTGACATAAAAATCGTTGACTTTCCGGGAATTGCAATTTCAGCCTCTAACATTCGCAAGCGCATCGGCCTCGACAAAACGGTACTATATATGGTGCCTCCCGAAGTAAATAGTTTGATTAAGGACTATAATTTTTACAAAACCAGAGAAGACTAAAAGCAAGTGCCCAAAATAAAGGAAAAAACGAAAAAACCGGTAGGTATACCAGCAAGCATGACCCTAGAATGGGCTCGAAACTGGACACAACCTCGTATTTCAAAAAAGCGATTCGAGCATGTCTGCGGTGTGGCTCGAGTTGGTGACTTAATTGCCAAAAAAGCTGGAGTCAATCGCTTACTAGTCGGGCTAGCCTGCTATCTACATGATTGCTGCAAAGAAGTAAAAGACAAAGAGTTAATTGAACGTGCCCTAGCTGGGGGCTTGAAACTCTCAGCAATAGACAGAATAAATGGACATCTTTTGCACGGCCCTGTTGCGGCTCTAACGATTAAGCAAGAATTGAAAATTAGCAATAAAGAAGTGTTAGCAGCAATCAGTGAGCACACACTGGGAAATGTGCCGATGTCCGAAGTATCAAAAGTAGTCTTTCTTGCAGACTGTTTAGAGGAAAGCCGCCCCAAAGACTTTACTGACCCAATTTGGCAAGGCCTATACAGTGATGTCCTGCTGGACCCCAGCAAAAAAGTTAATCTCGACAAAGCTATGTTAATTGCCTGCGATCTAAGTCTCAGCAACCTTCTTGCCGTGGGTAAGCCGATTCACCCTAAAACAGTGGATGTCAGAAACCATTTCCTGGGTATAGTTAGAACGGTTGAAAAATCAATAAATTAGAGGACGTAGGACCAGTTGCATATGAACAATAGATTTATCAGACGCATGAGCAGCATGCCGACAATTGCCGTGGCAGCCGTAGCCTTGACAGCACTTTCTACCACCCTCAGCCTACCGGTCTGGGCTCAAAGTGACTCTAGCAGCTCATCAACCAGTTCTTCAGCAAGCACTTCTGGTGGCTCCTCTAGCAGTTCCACAGATGCTGCAGTCGACTCCACCACAGCGGCTTCAGGAAGCGGCGGGGTACTCTGGACCGCTCCTCAATATCAAGTGAAATCGGTCGGTCGCAAACCAACTGCCAGTACTATGCCTCCAGACATTGCACCAGGCCAAGGCTCCGCAGCCAATGCGGCAGCTTCAACCGGTGACGCGGGCACAGCCACCGTTAGTAGCATCGATGAAACAGCCGCACCAGTGCGCCGCAAAAAGAAGAGAAGAGGTGACGCATCAGTTTATGACGAATCGGCCGCCAAAGCCTTTTCCCAAGCAGTCAGTAGCGAACCGCAATATGTCTGGCTTAGTCCAGACCGACCATCAGCTGCCAGCCAATCGAAATTTCAACAAAATCGAACCTTGGCTTCCAGCGAACAGCTGAATCGCCTTGACAGCTACATCAAAGACTTAAGCCAATCAATCCAAACTAATGTGTCTGTGCCCGGCTCAGCACAATTAGTTGAAACAGCAAATCGCAAATATTCATACTTGGTCAGCTTTGTCGTCAAAAATAGCGGCCAAATCTCCAACATAACAAGTGAAAAGCAAGTTGGTACGTTGACTTCGGTGCCGCTGGCAGACGACGAAGAGAATAGTCAAGTAGAAAAAGCAATTACCCGCGCCTTGGGCAAAGTGTCGCCAGTAAAGGTTCCACCAGCAGGATTTGCCCCGTGGTACATGCTACTCAAATATGACCTTAACTCAGGCAACGTCTTCGTGGCCTGCCTAAACGCTAAGTAGATTGAGAATTAGGCTTAGATTCAGAATTAGGCTTAGATTCAGATTCAGGCTCAGATTGAGAAAGAGAGCTGACGTCAGTTTGGGCAGCTGACACAACTGCCATGGGGCTAACTTTGAGCTCTTGTTCCAGAGCTTTAATCTTGTCAATTTGAGCGAGCGAAACCATTGCCAAACCGAAAAGTGCCATTAGGATTCCCCAGGGCACATCAAGATTCAAGGGCAGTAAAACCTGCCCCAAACGCAGGCTCTCGGCCGGCGGGTTGGCATAGCCATAAACGGCTAACATTACTCCTAGCACAAGAAACAGCCAACCAATCGGTAGTCTTACATCAAGCATTGCGCACCATAACCGTTAGAAGAAAAGATAGTTGAGATAAGCAGTAAGCGCCAAAAGAATGACACCAAAGAAGCCTGGACTGGCAAAAACTGAAGTTTTGACAGCTATGCCAGAATCTTTAGCATCAACACCCCAGACCAACCCGCGCAGCTCCTCAACAGCCTTCGGCTTAGTCAAGTAGGAGATCGTAATGGTGACAATCAAACAGACTGTCCAGGCCACGACAGAGCGGTGAAAATTGCCAGCCATTTCACTTTGATAATTGACTTTATGCTGCAGAGTGAGCACATAGTGCACCACTGCAGCTAGAGTACCGCTGAGCAGGCCGTAGAATGCTCCCCAAGGTGATGTGCGACGGAAGAACATACCAAGCAAGAAAGTGGCAAAGAGTGGGGCATTGAAGAACGTGAATATAAGCTGCATATAGTCCATGATTGATTTAAAATTCATGCACAAGTAGCAGGTTCCAACACTAATGACAATACCAATGGCGGTGGCAAGCTTACCCATCCATAGGTAATGTGCATCAGACTTATTCTTAGCAATGTAGCTCTGGTAAATATCGTAAGTCCAAACCGTATTGAACGCGGTTACGTTGCCCGCCATTCCCGACATAAAGCTAGCCAGGAGAGCCGTTATACCGAGACCGAACAGTCCGTTGGGATACATCACCGCCAGCAGATACGGGATAGCCATGTTGAAAGACAGATCGTCATTATTGGTGCCTAGTTTCGGAATCAAAATAATGGCGAACAAACCAGGAAGTACGGTCAGAACAGGAAAGAGTATTTTAGGAAAAGCAGCAATGATTGGCGTCATGCGCGCGCCTCTAAGATCTTCAGCAGCCAGAGCACGCTGAATAACTAGAAAATCGGTGCACCAGTAACCAAAGGACAAGACAAAGCCAAGCCCTCCGATCAGGCCAATCATGTCGACTCCCATCGGATTAGTGCCACTGGCAACTTGCTTCCAACGATGGGCAAAGCCTGGATTATCAAAACGATCGCAAATATTTTGCCAGCTACCAAAGCGCAGAAGTCCGAGAATAGACACTGGCAAGAGACCAAAGACAATTAAGAAGAATTGCAGTACTTCATTGTAAATAGACGAAGTCAAGCCACCAGTAATGGTGTAGGCCAAGACAACAAGAGCAGCCACCGCAATAGAAGCATTCATATCCCAGCCAAGCAGCAGCTTAAATACAATTGCCATGGCGTAGAGATTTATGCCAGACATCAGCACTGTCATCACAGCAAACGAAATAGCGTTAAGCGCGCGGGTCGGCTCATTGAAGCGCTTTCGGAGATATTCGGGTACGCTGCGAATCTTCGATTTGAAATAAAAGGGCATCATGAACACTGCCAAAAAGACCATGGCCGGAATTGCGCCCAGCCAGTAGAAATGGCAAGTCATCACCCCATACTGAGCGGCGTTAGCGGCCATACCCATCACTTCAATGGCGCCCAGATTGGCAGAAAGAAAAGCCAAGCCAGTTACCCAGCTTGGAATTCGATGACCTGCGAGAAGAAAGTCATCACTGCTCTTCATATTTTTCTTGAGCTTGAAACCAACGCCCAATACGAATATGAAGTAAATCAAGATAACGGCGTAGTCAATCGGCTGCGCTGTAACCAAACCTGTTTTCAAGTTTGTTAAAATCTAAGCGCCCCTCGATGCCAATCAGACTGCCCTTGCGGACATATTCACCAGCATTATCACGCTTGCTGCCAAGAAGTCTTAAGCCATTTGCGTGAACTACAGGCTTGACGTTCTTATTGCCGCCGTCGTCCGTCCACTTGTTAAAATCTAAGCGCCCCTCGATGCCAATCAGACTGCCCTTGCGGACATATTCACCAGCAATTTCAGCCTGACGACCCCAGATTTCGATATCGAACCAGTCGGTCTCTTTCTCTTTGGTAGGGCGATTAACGGCCAAACTAAATGTGGTTTTAACCCGTCCCGATTCAAAATAGCGCATTTCTGGGTCGCGCCCAGCTCTGCCTACTAGAACCACCGAATTGACCATAACCATTCTCCTTGAAAACGCAACCTCGAAAGCACAGTGAGGTTTAAAATCGATTTTCTTGCACTGTAACAAGATTAGCGAAAAAATAGCAGTAAAGATCGCGTGATTAGACGAAATTCTCTCGTTCTTTTGTGCAAGAATCAGATGTTAAGAGCTTGGCAGCTCGTACCTAGGCAAAATTAAGCAGTCAATACCATAGTAAAAAGATAAACGAGAGTGAAAACTTCAAAGTCGAAACCCGCCGAAAATCAAAGCGATATCGCTCTGGATGAACCAGTACTTCTAGACAGCCAACAACAGCCAGCCTGGCACGTCGTAGTGCTTTCGTTTTTCACCCTTGGCGCTTACAACATGTATTGGTTATATCGCAATCTAAACAGCCTTTGCCAGGGAGCAAATCAGCTTCAACAAGGCATTAATGGCCAAGACCCAGAGCTTGAAGACGCACACATCAAGCTAGGACGCGATGGCACACTTGAGACCTACCTAAAATTCGGTCAAGCTCGGCCAATCTTCACCACAGCACTGTTTGCCATACCAGTAATAAACCTCCTAGTGCTGCTGGGTTTTGCTCATATGTCCGCTCAACTGATACCAGACCGCAACAGTTTTCTGCGCAAAAATAGTCAATTCACAGGCTTTGTCATTGCCCTTCTCTTTGGTGCATTAACCTTACTGATTAGATTACCCGAACCATTCGAATTGCTTTATTTAACCAGTGCACTACCTTTAGCGGTCGTACAAATCTGGCTCAATCGTCACTGGAAAGTTGTGGAAGACAACAAGCGAATCGCTCGCCAAGCCTTCAGCCCACTGGAATTAGTGGCCATTATCACCGGCGCTAGCGTGATCGGATTAATAGCTATACATCCGGATATTAAGTAATTGCAGGACGGATATTCAGAAGCCGTGTTTCTTCGCCCAGCGCAGAAGTTTGTCTGATGACTCTAGCTCAAGCTTCTCCACCAGATGATCAACTAGATCAGTCAACTCTTGTTCAGAGATACCCATGCGTTCAGCTGCTTTAAGAAGCTTACCGCGCATGGTCATATAGCGCAGCACAGAGCGTTCTTGAGCGGTCAATCGAGTTAAATGTCTCGGTAAGCTTGGAGAAATTACTGCCTTGGACCCCTTTGATACCATTAGTAGTGCCATCTTAATTAGAGCAGGAGCGTCATCTTTGAGCACATAACCCGAGGCACCGGCCTCTAGCAAGTCTTGTACTTCCGCAGCCTTCCCTTGACTGGCGTAGATCACAACTTTGGTGCGCTTCAATTGACTGAAACGTTTCAATAAATCTACAGTTGAATAGAGACCGGGCAAATGCAAATCAAGCAAAACAATATCAGGAAGAATCTGCGAGGCTACTTTCCAGGCGTCATGGGAAGTATCAGCCTCAGCCACAACCTTGAGCAAATCTCCCTGGGAAAGTTGTTTAA
This sequence comes from bacterium Ga0077546, assembly GCA_001464165.1. The sequence continues at coordinate 23,635 of LNEX01000112.1, forward strand.
CAATCTCTCCACGGATTTCTGCGTGATCGTCTACCACCATTAGTCTAATCAATGTCGACGTTACTTGTTTGCGATCAAAACGCGATTACAACCATCTTCTTTAGCCTGAATAAGCGCCTCTGAGGCTGCTTCAAGTAGACCTTGCGGATCGTTCGAATGCTGCGGATAGCTAGCCACAGCCAGTGATGCCGTTATTTTGATAGGCTTGCCTGTCTTCGGCTCTTTCACTTCTAACATAGAGATACGGCGGCGCACGCGTTCTGCCACAACAGCTGCACCATCAGCATCGGTCTCATGCAATACAGTAACTAACTCTTCACCGCCCCAGCGAGCAGGCATATCAATCTCTCGGACTGAGCTTTTTAGAATCTTAGCTACTTCGACTAGAACCAAATCACCGACTTCGTGACCATACTTGAGATTGATATCGCGCAAATGGTCAATATCAATGAGCATGAGAGAGAGTGAATAACCCAGCCTGAGAGCCCTCTTAAGAGAGTGGGTGAGGTGTTCCTTAAAAATATGTCGATTTGGCAGAGCTGTAAGCACGTCTTGTCCCATCAATTCTTGCAAGCGCGCCTCGGCATTTGCCAATTGGTGTCGCAGACGATCTATTTCACGATCTTTCTCTCGCAGAAGCTTTTCAGTCTGAAGGGTCTGTCCCGGTATCCTACGAACTTGACTAGATCCTGAAGCAGAACCCTGACCAGCGTTATTAGTCGCCACAGCAGATGTAGCATCAGCCTGGCGATGGCCAGACTGGCCGTGGAAAGTCTGCAGCATCTCTGCGATTCGAGCCTTCATCATCCCCCCTCCTTACCTCTGACTCCGAGCCAACAAACAACTAAGTGCCGCCGGAGCTGGTATTAAATCGATTCGGCTGATCCTTGAGAAGGAAACCTAATAAGTATTCGGTAGATATACGAGTTAGAGATTCAATTCAGATCATGTTTGATCGACTTAGTTATATTAGCTGGATTTAGTAATTAAGCAAATAAAGTCAGTGGGGTAAACCGCAAAAATTAGCAAATTTGTTAAAAAAACAGCCCTCTCCAGGCTAAACAGGGAGGTAGTTAATGAGTTACCTCTTAACAGAGGAGATCAATTTATCGGAACCCTCTTAAATTCGTCGCCCTTACTATCAAGCAAAACCAAATAGTACTTATTCTTGGGCAAATCAACATTGAAGCACAGAGTGTCAGTCTTTTCTTCCTTGACTGGCACACTAAAGCTATGGCGAATACTACGAAGGTCGAGGTGATACTGAACGCCCTTGGCGGAAACGACTCGGAGCATCTTCTTATCAATTACGTGATCGCTATTGTTCACCACTGAAAAAGTTACATACAAAAGACGCGAAGACTTATCAGCTGTAAAGTCGTTCTTTTCAAAACGATAATCGTTAACAGAGAGCCTTAAACCTTCAAGTGTCTTCTTCGGCGCGGCAGAAGGTAAATTGACTGGATTAAACCCAGGCAAGGTAATGGGCTCAGATGTAACTAGCTTTAGCTCGTCATTTGGCGAGAGGGCCGCGATGTCACCCTTACGCCAAGCGGCACAAATTAAACCAAAGGTGGCTCCAGCAGCGGCACCAATGCCCACAGATATTCCATGAGTCATCACCGCTGTTCCAATACCGGTCATCTGAACAGATAAGACAGAGCCAGCTGCAGCTCCAACCGTAGCAAATTTTGCATCTCTGTAAATCAACTTGCTTACGGCGGCAATCTTATTGTCTGCACTAGAAATCTTGCACTCAAACGGCAATTCATAATTGCCATCAGGGCTGACTATCTTACTGATTTTCACATCAACTCGGCCAGGCACGCCGTTGCGACCAGGCTTAGTGGCTTGCGTAACAAAGCCGTGGGCGATCCAATCACCAGGCACAACCACACGATTGCCTTTACCATCTTTAACATCATGAGCAATACGAAAAGTCACAGCATCACCAGTTTGCGATAGCTGCGAATTGAGATAGCACTGCGATATCATCGAAACTTTTGTGCCCGTGGGCAGCTCTTCTACCACCCCTTGCAGAATCGGTGACTTGGTAGAATCTTCGCTCACTCCCGCTTGGAGGACGGCGCCAACTCGAAGTAGACCATTTGCAGGCAGATTAAAACGCTGTCTCGAAGACTGTGTAATCGAAACAGTGTGGTTGTCGGCGTCTTCTGCATCTTTCAACGATGCCGCCGCAGAAGAGGCATCTATAGAAGAGGCATCAGTAAAATTGGCAGCCTCGGCGGCAATAGCTGATTCGCCGACCTTGACTTCACTCGAAACATCAGCAGCTTGAGGCGGTGAATCGTCAGCGGCTAAAGGCTGACTGAGATCAGAGTCAACATTAGAAGGCCTAACAACCGGCAACTCACCGGCAGCAGCAGTGGCACCAGAAGTAGTGCCCATCAGCAAGTAAGAATGGCCTGGGACGGCAATAGCGTTCAACGGAAGGCACGACTGAGTACCGATCGTAACCAGTAGAGGAAGAGCAAATAAATTTTGGGGTTTATTCTTCAATTTATCTTTGCAGTTCTTGCCTGAGCTATCGAATCTATCCAACAACTCCATTTAAACAGAGCCTTTTAAGCAATGCCATTTACGCAGAGCCATTCTAACAAAGCCATCTAAAACTTCTTGTTGAGAATTTCTTTGATTTGCTGGAAAATTCCTTTCTTCTTATTATCTGCCTTAATCTGAGCGGTTGCTTGATCTTTCATTAAGGCCTTAAGGCGAACTTCTAAAGAACGAGCTTCAGGATCGCTAGCATTAAGCCTCAAAGCTGTCTGTACTTCTGTCATAGCTAGAGTTTTCCAGCCCCGAGCCAAATAAACTTCAGCCAGGCGATTGTGATATTTAGGTTCTAGCGGAACCAAGCGAATTGCTTCTTTCATTGCTGTTTCAGCTTCTTGATAGCGCTTCTTCTTTAGCAATTCATCAGCCCTACCAAGGTGCTTATTGGCCCACTTCACATTAATACTGTCATCACCAGGCAAAGCATTGAGCGGCTGAGTAGTCTGAATATCACTGTTATGCAACTTAAGTTCATCAGGGATAACAGAGCTAACTACAAATGAACCGGTAGAAACCACTTCAGAGCGACGTTTGGCTAGCTGGCGCAGGGCGTCATACTCAATGCGGCGCTCAGTGTCGCCAACCACATCATGGGCATGGGTGACCTTGGCAAACTCGGTTTGGGCGATGGCGCGCTGATCTGGGTCATTAGGAAAACGGTCAGGATGAAGCCTCTTCGCAAGCGCCAAATAGGCTTTGCGAATCTCATCCTGGCTTGCCGCCTCGTCTACTCCGAGAATAGCGTAGTAGTCTTCCTCAAACTCCTGCATCAACCAACTTCTTATTAACAGACGCTTCAATCATATAGTACAAACCAAATTGTCGTTTTACCTGGGCAACTGAGAACACTCATAAAGAAATTGTGGATTTATTAGGGAGCTATAAGCAGGCTGTCCATAATGCGTAATAGGGACCGCGTTGCATCGATGGCCAGTTCACTTTGCAACCACGACAAAGCAACACAATAAGGGTTAAGCAATATATGAATCTAGATAGATTTACAAATAAAGCCCAAGAAGCTGTTACCGGGTGTCGCACCTTACTGGCGCGATACGGCCATAGCCAAGTAACTCCAGAACACATTTTGCTGGCCCTAATGGAGCAAAAA
>LNEX01000113.1 GCA_001464165.1 bacterium Ga0077546
CAAAAGTGATGCAGCTTCTAGAAGTAGCTGAAAAAGAAGCGGAACGCCTGAAAGACCAGTTCATCAGCATTGAACACCTAATGCTCGCTCTGACCGACGAGAGCAAGGGCCAGGCTGGCACGATATTGAAACGCAACGGCGTCACTAGAGACCGCATTCTCAAAGTTTTGACCGAAATCAGAGGCAAACAAAAAGTAACCAGCCAAGACCCAGAAAGCACCTATCAGGCCCTAGAAAGGTACGGCAAAGATCTCACCGAAATGGCTGCTCGAGGAAAACTCGATCCTGTAATCGGCCGCGACGACGAAATTCGGCGTGTCATGCAAGTACTGAGCCGCCGCACCAAGAACAATCCTGTTTTGGTCGGGGAGCCAGGCGTTGGTAAAACAGCAATTGTAGAAGGTTTAGCCATCCGCATCACCAAAGGCGACGTACCGGAGGGACTTAAAGACAAAAAGCTCATTGCTTTAGATATGGGCTCTTTAATAGCCGGTGCCAAATTCCGCGGTGAATTCGAAGAGAGACTAAAAGCTGTATTAAAAGAAGTAATTGATTCGGAAGGCGAAATCATTCTCTTTATTGATGAGTTGCACACCGTAGTCGGCGCTGGCGGTGGTGGAGAAGGAGCAATGGACGCCGGCAACTTGCTCAAGCCACCACTGGCTCGAGGAGAGTTGCATTGTATCGGTGCTACCACTTTAGACGAATACAGAAAGTATGTAGAGAAAGACCCAGCTTTAGAAAGACGCTTCCAGCAAGTATTCGTTGATCAACCATCGGTTGAAGAGACAATTTCAATTCTGCGAGGTCTAAAAGAACGATACGAAGTGCACCACGGTGTGCGAATTAAAGACAGCTCGCTGATCAGCGCTGCTGTGCTCTCAGATCGTTATATTACAGATCGCAGCCTGCCCGACAAAGCCATCGATTTAGTCGACGAAGCAGCCGCCAGGATGCGCATAGAAATTGACTCTATGCCAACTGAATTGGACGAACTCGAACGTCGCGGAATGCAACTCGAAATCGAACGTGAAGCACTAAAAAAAGAAAAAGATGCCTCTTCGCTCGAGCGACTTGAGCGCATCGAAAAAGATTTAGCCAACCTGCACGAAAAAGCTGATGGGCTAAGAGCCCAATGGCAATCGGAGAAAGAAGGGCTGACTAAAATCGGGACCGTCAAAGGCGAAATCGAAAGTACGAGAACTCTAATAGAACAAGCAGAGCGCGCTACCGACCTACAAAAAGCTGCTGAACTTAAATTTGGCACGCTTATCGAACTAGAGAAACAGCTGCGCGAAATGGAAGCGAAACTCACCACTAACACTGGCCCACGCTTGCTCAAAGAAGAAATAGACGAAGAGGACATCGCCGAAATCGTAGCGAAGTGGACTGGTATTCCGGTCACTAAGCTTTTACAGGGCGAAGTAGAGAAGCTACTTTCATTAGAGAGCCATCTGCACCAACGAGTGATTGGCCAAGAAGAAGCAATCGAGGTAGTATCGAATGCGGTGCGGCGCGCTCGCACTGGCATGAAAGATCCCAATCGGCCAATTGGCAGCTTCCTCTTCCTCGGCCCAACCGGTGTCGGCAAAACTGAGCTTGCCAAAGCTCTGGCCGAATTCCTCTTTGATGACGAGGGTGCCATCGTCCGCATCGACATGTCTGAGTATCAAGAGAAGCATACCGTTGCTCGCTTGATTGGAGCGCCGCCAGGCTACATCGGCCACGACGAAGGTGGTCAACTGACCGAAGCCGTGCGCAGACGCTCGTATTGCTGCGTCCTCTTTGACGAAGTAGAAAAGGCACATGCCGATGTCTTCAACGTTCTCTTGCAAGTCTTAGACGAAGGACACCTGACCGACTCAAAAGGTCGCACAGTTAATTTCAAAAACACAGTGCTAATCATGACCTCAAACATAGGCTCGCAGCACATTCTCGACTACCAGCTCAAGGCTGCTGTAGATGGAGATGAGCACTTCTACGATGAAATGAAAGATCAAGTTATGCAATCGCTAAGAGCGCATTTTAGACCTGAATTCCTCAACAGAATAGATGAGACCGTTGTCTTCCATGCCTTAACTGCAGCAGAGTTAGCTAAGATCGTAGACATTCAGCTTCATATTCTCAACAAACGACTAGCTGACCGCAAAATTGTGCTCAAGGCTACAGATGCAGCCAAAGACTGGCTCGCCACAACAGGTTACGATCCTGTCTACGGCGCACGCCCACTCAAACGATTGATTCAAAAAGAAATCGAGAATCCACTTTCTCTCGAACTTCTCAAAGGGCAATACGCTGATGGTGACACCATTCTAATTGATGCCGATAACGAAAACGAGGAGCTTGTTTTCAAAAAGGAAAGCAATTTGGTGCCAGTCTCGTAAACAATCGAAACTCAAAAATAAATGATGCTGCTTTGGTCCAAGACTAAGCCAGCATCATTTTTAGTTGGGGCGTTTCATAGCAAAGGAGCTGGGCATAGCTAATTGGTCGATGTTTAAGGCAAGCCTTAAGCACTGAGCCTTTCTTCCAAGTCTCGCGATCAGTGTGACACCAGAAGGCCGCAACATAGAGTTGCAGATACTTATTGCTTACGCCATGAAAGAACTTGCGAATGAAGGAAATCGCACTGGCAATAGCCAGAGATATGCTCAGTTGTTGCTGAGAAGCTGCTAGAGAAAATAAAATCGAGGCGTTCTCTTTGATTGGAGCAGCAGCGTCCTTCTCAATTTTGTCTGGGTCTAACGACGAGTAAGACGGAGCGGCAACCAACTCGGACCTCGGATGCTCATCAGCAGGGGTCTGCCGACTGCGCATAAAAATGGCATCGCTAAATCTTCGCTGGTCAATACACATGGCACTGCTATCCATTTGATTCTCTATGGCGATGGCTACTTTCTTGTTAATATTGAGAGCTGTGCTTTGAGCAATGTCTAGCAGTTTCGAGATTCGAAGTGAGCTTACGGCAACTCCCCATTCCTTAAACCAAATGACAGCCAGCCAAGCTCGTAAGCGGCTCACTCCAGACAAAAGAGTTCCTGCCGTAAACCAAACTTCAAGCTTACAGCTTGTACAATAGAAGCAGCGAGATCCAGTCTCTCGCTCAATTTGTGGGCTGGAGCAGCCGCATTTCACTTCATTATCTCGAAGCATAGACTGAAAAATAAAATCAGCAGCTTCACCATCCGAACCTATAAGTTGGTTGAACTCACTCCATGCCTGAATAAATAGGTCATCATTGTCAACAAGTGCTGTCATAGCATTTCCTCCTCTTCACGCCCCTAGAATAGAAACGTTGAATCGAGGCAAATAGTTCAAATCAATAAGAGTTTTCATGGGCATAGAATTTGGACCACGGCAATATCGTTCCATTTCTAATTGCTCTGGACCACGGCAATATCGTTCCATTTCCGATAACTCTGGACCACGGCAATATCGTTCCATTTC
>LNEX01000114.1 GCA_001464165.1 bacterium Ga0077546
TACGAGCAAGGAGAACTAGACCAAAAGCAAAAAGGAAAAGTGCCACAGCCAAACCGTGCACAGCCCAGTCAAAGATAATGCGGCAAAAAATATTGACTACAGCCTCTTGTACTGTATGAACAGTCTCAGAGTAACTAAAATTGTCGGACAGTCTTTCCATTTACATGATTTCCATTTCTAGGTCTGGTTCTAGTTATAAATTCTAGTTTTTAGTTCTAGATTTTAGATTTTAGTTTTTCTGTTCTAGTCTTATACTTCAATCAAACTTACTAATTTTCGCTTTTGCCTCGAGTGTGAAGGGCTCTTCCTAAATTCGTAAAGGCTTCAGCCATATTGGCATCACAGTCGATTGCCTTTCTCCACTCTGCAATAGCTTCACTCTTTTGCTCGCTTCGCCACAAAGCCAAGCCTAGATTATTATGGGCATTTGCATCATAAGGTGCATATTTCAGACACTCTTTATATGCTTCGGTCGATTGTTGTAGCAAACCTGACTGATATAGTGCCACGCCCATATTGTAATGTGCCTCAGGATAATCTGGTTTGAGACCAATTGCCTGGCGCCAGACATCAACGGCTTCGTCGTAGCGTTTTAATTGATAAAGAACAATCCCTAAATTGTTGCGAGCTTGCGGATAACTGGCATCGACCCTTAAGGCCCGCTCGAGCACGAAAACAGCCTCTGGTAAATGATTCATTTTCCACAGTACAACACCGAGGCAATTTAGAGCATCTGTGTCATTTGGATCAGCCTCAAGCAAGCCTGAGAGTATTTTGTGCGCCAGAGTAAACTGACCGAGGCCTTCATAACACTTAGCAAGCCGCAATTCTATGTCGCGCGGCAGTATGCCTTTCTTTCCCTGTAAAGCCTTTTGGGCTGTCTTGTACTCAAGCAAAGCCTGTTCATAGCGGCGTAAGGCTCGCAACGAATCACCCATATCTACCCGAACTTCTTCCATCTGAGGATTGTCACGCAGTGCCTCTTGAAAGGCTGTCACAGCAGCATCGTTGTCGCCTTTCAATGCCAAGACATGACCTAAATTACGATGAGCTTCAGCAAAATCAGGCTTAAGCCTGAGGGCTCTGTATAGAGCCTCCACAGCCAAATCATACTGACCCGCGGCAATATAAGAATGTGCCAGGTTGTTAAACAATTCACAACGAGTGGGATTATTCTCGATTGCTTTCTTAAACTCTTCAAGAGCCGCTTTATTGTTACCTTGCCGTTTAAGACAAACAGCTAGATTATTGTGAGCAGAAACATTTTGCGGCTCCCTTCGAATTACTTCCTCAAACTGCTTAATAGCTATATCGAGCCTGTCGGATTGAGCATTCTCCATACCGGAAAGCAGTAACTGGCTAGCTGACAGAGTATCAAGATTGAGATTCTGAGCTGCATCCTTAAAATCTAGGGCCCTAGTTGGTAAATCGGACACTGGAGCACTCATTTCAAAGCTTGATTCAATAAATGAACTTGAGCTCTCAGCGGCCGACTGTGCAGAATTTGTCTTTAAGTTTTCAGGGCTTTGAGCAGGATTTGACAAGCCCTTTGTTGCAGAATTATCAGCATCAACACTAGTATTGTTCTGACAAGCGGCCCCTAAGGGGAATGCCAACAGTGAAACAGCAGGAATCACTACAGCAAATAGAAACCGTCTTGTAAACGTGCACCAATGACTCGTTGTCACTTTCTCCTCCAGCCACATTTGAGAATATCAGGATGAGGCCAAGTCTTGTAGACTCTTATCTTCAGCCAAAGAGGTTTCCAGTAGTGCAAAAAGAAGTAAAAGTCGTGCTGTCTTTGAAGGCTTGCATCAAGCTAATCATGTTGCCTAGCCTTGTCTTTGCAGGTTGTTTGGCACAGCCAATGTCACAACTTTGCCAGAGCGCTGACGAACTTGCTTTTGACCGGAAATTTACAAGAGAAGAGCTGCTGTTGCTCAACTTAGGGCACGGTCAGGGCTCGGCGGGATTTTTTCTATTGGAAGCTCTTAAGCAAAGCAAAGAAACAACCCACAATCTACAGAGAGCCATGTCTCAGATGCGCCAGGTTGAAGCTACCTACGCCAAGTCAAAAGGCAAGCCTGATGACAAGTATCTGCAGAATTCCGAGCTTAAGCTAACTCAGGCTCGGCAACGCTCAGAGGAACTTTCAGAAAATATCTCCGATGGTTTCCGTGAGATGAAGCGCTCAGTAAAAGAGACTCTCTTGCGGAATCCTTAACTAGACAAATGTTGGCCTGTGGATACTAGCTCTGCAACGATGGGCAAGGTGCCAATAGGTTCATGGTTAACCAGCAAGATAATTTTGTAAGAACCAGCGGCCGGCAATACTAAGCCTGGAAATGCAGTAACCAAGCGATGCAAAGAATCAGTGGTCGGCAGTGCTTCTACCTGCCCTGGGGTCGACGACACTATGATCTCATCCGCTGGACCAACAACATTAAACTGATAGGTAAAGGCTTCGGGCAATCCTCGCAATTGAGCAAAGGCATAGACGATAGGAATCATCGCCGGAAAAGCCGTTGAAGTGAATGAGTTATGGACGTTGACCAAGGTTACAGCATCGGTTCTGAATATATCCTGCGACACCCTTTCGCAAAGACAGATACCAACAAGTTCAGGACGATCAGACATGGCTTCTCCATTTGGCGGCAAATTACAAACACCAACGATGCTAGCAAATTTTGCACCTCGCCCTCGGGTTATCACCCATTAGGATTAGCTTAGTCACACATATACTGCGAAACTTGTCTCTTCGGGTGATGAAGAAATAGCCTTATAGCGGGATGGAATCGCCAGCCTGCTCTGTCATATTAACATCAGGCAGCGGCTTGACCAAAAGACGGTCAGGTTAGGTCATCACCCTGGCTTACCAACAATACTAGGCCTCACCGTTATCGAGTGAGGGCAACCTTTTGTGCCTTCTTAGGTCAGGGACAACCATTAACGTAGCAAATCGAGTTAGGGAAGGAAGAGCCATTAAGATTCACACTCCAGCAGCCATAAGGATTTTTGTGAGTGCAACGCTTGTCTCAGCTATAGCCTTAGCTCCACTTGCAACTCCACTCGCAACTCAAGGTGCAGTTTCACTCGCCGCTCCCTCAGATACGTCTGCTGCCATGGCCTATGACAAGCCTGAGCAGCATAATTATTCGGGGCACAAGCTAGCAAGAGCGAGCACCTTGAGCAAGGCTGACAATGCCTCCAAAGTGCATGCCGATCAGCTGCGACTGCAAGCCGATCAGCTTGCCACACAAGGCAGACATAGCCAATCACTATCACTGTTAATCGAAGCTCTAAAACTTTACCAGAACGGTCTTGAACCCGACAGTCCAATTATTGTTTTGACAATCAACGATATTGCCCAACAATACTTTTACATGGGTGACTTGAAAGCCGCAGAGAGATACTACAAATTGCTGTTAATAGTTAGCCAGTCTTCCTTCTCAGCACTGTCTCAACTTGAGAGCAACGAAAAAAATATTCCAGCCTTTGTCGGCACAGAATTGAATAATATTGGTGCTCTCTACTTCAAACAAGGAAGATGGAATGATGCCGCAGCTCACTTCGAAAGAGCTCTAGAAATTCAAGCCCGCACCATTGGCAGTGCGAGTATTGAATATGCCCGCACACTAAGCAACCTCGGCGTTGTAGCGGCCAATGAGAACAACTTTGAAAAAGCTAATCAGTACTACTCTCAGGCTTTAAAGATTAGAATTGATGCTCTCGGAGTACACAACAAAGATTATGCCCTTAGCCTGCACAACATTGGCAGACTGAGAACCTGCCAGGGTAAGCATGAAGAGGCGAGACGCTACCTATTCAAGGCACTAGAAATTCGCAGAGAAATTCTGGGAGAAGAACATCCTGAAACAGCAGCTAGCTATTTTGGCTTAGGCGAACTGTGCTCAAGTCAGGAGGATAACTCTAAGGCTATAGAATATCAAACTAGAGCATTGGCGCTTAGGCTAAAAACGCTTGGCGCAGCAAATCCGGAGGTTGCCGCTTCATACTTTGCCTTAGGCAGCTATGAAGAGAAGCTCGGCAATAGAGAAAAAGCACACTCACACTATGCCAAATCCTTAGAAATACGACAGTCTGTTCTAGGTAGCAACCATAGAGACACAATCAAAGCTTTGGTGGCACTGTCAGTATTAGAACAAAAAACTCTTGCTCTAGCCAACTACTGACTCAAGTCAGCTCCACTGCGAAACGGTCCAGCTCCATTAGTTAACTCACCTAACAAAGCTGAGTTTTTTAACACTTTATCAAGGGTAAGTCGATCAAGTCGATTGCTTGATGCCAGCAAGTTCTTAAGGGGAATGACATTAGTTAAAGCTGAAGGGATAGAAAAATCCATTCCGAAAGCATTTATTTCAGAGTTAATATCTTCCTCCCTAGGGTTACGATAACCAATCCAGCGATACGGCCCAACGGTGCGTTCAAAATCACGCGCCGACTGCTTAGTCAGAACCACCAAGCGACCAGGATCTAGTGTAATCAACTTCTTCTCAGCGACTACATGTACCGCGCTCTGTTTACTCTGGTGC
>LNEX01000115.1 GCA_001464165.1 bacterium Ga0077546
GTCGTGTTCGCTGACGGTGGCTCTAGGGGAAATCCTGGACCATCGGGCTGCGGCGCAGTAGTAAAATCTGGCGGCATGGACGGCGAAGTAGTAGCCAATCTCTCTAAATTTGTTGGCATCGCCACCAATAACGTGGCCGAGTACACGGGGCTCTTAATCGGTTTAGAGAAAGCTCTCGCCATGGGATTTTCTGAAGTCGAAGTACGCATGGACTCTGAGCTTATCGTCAAGCAAATCAAGGGCCAGTATCGCTGCAAAAATGAAGGTCTAATTCCACTCTTCAATGAAGCGAAGAGACTGCAACGCCAATTTAAAAAGTTCAATATTGAGCATGTACGCCGTGAATACAATAAAGAAGCAGATCTATTAGCAAATCAGGCCATGGACAAAGGCGAGTAGAAAGAAAGCGAGTAGAAAATAAGGAAATTTCGAGGATGAGAAATCTAACTAAACTGCTACTTACAGCAGCAACAGTTTTGTTAACAAGTGCCTATGCCATCACCTCGGCTTGGGCGGCGCCCCCGGTGAGAATAGCAGTGGTCTCAGCTAGCGGCAGTGGTATTGAACAAGAAATTGTCGATCGCGTCACTAATTCACTTAGTAACTTAAGCGACGTCGTCGTCAGCACGGTCAACCCTGATTGGTACATCGTCTGCAATATCACTGAACAGCTTGATCCTGGTTCTGGTTCAATCCGATACAACGGGTCAGTAATAACAAAGACGGCTGGCGGGCAGGTCTTAAACACAGTAGCAGTGCAAAAATACAATCAAGACTTTTCAGTGGGTGGTGCCGCCCAACTGAATAAGAAATTAGTAGACAATGCCGCCAGGGACGTCATCAACTCTGCGTCCCAGAGAGTCGTTGGCCCCATCCAAAACGCCGTAATTGTAGAGATGGAAACCCGCGAGCGCATTATCAAAGCGCAAAATCTGGCCGATAGCGACCAATATGACGAGGCGATCGGCTTGCTTCGACCAATCACCCCAGACACAACACATTTCAAAGATGTGCGAGATCTAATAGACGAGTTTGAGATGGAGCTAGATGCCTTAGAGAGGCTAAAGGCCGCGGCTGGAAAGGCATCAAAGGGTCGCTACAGCGAAGCCATTGCCCTTCTAAAAGATGTCAGCAGCAAAAGTAAGCGCTCGAAACTGGCCAAACAAAAAATTGCCTCATACCGGGCCCTGATGACCAGACCGGCAAAAAAAGCCCATTAAAATACATTAGCCAAAAATAAATCGTCTGATTATCCCTATTAATCAGAGTAGGGGCGTTAATCCAGTAGACTCTAAGCAGAGATTTAGAGCCTTGCTTGGCATAACGCTGAGCTTACAACTTGGGCAAGAATAAGGAGTGACAGATGAAGTTCCGGAAAACAGCAGCGCTAGCACTAGCGTTATTTGTTATGGCATCCAGCAACATACCTCAGGCTTTTGCGTCAACAAAGCGCCGCATCGCCATTATGCCGTTTGAGTATGGCGCCGTGAACCAGTACACCGGCAACTATGATGTGGGCAAGGGTATTGTCAGCTTGCTCACAACCAAGCTCGTCAACGATGGCACATATTCTGTGGTCGATAGACAAATGCTCGATTCTCTTTTGAAAGAACAGAATCTCTCTGTTTCAGACCGGGCTGACCCAGCTACCGCATGCAAAATCGGTAAAATTTTGAGCGTTGACGCTATCATCACTGGTACAGTTACTCAATTTGGCTATGAAACCAAAACCATGAGCACCAGCGGTTTACCGACCGGATACATTCCTGGTGTTCCTTATGTCGGCGGTCTTGGCGGCATGTTAGGTGGTTTCAAATCAAGCAAGAGCAAAGTTAAAGTTGCTGTAGATGCCAAAATCATCGATATCAACACTTCAGAAATCTTGGCGGCCGTGCACGGCTCGGGAGAATCGAAGAGAAGCAGCACAGGTGCTCTCGGGATAGACATGGATTCATCTGACTTTGCTTCTTCGATTGCCGGCGAGGCCACCTTGCAATCAGTTGAAGAAATGGGCGGACAGTTAATTGCGGCAGCCAATAAAATTCCTGACGGGCAATCAATTGCCGCAGCTAACGTCGAAGGCAAAATTGCCGATGTCACTGGTGGTCAAATTACCCTCAACGTCGGCAAGATAAACGGTCTGGCAATTGGTGATAAGCTGCAAGTGCTTCGCCCTTACAAAACTATCAACGATCCAGACACTGGCAAAGTCATCAAAACGTTGACCAATACCATTGCTGTTCTCAACATTGATGCTGTAGAGAAAGATTCATCTACTGGCAGCATAGTCAAAGGCTCTGGCGCTAGAGTCGGCGACGCTGTTAAAAAAGTTTCGATGGAAGTTTCGGCCATTGTGGTATCACCTGTACCTGGTAGCGAACCAAGTTCTGTGGGCCGCTCCTTCAATGCTACCGGTACCATTCTCAAAACTGGCGCTAAAAATGTCATTAAAGAAGCGGTTAGATCGGTCACCACACCTACTACAAAGTAATTTGGAACAATGAAAGCAATAACGGCAAAATTACTGGTTCTAGCTGTAATAGGAAGCTTTATTAGCTTGCCCCTTCGCCTGCCTGCCCAGGCGAAGGGCGACCCTAATTGGGATGTCGCCTTGAAAGACGCGAATCATCTTCTCGCCATTGGTGAGTCAGAAAAGGCTGCCGCTATTTTCGAAAGCAAAATCAAGAAGTACCCTAATTCGGGAGCCTGTCATACAGCTCTGGGCCGGGCCTTAAAGCGCTTAGGCAAACTTGATCAAGCGAAAACCGAATTTTTGCGTTCTACTGAAGTAGAACCAAATTATGCCGACGGATTCTATGAACTTGGGGTGCTGCAAGAAAGTGATAAAGAATGGGCTGAAGCAGCCAACGCCTTTACCCGTTATGTTGAACTAAAACCTGATTCAGGACAAAGACGAACCGTCGAAGATCGTATTTTGTACTGCAAAGGACAAAAAGAGTAATAAAGGAGATGCCGGTGACAGAGCAAAAGACGTACGCATTCTTCCAAGGAAATATTGTTCCAATCGAAGATGCCAAAGTAAGTATCATGAATCACTCATTCATGTATGGAACCGCGGTCTTTGAAGGCATTCGAGGCTATTGGAACGAGAAAGAAGAAGAAATGTACCTCTTCCGGCTAAGAGAGCATTTCGAGCGCATGTCGGACAGCATGAAGATCATGTACCTACAGGTGCCGCAGTCGGTTGATGAGCTGTGCAAAATTGTAGTTGAGCTAGTCAGAAAGAACGCCCCTAGGACCGATACGTATATTCGTCCAACTGCATACAAGACTGTTCACCGCGTTGGGCCAAGTCTCGACAATAATCCATCTGATATGTGTATTTTCACGGTACCATTTGGTGATTACTTCCATGGTGCTGGTGGTTTAAAAGTACAAGTCTCCAGCTGGAGAAGAGTGGAAGACAACGCCATTCCTGCAAGAGCCAAAATTGTTGGAGCCTATGCCAACACCGCTCTGGCAAAAACTGATGCCGTCATGGCTGGTTTTGATGATTGTATTGTTTTGTCTGAAAACGGTCATGTCTCCGAAGGCTCAGCCATGAATGTCTTTATGGTGAAGAACGGCAGACTCATAACTACTCCTTCTTACGAAAACATTCTCGAAGGGGTTACTCGCCGCACCATTATGGAATTTGCTGAAGCTGAACTTGGCCTTAAGGCAGAATCACGTCAAATCGACAGAAGTGAACTTTATATTGCTGACGAACTCTTTTTCTGTGGCACGGGAGCCCAGATTGCCCCTATTATTGAAATAGATAGAAGGCCAGTTGGTAGCGGAGTGGCGGGTCCTATTTCAACCATGATCAAAGACAAGTACACCAAGATCTGTCGTGGAGAAGTAGAACAGTATGCCCATTGGTTGACACCAGTGTATTCGCGAAAATTGGCGAAAACGAAAAACTAGTCAGTTCAAGGGGTTTTGACAATGTCGGTAGCAATGAAATGTCTGGTTGTATTATTTGCCCTCACCTCATTTCTGGTGGGAACAATTAAACCAGCCTTCTGTGAAAGTCTACCAAGACTGACTTTCTATCGATATATCAAAGATTTGTACTATGCAACTAAGTTGCCACAAGTGGCTCAGTACTGGTACAAAACAAGCCGCCTACCCATGCTGCAAACCAACGGCACCAGAGCTGAAGCAGAGCTGCAACGCCTAAAGATAGGCTATGTCTACAGGCCCAACATCACCGTAGAATTTACCTCAGGTGACCGCTGCACCATGAAGGGTCAAGGTATTGTAGTAGACAGAGGCAAACAGGTGCCCTGCACTATAGATGTAGTCATGATCAAAGAAGATGAGGTCTGGAAAATTCTCTACTATGTCTGGAGAGCCGAAGTAATTAGAAGTTTTAAATATTGACTTAAAATTGTCAAAAAAGTAGTTTCCAAGGAAACTACTTTTTTTTTTCATTCAAAGAGCAAGATCCAAGAATACAGGGATACAGCTATCAAAATTGTTTCAATGAAACCTGCAACGCCCTAGCTTCAGCGCCAGCTCTAACATTAGCCATCACCGCTGGCATAGCCTCTCTCAACTGTTTGTTGATCACTGACTGAGGAATCATGCCACCATCTATGTGTTTGTAGTAAGAAACTAAAGTTCTCCTGCCAGAGCCATCTAGTGGCTCAATTTTCCAGTAGCCTTCATTAGCCTTAAAAGCACCACTGAGTCTGCGAAAATCAATTCTTGAAGGAAATGTCTCTGTCATTCTCAAAACATAGTCAAAGTTCCAGATATTAGCCATGCCTTTTAAGCTAAAACTGACATCAGTGGTACTATCTTCAACACTACTAGCGACAACAGATGAGCGCTTCAAATTACTAAATAGCTTGGTGGAATTAGCGTAGTCAGTCAAGACATAGAACACTTGTTCTGGTGATGCGTTAGCTATGGTTTTACCAATATGAAAAACCTTGCCGTCGATCGTCTCTACAGCTGAAACCATGCCTTTTTCCATCTTATCTTCCAAACCAGCAAAGCCACTGGGCTTAGTGATACCAACATTCTTTGCCATACTAGCAGAATTTGTGATGCCAGAAGTGGTGCCGTACTTGAGAGTCTTTGCTTCAGCTGCCTGTGTGTTTAAGAGAGTGTTTGACAGACTAAATGCCAGCATCAGTAGCACTGGCAATGACCTCGAATGTTTCATAATATGCACCACGCTAAGTGTTTCGTCTTTCACACAAAACTAATGACGCAAATTTCTATGCACTGTTCCCTAATAACCAAATCCAAGCAGTAGTAAACTCTTAGTTGCTTAGATCTATTCGCTAGGGTGTCGTATGTTCGAAATTTCAAGGCCCGCTGCCAAACTAATGACTAATCGAGGCCTAAATCGAGGCCTTACCCTAGCCCTACTACTCATTCATTCGCTGACATTTTCCAACTGCGCTTTGAGCCAAGATGGTCAGATACCGACAGTTCACGATCACGATATCGAGATTGTGGAATCCCCCTTTACCCAACCTCCAGCATTGTCGCAGTCACCTTTGGCCTGGCCTGGAGCCCTAGGCCAGTCGCTTGGTGGATTAGGTCTGGGCTATCAAGGTCTAAGTGCATTCAGACAGTCCAGTATTCCCTATGTAGGAGTTCCGAATATGGGAATTCCTTATGTAGGAGGCCTAGGCAGCCTTAGCAATATTGGCGGCCTTATCGGACACCGCAGCTGGAGCCGAGGCTCATGGTCTGATCCATACCGTATTTATCGGACCGGTAGTTCTTTTGGTGGTTATGGGGGGTACGGAGGGCTAGGCCAAGGATTTAACACAGGCTTTGGCTCCAGTTATTCCTCAGCTTACAGCTGGGCTCGACCATTCGGACGTTTGTCCAATCAAGGTTTTATCCAAACAGCTCCAAGTAAGGCCGCAGGCAACTACTACGCCCCGGCCACAGCAGACCCCACAGCCGCTGGAAGTTACTACGCCGATAGCCAATCGACCCCAAAACCCCGTAATCAAGTCTTTGACAAAGATTACAACGACTATGGTGGAAGCAATAGCGGCTACAGTCGGTCAAAAGCAGCCAGTTACGGCAATAGCGACCACACGAAGCCACAAAAGAACTACTGGGGCGGGTCTGGCAGCCCCTTTCCCAAAGACTTAAACAGCACCCCT
The DNA here is from genome assembly GCA_001464165.1 of bacterium Ga0077546. The sequence goes on from LNEX01000115.1 coordinate 6,141, forward strand.
TGGTCTAAATAATGGCAAGGCAGTCTTTATGAGGAATAAATAGACTCAATTTGGTTACAAGTGCGCTCCCTGCTGCAACAGAACTCTTAAGTACTTGACACGCTGGGTATAATTAATATTCACCCTTATAAGCAGTAGCGATGAAAGATCAAATCGGTCAGCCCTTATTCGACATCTTAGAAAAACAGGGTCGCCCGGCTGAAGATCTTGCCATCGCCCATAAGGCCTACGACTTTGCCTACGCCTCTCACGACGGCCAAATGCGCAAGTCTGACGATCCATATATTATTCACCCGGTCGAAGTAGCCTGCATACTGGCTGATATTAATGCCGACATCGACACTGTCTGTTCTTGTCTGCTGCACGACGTGCTAGAAGATTGCGACGTCAAACCCAAAGAAATAGAAGAGCGCTTTGGCGTTGATACCAGGCGAATCGTTGAAGGCGTGACGAAGCTCGGCAAATTCAGCTTCAGCTCAAAAGAAGAGAGACAAGCCGAAAACTTCCGCAAGTTGCTTGTCGCAATGGCTGAAGATGTGCGAGTCGTTTTAGTAAAATTAGCAGATAGACTGCACAATATGCGCACCATGGAACACATGGCACCCCATAAACAGGCAGAAAAAGCGAAAGAAACACTAGAAATTTTTGCTCCACTAGCCAACCGCTTCGGTCTCGGTAAAATGAAGTGGGAATTAGAAGACCTTGGTCTCAAATATCTGCATCAAGACGAGTATCTTGAAATTGAACGGCTGGTAGAAGACAGCCGCGAAGATCGCGCTGATCACCTAGCGCAAGTGGTTGAGAAACTAAGAGTTGATCTCGACAGCCGTGGTATCAAAGCCGACATTATTGGCAGACCGAAGCATTTCTTCGGCATCTGGCGCAAGATGAAGAGCCAGCAAAAAGAGTTCCAAGAACTATACGACGTGCTCGCTGTGCGCGTTATCATCGACAGCAATCCAGATAAAAACTTCTGCGAATTAGAGTCTGATCCTGACACGCAAAAGTGCTACGAAGTTATGGGCACAGTACACTCAATCTTTAAGCCAATTCCGGGCCGATTTAAAGACTATATTGCCATGCCCAAGTTCAACAGCTACCAGTCGCTGCACACTGCAGTAATAGGTCCGAAAGGTAAGCCAGTTGAAATTCAGATTCGCACCAAGCGTATGCACCACATTGCCGAATACGGTATCGCTGCGCATTGGGCCTACAAAGAAGCTGGCGAGGCGGTCAAGGCCGATGGCTCTGCCGACAAGAAACTAGCCTGGTTAAGGCAACTAGTAGACTGGCAACAAGACCTCAAAGATTCTGGTGAATACATCGAAGAAGTGAAGATGGATCTCTTCGCTGATGAAGTGTTTGTCTTCAGCCCACGGGGAGACGTTCTCGACTTGCCTAACGGCTCCTGCCCTATTGATTTTGCTTACCGCGTACACACAGATATTGGACACCGCTGCATTGGCGCCCGCATCAACGAAAGAATCGTGCCACTAAACACGATCATGAAAAACGGCGATATCGTCGAGATTCTTACCAGCAAGAATGGCCAACCGAAGATGGATTGGCTCAATTTCGCTAAAACCCATGGGGCAAAGAATCGCATTCGTCAGTGGTTTAAAAAGCACCATAGAGAAGAACATATTCAGCAAGGTCGGCAGATGCTTGAAGCTGAATTGGGCAAAGGTAATTTAGATGAATTCCTCAAATCAGATAAATTGAAAGAGGCCGGAAAGCGTCTGAATATATCAGATCCCCAAGATATATTAGCTGCTGTTGGCTACGGCGATCTGTCAGTGGCACAGGTAGTCAATCGCATTCGCGAAGTGGATAATGCTGAAAAAATCGCCTTAAAAGGCTACACCATTCCGCAGATGGTGCCAGACAAACCGAGCAATATTTCCAGCCTGGGTGGCTTATTGCACCATTTAGCCAAATGCTGTCAGCCAGTGCCAGGAGAAGAGATTGCCGGAGTGGTATCACGCGGTAGTGGCATTGCCGTGCATCGGGCTGACTGCACGATGCTAGCAAAAATTGAAGAAGGTCGGCGCATGGCCGTTGACTGGTCGATTGAGCGCAATACTCAGTATCCAGCAGGTTTGCAGGTTGAATGTCTTGATCGAGTTGGTATTGCTGGTGATATCTTAAAGAAAGTCTCAGACCACAAAGTCAATTTGCGCGACTTGCGTGTCGATACTCACAGAGACAAGAAGACAGCCACTATTTTCCTAATTTTAGACGTGCTTGATATTGACCAATTGGCCCGCGTTTCGCAAGCAATATCACAAATTTCAGACGTCATTAGAGTACACAGAAAAGACCACCGCAAGCGCGTTGCTGGCACCAACCCCCTAGCACGGGTAAGCGGCGTAAAAACAGTAAAAGCTAATGCCAACCCAAATGCCGAGGCTAGCCCCAAGTCAAATTCAGCCAAGAACGGCGGCTCATCAAACAACGGCAATGGCTCAAGCAGTAACGGAAACGGCAGCAAAAAAGCAGCAGCAGCTCGTGGCAAAACTAGTACAGCCAAGAAAAAGGCCAAATAAAATAAATGAAGATAGTTCTGGCTACAAGCAATCCAGGCAAACTAAAAGAATTCCAAGCCCTTAGCCAGTCCTCCCATCTAGAACTTGTATTGGCGCCAGCAGGGTTCAATCCAGAAGAAACGGGCTCCACTTTTATCGACAATGCTCTACTCAAGGCAAGGGAAGCGGCCAGGCTCTGTCAGCTCCCTGCTATTGCTGACGATTCAGGGCTGAGCGTAGAAGCGCTGGACGGCCGACCAGGAATTCACTCGGCGCGATACTGCGAAGGCAGCGACGGCGACAGGAGACAGAAGCTCTTGCATGAGCTTAGAGATGTCCCCATGAGCCAGAGAAAGGCTGCTTTCGTTTGCGCAATTGCCTTTGTCCAAAATAATGGTGAAGTACTTTTCACCTGTGAGCAGCAATGGCCAGGCCATATCGCCTTAAGCGAAATGGGCAGCAATGGATTTGGCTTTGACCCAGTATTTGTGCCACTTGGCTACAGCATTACAGCAGCGCAAATGGAACCAAAAGAGAAGAACGAGTTGTCCCATCGTGGTCAGGCCTGGCGACGTTTTCTTAACCATCTAGCAACACTCAAATCAATCTAGAAGAAGCGAGAAGTGGCCCGCTGAGCCAGATTTACCACCGGCAGTTGGCCAACGAAAAAAAACTTCATCTTGCTATGAGAAAGGGTACATGAAAATCTGGTTCACAAGAGCTAAGCTGTCATTGTTATCTAGCTAACATTCGTACATGCAGGAGTGGCAGTGGCGGAATTCGTTTTTAACGGCAACGCTAATATATTTGCAGCGGCCGTGAACAATGTCGTGGCGCTGAAGCAAGACGACGAGATGCCCGACAGCTCTCAACTCACAACTAACCGTCAAATAGAGCTTCTACTCTGGCTCGCCAACCTCGAGCGGCGCCTACCGCCATATGGCGATAACAATTAACTTCTGAGCTAGATTTACTGGCTAGCGTTTTGTGATTTTAAGCCTTCTAGGCGATGCTTAATGCCGACTGACAATGGGTGTTCCTTTCCTAATGTCTTCTCAGCAATCTCAAAGGCATCTTCACTTTTACGCAAAGCCAATGCACTCTTACCTTGGCGGCTATAGAGATCGGCTAGATTATCGAGACATATAGCAACATCAGGATGACGCCCACCAAGAGTTTCACGGAATGTCTCCAGGGCCTTTAGTTGAACTTGCCTTCCTTGACATAAAGACCGGCTAAATTATCGAGAGCTGTTGCCACGGAAGGGTGCTTATCGCCATAGGCTTTACGCATAATTGCCAAAGACCTCTCATAGAGAGGTTCGGCCTTATCACTTTGATTCAATTCGCGGTAGCTTTCAGCCAAATTACCTAAAGCGATTGCCAGGTCGGGATTATCAGCACCTAATTCGTGCTCATAAACGGCAATAGCCTTAAGTTGCACACCCACGGCTGCTTTATAGTCACCTTGCTTCTGAAATAGCAGAGCAAGATTATCGTATACGGTAGCAACCTCAACCGATTCTTTGCCACGCATTTCAGCGAGAATCGCAATGGCAGCTTCATACAACGGCTTAGCCTCGCCATACTTGCCTTCATCTTTAAGGATCCCCGCCAAATTACTAAGTTCTACAGCAAAGCCAAAATTGTCCTTTGGCTCATTCTGCCGAATTAACTCAAGCGACCGTCGCGAAGCTCTTTCTGCCAGGAGGTAATTGCCTTGAGCCTTATATAGTTGGCCGAGATTGCTCTGGCTGACAGCCACCCGAGAATCACTCTGGCCAAATCTTTGGGCAATTTCATAGGCCTTCTTCAACCACGTCTTTGCACCTTCTAGGTCACCAGAGAGCAAATCTTGCTTTCCAGCTTGGGTGGCTTGCTGCCAAGCTTCATGTTCAATTGCCTTATGCTCTTGCTTATCATCTAAGTGTACTGGCTCAGACTGCGCACTCAGTGAGGGAGCGGAGCCATCCGCCGCAAAACAGCTTGGCTGACTAAGGCCAACCATGGCATAAAGACATAGGCTCAAGCTATATAGCCGGACGCGCATAAGCCTGCTTCAAGGCGAGGAAATTACTGTTACAGCATAACCAAATTTGCTCAAAGACAAAAGGCGCTATTACTAAATATCTTGATTAAAGCTACGCCGCTAGATAAGAAGCAGCACATTCTAATAAGTTCTGCGCCTCTGCTTTCCGATGCGTACGAGTAAGTAAATTGGCATAGCCTCTCAGGGTCTGCACCAATTGAGAAATGGAGCCGTTAGTAGAACGTTGATTTCTTTGCAATTCAAGTGCTCGGCGATAGAGATACTCTGCTTCGGTGTAAGAACCGAGATCGGTATATAGATCAGCTAGCTGTTGCGACACCACTGCCACAGCCGGATGATTACTGCCAAGGGACTGCTCGCTCAATTCAAGAACACACCTAGTTGAAAATGCTGCCGGGGCCAGTTTAGATTGAACAAAGTAAATCTTTGATAGTTTCAACATTGCTTTCATTTCATCAAAACTAGCAAAGCTAGAGGACTCCTTCTTTAGTCTGACGCTGCGCAAGCAATACTCTTCTGCCAATTCGAGCTGATTGGTGCGCTGATAAAGCTCGCAAAGCAAGTCTAGAGTTACAGCAAGACGCTCTTCAGACTGATCGCCGAGCTCGGCCTCTAACAAAGCTGCATGAAAATTTGCCTCAGCGTCCTCCAATCGATTCTCGCTCATTGCCTTTTCTCCAGTGGCCACAAACAG
>LNEX01000116.1 GCA_001464165.1 bacterium Ga0077546
TAACTTCCAAAAGCAAAGCCGGGCTGAGCCCGGCTTCGAACTTCTATATATGTATTCGGTTTCGCTAACGAGAGATGGGTGCTTCTAACTGTTTTGCAATTAGAGACCGCCGCCCAGACCACCGAGGTCGTTGATAGCGAATGTACCGAGCAAGTGCACTGCAGTTGGTCCACCAAAACCGATACCGAGACCTTTGGCGACGTTCATTGCCGACTCACCGCCATCTCTTTGACCAAAGGCAATTTTCATACCAGCCATAGATGATGGAATCGTAGATAGGGCAGTAACAACCCGGGAGATATCTCTGGCACAGTCATAACCGTAGTCTGCCAATTGGCCTACTTCGTTTGATTGACCATAACGGGGGTCGACTGGTGCACCAACTAAACCTTGTGCATGAGCAGCCTGGTCATAAACACCGAAGGCCAAGAGAACTAGTTGTGGAGCCAAAAGGAAACCGAGGCGCGAAGCAACTTTGAAGGAGTGCGATGCAGCGATTTTCTTGCTTAGTGCTTTGATATTTTTCATTGGGAACTCCTAGGGTGTTCGTTGAAGAGTTTTGGATTGGTTTAAAAAATTAGTGTTTGTACTTAACAACGCCGCTAACAGCTGTGGTTGTTGAATGTCCACTGCCGAATGCGCTTGGTGCAGTTGAACCAGGGACATAACCGTTGTTGTAGGTTTGAATTTGAGAAGGACGAGCTGCAAGAGCTGTTTGGCGAACTGGCCGTCTCAGACGAGCTGTGCCATTTTGTGAGCGGCTCAAAGATCTTGGAGCAGAAGCCATCTTCACAGTCTTAGGTGTAGCAGCTTGAGCAACTGGTGCCATGACATTTGGTGAAGCCGTCATTGGCAGCGCTTGAGCTGCTGGCTTACCGAAAGCATTATTGAATTGAGCTGGCATCAACTGAGCCATGATGTTGGGCTGAGCTACTGGTGCTGCGTGCACGGGAGCTGGAGCTGGAGCTCTCTTGATGCTTGCCAAAGGAATACCAAGCATCGACGATGCACTTGGTGTCGATCCCGACCGTACTGTTGCAGCTGCTGGTGCTGGAGTCCACGAAGAGCGTGGTCCAATGCTTTCTTTCTTCCAAACGTTTGGTTCAAATTCAAATCGGGGTCCTGCATGAGCAGCAGGCTGAGCGAATGCAGCAGTTGTTGCAAAAGCCACTAGTGAAAGAATAATTTTGAATTTCATTGCCTTGTCTCCAAACAAAAGAAAATTAGAAGCTAGAAGCGGAATGCGTTACGAGTACCGAAGCCAGTCATCATCAGACCAGCAGCGCCTAAGCCGTAGAGGCTGTTAGGCCGTCTTATCATGGTGCCTACCATAGCTCCAGCTCCGAAACCGGCGAGGGCGCTTACGGCTGTGCCCATACCAGAACGACGACTGGATCGTCTAACAATAGGATTAGAAGGAGGTGCCGAGAGAGTTTGGGTTTGGCTTACATTGCCATATGCGGTCATTGGTGCACTTTGATCTTGACCAGGCATAATCCAATCAGATGTTCCGGTATTGCCAGGAACTTCTTGTCCACCCATACTTGATTGAAAATTAGGCTGGGCGCCCATGTTGCCCTGATTCATACCATTTTGGCTCATCATGTTATTCATCATGTCTTGACGAGCTTGCTGTGAATTATTTTGATTATTGAAATTGTTCATGCCTGAGTTGTTCATGCCGGCATCATTACCACCAGCGGGGTTACCACTCATCGCTGAGTTCTGACCGTAAGAGTTGGCATTGTTTGCACTTTCTTGACGAGCTTGAGCTTGGGCTTGCGACATCTTCTGGGCCACGGCTGGGTCTAGAGGCACTACTTCTGGTGGAAGGAATGAATCTGTTTCAGCCTGTAGGCTGTACTGTGCCATCGCCGGTAGAGTTACCGTCTGACCGAATAGGCAAGAGACAAGGGCCACGTTCAGTGCCATTTTGGCGATTCTGTTGTTAGGGGCGTTTCTCATGATTCTTTGGTCCGTTTTCCGATGGGTGCCAGCGATTGCTTAGGTGAACTGATTAGGTGAACTGCTTTGTAAATACATACTACGCAACACATAACCAGAAAGGAATCGGGGGGATTCCCATAACCATGGGACAATCCCCCCGAAGGGTTTTATCTAATTTTCACCCACAAGCCCTGTACCATGGGCATTTCAAGACTTAAGGGTGTAACACAGCCAGATTTAGATATCTGGATTTGTTTTAGAAGTTGGTGATTACTCCAGTTGGAAGTAAGCGTTGACCGTATTTCTGAGCAGTGATGTTGCCTGGTGCAAACTGGGTGTAGGGCAAGCCAAAGTCAGTGGTCTTGTGGCTGTAAATTGGAATGCGTCTCATACCTTGGCCAAATTCATACGATTGATTGGCCTGCAGAGCTCCAACCGGGTTGTCTCTGGTGTTGGATAAGCCGAAGTCTTGGATAGTCGATCCGGTTGGGATGATTGCTCCACCAGCTTGGAAGCGTTGACCGCCGCCTAGGTCGATGGAACTCGATCTCAAACCGTTGCCTGTGGGTACGCCAGTTACAGCACCCAAACCAGCCCATGGTCCCATCCGGGTGACGTTATCTTGAGAGCCGTCACCGCCAACTCCACCAATCATGGAGTTACGACCGCGATATCCCCATTGGTGAGTTTCTTGTCCACCGCGACGTTGGGTTGGAATGCTGGTGTTGTAGCCACCAGTACCGGCAAATCCGCCAGTTGGAATGATATTGACTTGCTGAGAAGCATTGATGAATCCAGCAGGTGCAGTCAGCGAACCAGGGTCAGCACCAGGAGTTGATGGAGGCGCTGGCACTACACCGGTCAGCGATGGTCCAAGTACTCCAGGAGGAGAGACGATGGCAGGGTTAATGCCTAGAGGGATACCAGAAAAGTCATTGTCGATTTGGTTCGCAGGGATAGCTGGGACCCATGGCATAAGCTCCGGAGATGAGAGCATCCCTGGATTTACGCCCACAGGTGTGGGGCCATCACCAATCGCTGGTGGAGCACCTTCAATTGGAGCCTGGAATGGAGCGCCAGTTGGCTGCCCGGGAATCAGTGGTGTGCGCAATGTGGTCACAGGGCTAAATGGTGCCGGTGTGCCTTGGGGCGGGCTGCCTGGGAATGGTCCAGAGCGTTGCGCATAGGAGGCTGACGCAGTGAGAGCGCCTAAGGTGATTGACATAATCACGGCTGGGATAAACTTACGGTTAAACATTGTCTGGCCTCCTGAAGCCTTTTTAAAGAATAAATTGAAGGACTGAAAAGCTGCTGTTCGCGGGAGCATTAATATGGAGCGATGGTCAGTTGTGAGCGGAGATTGTCTCTAAAGAGTGTTCGGTTGCCGTGTAGGTCTTGGGTGGTCTGACCTCGATATTCTCCTCTTTGCCTGGGTCCGTCTTGCGAGAATTGCGGACACATTTTAAGGTCAGGCTTTTCGGAGAGTTTTTGACCGAAGTCGTTCATTACTGAACTATTGGGTCTTACATTGTTCGGTTTACCAAAATCGAATGATCTTTGTGCGTCCCATCTCCTAATTGGAGCGTTTCCAACCATTCCACCTTGAGGTTGAATATTCACTTGTGCCACAGGAGCTCTTAGACCATAGCCACCATTAGAACCATTAATGGAGCCGAAGTCAGAACCCTGGGTTGAGGGCGGTGGAGTGAGGTAAGGCATAGCCCAAGCGTTCACTTCGTCTTTGTCGCCACCCATGGTGAGTGGAACAAACACATCAGTTGGCGGGCTAAATGGAGCAGTGCAATCACCAGGGGTGACTGCTGGAGGGTTGAAGCCGTCACCACATGGGGGCGGGGCTCCCTCTTGGGCTGGCACCCAGGCAGGGCTGTTCGGAGCGCCATAGCTCAGCGGAGTTCTCAGTGTGCCGAGAACGTCAGATTCGCCATAGGCGAAAGCTGCACCTCTGAAGCCAATAGACGAGAACAGTGGGCAAGAGAAAAGTGCGCCAGCCATAAGAGCGGTTGAAATTGCTTTTGCTATTTTCGATACCGATTGGTTGTTCACGAACTTATCTCCGGGTCGCCTGCAAATTGGCTTTTCACTACCTTATAGATTTGGCAGGCACTTGTCTTGCGCGTAATTACGTACTACCCCCCGGTTTCTCCCACTATTTCGGCTTCTTTTTACGACCCAAAACCTCGAAAGCCCAGCCTACTATGCAATACAGCCAGAAAATTTATTTTTGAAACCTTTCTGGCGACTTTTAGGGGATTTTAGGGGATTTTAGAGGCCTTTGAACCGCCTCTATGCCCCACCCTTCAGCCCCGGTGTTTGTAGAGCCTTCACAGCCCCATTCTTTAGAACTGACCAGCAAGCAACTGCTTATATAAGTAGTTGGCAGCCAGCCAATCAGTTGCTCATCAAGTAGAAGCTAGTCAAGTCAAACCTAGTCAAGTCAAACCTAGCCAAGTCAAACCTAGCCAAGTCAAACCTAGTCAAGTCAAACCTAAGTAGGAGACACCCACTCAAAATTGCGTCCGATAAAACAGTAATATCCTTATATATGCAATTTCGCCACGAATTAATCAAAGCGATCAGCGCGAATTAATCAAACTCTGGCTACAAATAATAAGCTCAAACCCGGCAAACACTACCTCGTTTAACTTATGTCACCACTGACAGTATCAGCGAAAGTCACCACCACTACACCATTAGCGGTGCTTTCAAGAGGTAAGTGGTGCCTGCACCATTGGCAATGGCAAATTTACTTTTACAAAATCACGGTTTATCGGTATAGTAGGTTTCAAGAAAGGGGTATAAGTGTGAGCATTCATAAAAAAAATACTGCCGATAATTTAGATTTCTCGCCAAATCAAGGTGAACATGAGGATGCTGTTGCCGTTGACGGCCTAGAACACATCTTTAAATGGGCATCAGAGACGGTGTCAGATCCTCAAGATGAAAGAGTGCGCCAAGCACGAGACCGGCGCGTCCGTCATCAGGTTCTTGACGTTGTTCAAAAATACAGAGAACAGCGCGTTGTTACAAAGAGCCAAGACGAAGTTGCCTATTTGCAAAGAAGAGTTATCGCTCTGCTTTCAAAGATGCAAGAACTGACAGAAGAGAATGCCGCGGTAAAACAAATTATGGTTAGCCAATTCTGGGCTATCCAGAGAATTCCCGTCCTAGAAGAACAAGTGCGCGTACTTAAGGTAGTTGAATACGAAAAAGAAGCTGCCGTTAAAGAACGTCGCTATTTGATGGACGCCTTGGCTAAAATCAAAGTTGAGCGCGACTACCTCGAAGACATTCTGGTTACTTGCGAAGATGAGAATACTCGTTTGTCGAGCATCCTCAATAACACAAGAGCAGAATTGGCTGAAATTAAAGCTCGCAAATGGTGGCACAGTTTCATTCCTAAGAGCTTCCTCAAGAAAGCCTAAGAACGCTTAGGGCTTCCACTAGCGAGACAGCGCTATCGAAGTCCACCAGCATAAAGCAAGCGCTACTTCGGAACATTCCACTAAAAAGGAGAAATTGCTAGTCAATTTCTCCTTTTTAGCCTTCAACGACCTCTTTACCTGCGGCCTTGCGAATCTTGCCTTCAAAGCCTCGTTCGCTTGGTTGATAGTATTTACGCCCAGCTAACTCATTGGGAAGGCACTGCATGGTATCGGCTTTGCCAGCAGCGAAATCATGAGCATACTGGTAACCCTTAGAGTATCCAATTTCTTTCATCAATTTAGTCGGGGCATTGCGCAAGTGCAAAGGCACAGGATGCTGCACCGTATTTAGTGCATCTTGAGCCGCTTCGTTATAGGCTTTATACAAGGCATTTGACTTAGGTGCCAGGGCCATATAAGCAACACATTGAGCCAGGGCTAATTTGCCCTCGGGCACTCCAATAAATTCCACAGCTTGCATGGCTGCCACAGCCTGAGTCAGAGCCTGAGGTGCAGCTAAACCAATATCTTCTGAAGCAAAGCGCACCAGGCGCCGCGCCACATACATTGGCTCTTCGCCAGCTTCCATCATGCGCGCTAGCCAGTAAATACTGGCGTTCACGTCAGAATTGCGAATCGACTTGTGTAGAGCCGAAATCAAATTGAAATGGTTCTCACCATCTTTGTCATATTTGAGCACGGCCTGCTGCACAGCCGAGCGAATTTCTTTCTCACTTATCTCTTTTTGGCCGCGCCTATGAGCGAGGTTGGCAGCCATCTCAAGAGAATTAAGAGCAGTGCGAGCATCACCCGATGAATAGGCAGCAATAAGTTTGAGCGTATCGTCTGATGCCGTTAACTCGAGTTCACCTAAACCTCTCTCATTGTCGACCAATGCAGTCTGCATGATCTTCAAAAGTGCTGGTAAATCGAGCTCATCCAT
>LNEX01000117.1 GCA_001464165.1 bacterium Ga0077546
AGGAACAGCGACAATCGCTGGTGCCGCTGGTGGCATAAGCCATGCCACCCTAACATCAGCCCTAAATGATCGCCCCCTCAACTACCATGAAATTGGCAATGCTTGGCGGCAAGGAGGGCACCAGGTGGCCCAAAAGTCTAAGACCACAACATTTTTGCCTTTTAGATCGGCTAGATTGAACTTGCCACCATCCAAGGTGCTAAGTTCAATTGCTGGTGCTTCCTTTTTCAGTAAGGGGTGTTCTTCTGCTTCGGCCGCTGCTGCATGGCCAGAGTCTGTTGCTTGTTTATCGCCAAAAAATGTTTTAATTTCTTTGGCCGCAGGTGGTGGTGCAAATTTAAACTCGCTGTCGGCAATTTTTGCATCTGAAAGTTGGGTGTAATCGAACACGATCGAGATATTTTGGTCACCGATCATTTTGCCTAGACCTGGCGAAATTCGTCTCAACCAAGGTGTCTTGCCGTTCTCTATCCACATGTCCCAAGCCATTTTGGGAGCTTCTATCTTGATATGCTCGCACTCAACGCCGTCGATTGTTTCTTTACCGACCACGCTGCTATTATTGATGCCGTAGACCTTTTGCATAAACTGATAAGGGTTTTCTGCAAGCAGGCACTCTAGGGCATTGAGACCCCCGAAATTGAAACCAGTGGCATAAAAGAATTCGCGGTCGCGGAATGATTCAAAGAAGGTGCTGGTGGCTTTGTCTTTGATGTAACCAAGGCGTGGATTGTATAGATAGCGATTGTCTCCGTCCATACGAACTTCGCTGCCGTTGTAACGATCACGATCACTGCCGTCTATGGTAATTGATAGTTTGTTTGGCCGCTGTACAGAAACTTTGAAAGCCGTTTTGCGTTCGTCTTTTTCTGCTCCTTGGCGTACTGTTATTTTGTATTGAAGGACAGTTTTGAAAGACTTGAGGCCAGCATAGAAATCTGACATTTTTTTGAGAAGCTGATCTACTTTAACGTCTAACTTCGTGTCTGCTTTGGTGTCTTCTTTGGCGTCTATTTTTGCCTCAGTGCTTGAAGCCGCATTAGTGGAGGCTGCCTCTTTGGTGTCGCCAGCACTGTTGGCCTGGGCGAAAGGGCAACAGCCTATGAGAATTGAAAAGCTGAGAAAAAGGGAACGAAAGGTACTGGCCGAGACTTTTAATTGCATGGTTAGCTCAATTCTGGGAACTCAGCAATTGTAGCCCACTTACATAGTGATTGAGAGTTTTGGCTTTCGGCTATGATAGTAGCCATCCGCTTGTCAGTAACGAGAGTACCCAACCATTTCATCTGGTGAAAATGAACAGTTGCCCCCAGCCCAAAGCGGGGCTTATGGCCGGCCAATACCGCCGGGAGCAGAGTTTGTCGCTGGCACTCTCGTGGCTGGCACTTATGAAATAGTTGATTATTTAGGTCGGGGCGCCATGGGCTTTGTTTATCGCGCTCGGCACAACATTCTTGGCCGTGAATACGCTCTAAAAACGCTGGGTGGCGATCAAGTTTCAGACACCTCTTGGCGCCGCTTTCAGATAGAGGCTCAGGCAATCGCCAAAATGGCTCACCCTAATGTGGTAGGAATTCACAACTTTGCCTTGCATCATCGCGAGGGTCAGGCCGACATTCCGTTTTATGTAATGGATTTGCTTGAGGGCAGCAATCTCATGGAGCGGTTGCGCGACAACGGCACTCCACCGCTATCAATCGTACTGTCAATTTTTCAACAGGCTGCTGCCGGTCTTGGTTACGCCCACTCAAAGGGGATGATTCACCGTGACGTTAAGCCAGGCAACATTGTTTTGCTCAACAGGCCAGATGCTGTTGGGGCAACCGTCAAGATTGTGGATTTTGGCATTGCTAAGTTGACCGACTCGCAATACGGTGCTCAGAAGCTGACTACTGCTGGGGAAGTTTTCGGTAGCCCGTTATACATGAGCCCTGAACAAAGCATGGCGCAAGCTCTAGACCCGCGCACTGACATTTATTCGTTAGGAGTAACACTTTTTGAGGCGTTGGTTGGTGATCCACCATTCATTGCTAATTCAGCTGTTGAAGTAATGATGATGCACCAGAGTGAGCCTGTTCCAGTTATCAATAGTGTTTCTGAAGTTGGCTATCCTCCTGAAGTTCAACAAGTAGTTGAGAAGATGATGGCAAAAATGCCAGAGGATAGATATCAGACGATGGAGCAAGTGGCTGCCGATTTAGCGGCCATAGCTCGAGGTCAG
>LNEX01000118.1 GCA_001464165.1 bacterium Ga0077546
AAACGCGAACTTGGAGAACTTCTAGAGAAGGCCATCCCAGCATTGGGTATGTATAACCTGATTGCCACAAAAATAGACTTATTCACCGCTCAACAACTAGAGGCTCTAGTCAAAAGAATTTGCAGTCAAGAATTGAAGGTCTTAGAATTGTTCGGTGGCCTAATCGGTTTGATGCTTGGGTTCGTACAAATTGTCGTCAACGCCATCGCCCCGTAAATCGCAGGTAAGCTTTTAAGCAGATGCCGCATTATGCAAGATCCCCAGCACCAAGACTGAGCACGCTTCCGCATACCGGCAAGCCGCCCCTTTACCGTATTCAAATTCCCAACGATTTTAAAGACCTTCTGGTTGGCGCAACTCTGGGCAGTCGCTATTGGGTCTTAAGCGTAATTGGCCGCGGTGGCATGAGCGTAGTCTACAAGGCAAAAGTAAAAGACAGCACGACATGGTGGTAAAGCGCTTTCAGCGCGAAGCTGAGCTACTCAGTCGGCTCAATCACCCCCGTATTGTTAATTTGCATGCCTACGGCTCAAGCGCTAAAGGGCAACCATATTTTGTTATGGATTATCTAATCGGCCAGAATCTAACGGATTTACTCGCCCGTGAAAATCATCTTGAGCCGGAAAGATTTCAAGACATCTTTGTACAAGTTTGCGCCGCCATCGAGCACGCCCATAGACAGGGCGCGATTCACAGAGATATCAAACCCGGCAACATCATGCTAACCAGGCAAGGTGCCACCACTGACTACGTCAAAGTGGTAGATTTTGGCATTGCCAAAATGGCAGAAGAGGCGCAACGTCTAACACGGATGGGAGAAGTTTGGGGCTCACCTATTTATATGAGTCCAGAACAGTGTATGGGCGCGCCGGTCGATGCTAGATCAGACATTTATTCACTGGGAATAGTCATGTACGAAAGTTTGACAGGCAAAGTACCGTTTCTTGGCAGAAACTATGCCGACACTATGACTAAGCAAATTTCAGACGATCCCGCACCATTTGCCAAAATTCGACCAGATTTGAAGATTCCAGGCAGCCTCGAAAAAATTGTTATGGCAGCAATGGCCAAGCAGCCAGAGGATCGCTATCAATCATTAGGACTAATGCGCAAAGACTTAGAAGCAGCCCTGAGCGCCAGAGCAACAACTGAGTTACCGCTACCAGCCGCTGTTAAACCAAACAAAGCAAAAGTCTCAACAACTGGCATGAAGAGGCCCAATGAAAACAGCGCTACATCTGATAAGCTCCGCTCTCAATCACAAAAGATAGAAGCAAAAGCTGAAGCAAAAAAGACAGCAGAACGCAGGGTTCCATCAAAAAGAGACTTAGTTGAAGCGACCAGGCAAAAACGCAAACGCAGTACCACACTTCATGGCCTGCCAGAGAAACGCAGCCTAAGCAGAGGCAAGCAACTGCTAGTAGTGGCTCTGACTTCTCTTTTGTTTTCGCTGACGCTAATAGCCATTATCAGCAATGCCGAAGCAATCAGCCATTTTCTTGCGTTTACTATTAAGGCCCTAGTCGGCGGGCCAGAAGACAACCAGTCACCGTTTTCAGAACCAAGCCCTGAGAGTCAATCACAATCTAATAGCGACCAGAATGCACAGCCCAATCTGCAACCAATACAGTAATAGAACTAAGTAAGATCTTTATCGTATTCGTCTTTTAGCTTAGCCAATCCATCCTTATACTCGCTAATTATCTCGGCTAGCTTGATCATATGCTCGGCACCCTTTAGATCGCGCCTGGCAAAGGCATCGGAACCCTTAGTCGAGATCAGCTCAAGCTCTTTGTCAAAGGCAGTTATAACCCTCACAATTTCACTTTTCAAGGAGTGCTCACTAGCAGCCACCACCAATGGTGCAGAGCTACCTAGCGAGGCGGAAACAGGCTGTTCAACAACTTCAGAGGAGGCTAGTTCATGTCCGAAATCAGACGCGGCAATTGGATGCTCGACTGGACCACACCACGGACTGGCTGGCTGATCGACCTCCTGAAAGAGGTCAACGCCGGAGAGAATCAGTTCCTCTTCTAGCTCTGCAATCGCTTCAACAGCCTCTTCCTCAATCTCAGCGAGGCTGGCAAGCTCAACCTCACGTTGAGCCGAATCTAAATTAAAGACAGACCCTTCAGCGAAATTTTCAACTTCATCTTCAGCTGAGTCATCAAAAGAGCTATCATCAACTACTTGTAGATTGTTTGTATCTCCGTTAGCTAACTCTCCGCTCTCTAGCTCTTCACGAGAGGAACTCTCGTCAGCTGCGTTAGCGGGAGCAATTTCTTGCTCATCAAGAGCGATTTCGGCTTCAACTAAGGTCGGATTTTCCAGACCCGAATCTGGCAACTCGACTTCTAAATATGGGGCTGACTGTCTATCTTCATCACCATCATCAAAACTATCCTGACCAGTGTCTTCTGTCTGGTGAGGTTGCTCATCAACATCTGCACCAGCAGCAGACTGATCGGCTATTGCTGGCTCAAACTCAGATCTCGATTCTAAATCAAAATCTGGCTCTGATTCTGGCTCTGGCTCAAGTTCTGACTGAGCTTGCTCAGCTGTATCAGCAATTTTCAAGTCTTCTTCCGCTAGGGCTCTAGCTTCTACAGCATGCTGTTCAGATTCTGTTTCTACTGTTGGAGGCGCCTGGTTGGCGATATCAAAAGCGAAACGAGCAACGCTGAACTGCCCAGTAGTGGCAATCTCAACGGTCTTTGTTTCTTCTGTCTCTTCTGTTTTTTCAGCTACGGCAGGCAGCTCAGTCTCGAAGAAAGTACTTTCACTTGCAGCCTCTTTGATAGGCATTGGAGCCTTAGGCGGTGAAATCATGCCTGTATGGGTGCTACTAGAGGATGGATTAAAATCAGCCTTGTTTCCAATTTGCGCAGCAGCCGGAGCGGCCGACCAGGGAGAAGCACCGCTGGCGGTGCTATCTACTGGCGCAACAAGGGGAGTATAAAACGGATTGGCATCGCTATCTTCGACCTCAGCAGAATCAGAAGAAGAAGAAGAAGAAGAAGAAGAATCAGAGGCGGGGGGAGCAGGAGCATTAAGGGGAGAGGCTGCCGGTACAAAAGCAGACGGCCCTGCCGGCCCTTGAACTGATGGAACTGGTGGAACTGATGGCGACTCAGAGACTGGGCCAGCGCTAGGCTTAGCAGCCGAAGTCGCAGAGAAAGGTCGAGCAAAAGGACTAGAAAAATTGGAAGAACTGCCTGTCTGACCAGAGGACTGAGGTTGAGTCGGAGTCACTGGCAAATTCGGACGCTCTGAGGTGCCACCTGAAGGCGCTGAGCTAGAGGGAAATCCTAAATTAGAAGGCATATCGGCAAAGAGATTGCTGGGGAAATTTACAGGAGGATGGGCACCGCTATCTCTTTGAGCCTGCTTTGGAGTCTCTTTCTCCACTGGTACAAAGTTCCAATCATCACTGGAAGCCGCTGAACTGGCATTGCCCGCGGCGGAACGTGGGCCAGACAAAGACTGCGATGTTCCGCCGACGAAAGAATCAGAACTCACGACCGGGGTAGAAGGTAAAGCGGGAAAAGCCGGCTTAAAGCCTGAAGAGGCTCCGCTCGGCATTGGCTTAGATGGGTTATTTGCATCAACACCGCGCCAACCGTCATCGCTGCTTGCATTCTTCGCTACCCCCGGTGGAGCAGAGTTTGGGGGATTAGAGAAAGATGAAGAAGTAAAAGACGAAACCGGCGGAGAGTTAGGAGCAACGGGTGCAAAATTAGGCGTAGAAGCGCTTGCAGGTATAGGCGAGTTTGCAGGTGTAGGCGCAGGTGTGGGTGTAGAAGTTTCTACAGGCGCATTTTGAAACTGACGAAGATGCTGCAATGGTTGAGGACCGGCCGCACCTCGAACAGAGCGCACCACAGGTTTCCAATCGTCACTGCTACTCTGGGCATTGCTACCGGGCTGATTAGCCATCATATTAGACGGCTGGCTAGGGGGAAACTGACGGAAGCCATTGACAGAATTATTGTTAACCGATGTAGCTCCTGAATTGCCAAAACCGCCAGGATATTGATTTCCCTGATTACCGGTTGGGCCCTTGGGGTTGTTTGCTAAATTCGCCGAAGAATCGCTCGAGAAATGCTGTCTATAGCGCTCCGAATAGTCAATGTCACCGCCGAGCGCGCTCACCGCCGGCTCACTGCTAGAGTTTGTCGGAGTTACAGTGTCTAAAGGGGGGACGGCAGGAGTAAATAGATCAATGGGCTTAGAAGGCGGCACGTCTTCTTGGGCAACTTGCACCAAACTATCAAGCACGGCTCTGGCTGCCTGCTGGATATCCTCACTCTTCAATTGCTTGGTACCAGCACTCCAATAGACCATAGCACCATCGAAGTAAGGCATCATCTCAATCATCGGCATATAATTGGCTGGGGCCGAATTAAAGGTAAGAAGCTTATCTGCTGGAATAATATGAGCGGTAATGGTCTCAAAACTCCCCCGAACCACGAGCGTCCAATACCTAGTCGAAATGCGACCACTGAAGACCGATATATATTGAGCGCCAGAGTGCCAGTTACCAACATTCTCGCGATTGATACTGGGACGAATCCAAGTTAGCTCTAGATCGGATGCGGAGGCAACCTGATTAAAATCGTAGGCCAAATTTTGAAACTGATCGAACATACGATCGACGATACCAATCATCGAATCATGCTGGGCATTAGTACGAGCTTTCTCAGCGGCTTCCATGGCCACGCGATTCGCCGGAGAGGGAATGGCTGTGTTCTGAGGAGTTGGCTTGCTACCACCCATCAAGCGAGCCTTCCAAACACCAGACAATTGGTCGTCTAGACTAGCCGACTGTTCCGGAATCTTCAAGAACTCAGGGCCGGAGGCTCTAGCCTGTTCTTCTCGCGCCACCTGCTCTGCCGAAGCCTGTTCCGCCGCGCGGAAAATTTCAGCCTCTAAAAGCTCCTCTGGCGTCATCTTCGGCGTAGCAGTAGGTTGATCACCAGTC
>LNEX01000119.1 GCA_001464165.1 bacterium Ga0077546
AAAAATGGTTTGATTTGTACTTGGGTATCTACTTGAACGAATCTCATGGGATTGCCAGTTTCACGGTCGACTGAAGAGCCAAATGCAACTGAGCTGCCGTCGTTCTGCACTACTACTGCACCAGTAAAGGCTGCTAAACCGCTTCCCTCCCAGGCTGACTTCATGGCCGCAGCCGCAGGGGCATAGTCAGCAGTGGTCGGATTAATCGTCGTTATTGGCGTGGTGGCGCAGGCCTTAGCTGTCATCTGATTGAGATACCAGCCAGCGCAATATCCGATGCTGAGATAGAGTAGGTCGACCATCGGAAAGAGGATAACGAGAAAAAGAATTAGCAGGGCAGGGGCTAATTCTGCAATTTGGCCACCATTACTCTTTCGTCGTGCCTTCATACCGCGATCCCCCCCGGGAAATATGCAAATATTCTATTAAAAGAGGCCACAGCCCTTGGCTGAATTCCAAACATTTCTTATACACGTTATGCCACGCGAGGCGGGCCTTTAAATCCTTTATTGCTTATACGGTGGTTCCATTTAGCGAGAATTAATCTGTCAGGCACTTGGGGTAGAATAAGTCTTGCTCGGTGGTGAGAATCTTCCTGTGAAAGTGGTGAAATTAGAAAGAGTGATTGCTTGAAAATTAAGCTGAAAGAATTGCCAAGAGTTTCCCCTGATTATCAAGGATTGCCAGAGTGATAAGAAAAAATCGTATTGCCATTGCCAGTAACATCACCAGGCCAGCACTGCCCTTTGCTGTTAGTTTGATTCTTCTATTCCCTGGTTTCGCTCACGGTGAGGCGGCAGGCAGTGCCACTGTTCTGGCTGAAACAGAAGTTGAAACCCCATTACGAAGAGATGAATTACCAGACGAACAATTGCCTGGTGGGGTGGCGGTTGGTAAGGTGCTAAAACGAATTCAAGCAGAATTAGATAGGCGCCAGCTGACTCAGGCTTCACAAACCGAATTAGAAGCTTTAGCTACGAAGTATCCGAACAACTACAAAGTGCATCTTTACTATGGTTTGGTGCTTGACGATGTTGGTTTACCTGAGCAAGCCATGACGGAATTTGAACTCGCCGATAAATTTGGTCCGCAAGATCCTCGGGGTACTGCGGGGATTATGAATCACATACTGGCTCGAGGCGATTCAGCCGCTGCCACAGAGCTGCTTAACAAGGCTCTCAAACGCTTTCCAGATTCTCCTGAGATCCTGTACTTCATGGGCAAAAACTTTAAAGAGCACAGGCATTGGTCTGAGGCGCAGATAGTACTAAGTCGGGCATACAAGGCTGGCTACAAAGTGAAGCATCTGCCTGTTGAACTAGGTGAACTTTATCAGGAGAGTGCCCCGTTAATTGCTCTGAAACTGGCTAATGAAGACCTGGCTCAGTACCCTGATTATTACCTCTCGCTGCAGGTAAAGGCTCTCGCTTTGATGAACATGGGTAAGTTCACAGCTGCTATTGAACCCCTTAAGAAGCTCTACAACCAGTCGCCGGCGTTCAATCGCTCGGCTGAATATTATTTGCGCTGTCTGTTCTGGGATGGTCGCTATCATGATGCTCTTAATCCAGGTTTGTACTACTTGGGTAAAGAAGCTCACGCTATTGGTGGTCCCCTGGTTTCGTCTGAGGTTCTAGGTGAAGTCATTAGTCGGCTTTCTGCTCAAGACGTCGAACAGCAACTCAATCACTTTTATGGACAGTTGAAGAAAGAGAAGTTTTTGGTCAGGCCAGCTTTCCATTATTACCTTGCTACTATCTTCTACAAGCAGGGTAAGGCGAGATTGGCTAAAGCTGAATTAGAGCGGCTTTTAGAGAGCGATCCTAAGTCGGTGGAAGGCCTTTATTTGCTTGGTCAGCTGCAAGAAAACTACGGGCGTAATTATGAACAAGCATTGAAGGCTTATGAAATGGCTCATGCTCTCTCTCCTTACGACATGGCCATAGAGAAGGCCTACAATCGCATGATGGAGAGGCAAGCCTTCCGTTCTTCTGACTGGGCTAGAGCTTTTAGAGACTGGCTTGATAATATGTTTGGTCGAACCAGGCTAAATTAAAACAAGTCATAGCTAAACTAGACATAGCTGAACTAGTTAATCTTGCTGCTTCCTAAAACTTATCTGCTAGACCTGATAAGCAGGTCTTGTCATGGGCTCTTTTTGCTAAGCTGGTAAAGGGTTGGCAGGATTTCAGGAATCATGGTGTCTTTGCGTGCGATATGTTCCTTATCACAGATTGGCGAATCTACCCAATATCATTGCTGACGGAAAGGCTAACCACGCGACCGTGCTCACCCTTTCCCATTGGCCCAAAAGCACTACTCCAGTGGAGTTTAAAGCTGACTTATCGGCCCAGATAGTTTATCGCTATCTCAACAGTCCAGAGTACATCTTGCCTCCGACTTGCGATGTGGTATCAAATAATCACTTTGATGAAGATGGTTTGGTGTCGCTTTACTGCTTGCTCAATCCGCAGGCGGCTCTGGAAGAGCAATCTACCCTGGTGGATATTGCCCGAGCCGGTGATTTTGGTACCTTTAATGATCGCGAATCAGCCAGAGTTTGCTTCGTCTTATCAGCTTGGTCCAATCCAGACCTCTCCCCTCTGAACCAGGGAGTTTTTGCTCGACCATATCCCGAAGTTACGGCCATCTTGTATGAGGAATTGCTGGTTCGTTTGCCCAATATCATTCGAAAAATTGACAATCTTAAGCGTTATTGGCAGGAAGAAGATGATTTTCTTGATACCACAGAGAATGCCATCGCATCTGACTTGATCACTCTTCAAGAATTCCCTGAAGTCGATCTGTTGGTAGTGCGAGTGCAAGACAAAAGTTTTCCTTATATGGCTAGAGAGCATTGTCCTAGCTGGATTTCGTCGGTACTGCATCCGATGGCTTTGCATAATCGCACCGAACGTATGCGCTTGCTGGTGATGCAGGGAAGGCATTATGAACTCTACTACCGCTACGAAACATGGGTCGATTTCGTTTCAAAACCACTAGCCAAACGGTTAGATCTGAGTGATTTAGCCAAGACTCTGACAAACATGGAAAATGGCAGAGGGTGCTGGCAATTCACTGGCAACGATGAGATAATTGCCCGGCTTAAGTTGGTAGATGGGAAGGAAAGCAGAATCGATCCCGACGACTTTTTATCTGAGGTCAAAAGGGCATTGGTTCAAGGCGAGAACTTGAATGGAAGCATCTGTTAAAGAGCCCCTCTGGAAACGTCTAGTAGCGCCTGGCGTTGCAAGATTTTTTGCTCCGCGTATTGATTTCTACGCTTTGCTAGTTGCCCAAGCCGACACTACCCTCAGGGGGGTAGAAGGTCTTGAGACCTGGCTCAGTACTGGAGCCGCCGAGCGTTGCCAGGTTGTTCGTGATTTGGAACATCATGGCGATGAGCTAAAGGCCTCGCTACAGAGCAAGTTAGCTGAATCATTTGTCACTCCTTTTGATCGCGAAGATATATATGACCTGTCTGTCAGGCTTGATGAAGTGCTTAATAGCGCTAAGAACAGTGCCCGCGAGGTGGAGGCGCTCAATTACTGCCCTCGTGATTCAAGTTTGTCTGAGATGGCACGTAACTTGGTTGAAGGTAGCCGCTGCTTGTACAACTCTTTCCGCAATCTCAACGTCAATTTAGAAGAGGCGTCTGCTCAAGCCAAACTGGCTCGCAAGTCTGAGAATCGGTTCGAGAAAGTATATAGGCAGGCCATGCGCGAACTATTTGAACTGAACGACTTTAAGACAATTTTACGCACCCTCGAAGTTTATAGAACCATGGTGCAAACAGCGTCTCGCATAGACATGGTGGCGGAGAAGTTACACCATGTGATAGTCAAAATTAGCTAAATTGACTACATCTTGCAGTTGTTTAGAGTAATTGGAAACTCAGGTCGAGCAAAAGAACAGAGGCACGGACCATTAATTTCTACTTTGTGTTAGTGGTATTGCTTGGCTGTTTGTTTGCTTTTACAAACGGCTTTCAAGACGGCAGTTCGGTTGCAGCCAGCCCAATTGCATCACGTTCTGTTGGAATGTGGCAAGGTGTTTTACTAACTGCCATCTTCGAGTTTTTGGGTGCTCTTTTTGGTGGTTCACAAGTTGCCTCCGCAATTTCAGGAATTACTAACTATCCTCGCGGTGAGCCGTTTCTTTGTGTTCTTGCATGTGCATTGCTAGCTGCCGTGCTATGGAATTTTCTTACTCGTTCGATCAAGCTTCCCTCCAGTTCCACTCATGCCCTTGTTGGTGGCTTAATTGGTGCTATCTTTGCTGCGACTGGGAGTTTTGAGTATATTGTTTGGGGAAGTTTCAATGCCCTAATTCATCCGACTGGAGTTTGCAAAGTCATTGCCACTCTGTTTCTTTCTCCGTTGATTGGTTTTGTGGCCGGCTATTTTACCCTGCACCTGCTTCAGTTTTTGCTAGCGAGAGCAACTAATCAGGTCAACAATGCCCTAAAGAGCATGCAATGGTTTGTTCTTCCGCTTCTCGCCTTCGGCCATGGTGCCAATGATACTCAAAAGGTCATGGGTGTTATTGTTATGGCTATCAGCGCTGCGGGCTTGTTAGGACGTCAAAATCCTTTAACTTCGAGTGACACTATTCCCTTGTGGGTGAGAATTACTATTGGTTTATGTATGGCGGCAGGAGTCGTTTGCATGGCCCCTGGAATTCTTAAACGAGTCGGTCTTGGCATATTTAAGCAACGTCCTGTGCATGGCTTTGTTAGCGAGTTTGCCTCGGCAGTAGTTGTGCTCACCGGCTCAATTACCGGTGGGCCTGTTTCGGCCTCGCAGGTAATTGCTTCTACTGTTATGGGTGTTGGTTATGCTAATCGGCGCAGGGGGGTGCATTGGCTCGTTGCCCGAGAAATGGCTTGGGCTTGGTTCCTGACGATCCCGTGTTCAGCTGCTTTCGCTTATTTTCTATTTCGCTTGATATTTAATACGCTATAGCTCTAAAAATATTATGTATAAATCCACCGAGTCAGCTTTGCCTAGGAGTCTGATATCGATACTTACGACTTAAATACTGTGCGTTCCGAGTAAGGGTTGATCTCCCGGATATACCCATGGAGCGCTGTAAGTAGATTGCTTTAGCTGTGGATGAAAAAGCCATGTATTAGATGTAGCAATTAATAAACCGGCTACGACAGCTAGCCACATTTTGTTAATTGGTTCGTTGAGCTGATTCTCAGATTGGTCCGCGGCTTTAATATCGGCCTGAAATTGCTCTGGCACACGGCTTTTATTTTGGAACATAAATCTTACCTCTATTGCCACATGCCCGATTACGCTATTCACTAAACTGTTTCGACTGGGATTCGATGTGGAATCTAAGTTGAATCTGAAACTATTTTTTTGAGTGTCGGCCACTAGTGAGCCGCTGAGAGTAGGAGAGTTATGGGTAACGAGATGGCTAGTGAAAAGGCAAACGAAATGAGTGAAGAGCAAAGCGATCGCAGCTGGTTGGATAGAGAAAGTGATAATGAGGAAACTCAAGATATTGCAGCGATTCGTGATTATGCTTACGAATCATT
>LNEX01000120.1 GCA_001464165.1 bacterium Ga0077546
TTTATCGCTTTTCTTCTTAACAACCAAGAAGCAATTGCGGACATGGTCGCTGAAGATAATCCTGGACCGCGCTTAGGGATTTCTAGAGACGATCTTGAGTCTTATTTTGGCTTGATATCCCGTCTTCTTGGCTAAATTTGCTCTAGGTGAAGGCGAGTAAACTGTTTGGACCATCTACCCGAAGACTTTATGGAACCTTTTGCGCTATAACATGGTCGCACAACAAAATTGTGTCAGCATCATGTCATTGCAAAGGGGGTTGAATGCGTTCTATAGTGTCTTTGGCTGGTTCGGTAGCTCTGTTAACGGTTATCACCTCGCTTGCCTGTGGTGTTACAAATTTGCCTCCAGCCCAAGCGCAGTTTGGTGGCCGTGACCTCGGTCAAATTCCATCATTATTAGATGTCGAAAAAAGACGTAGCGATTTAGACAGAAAGCTGGCTGAGGCGCTGGCTGCGGGTAGTCTTACTTCAACTGAAGCAGAGCCATTTAAACAAGAGCTGCTGCGTCTCAAAAATTTGGAGGAAGGTTACAGAAGTACTGGCAAGTTTTCTTTCTTTCAAAAAGCACGCTTGACACTTGAACTTGATGTTCTCTCTAGCAATATTGAGAAGAGCTTGCACGAACGCTCCGCCGTCGGGCTTACTGACATTAGTGGTAAGAAACTTGATATCACAATGCGCCTAAATGAGGCCTTAACGTCTGGTCGTTTGACTGCCCAAGAGACTCAGGGCTTTAAGAGCCGACTGGCTAACATTAGTGCTAAGGAAAGTTCGTATCAGTCCGTAAACCCGCCAGGTCAGCAATTAACTAGTACGCAAACCCTTGAGTTGGCTCTTGACTTGGACCGCTTATCGAGCTCTCTCGAATCGCAACTCAAAGCCCGGACTGGCGAAGATTTCAAATTCGCCGATAGGACTAGAGAACTTTCAGTCCGTATCGGCGACCTATTAGTAGCAGGTCGAATATCAGCTGCTGATGCGGACGGCTATCGCCAAGAGTTAAACCGAATTGGCAGTCGCCAAGTATCGATGACAGCTTCTGGACGTGTTCTCACAACTGAAGATCAGCTTTCTCTAGCGTTAGATTTAGAAAGATTAAACAGCAAATTGGAGCGATTCACTGCTACCAGTGGCGGTATTAATAGTGGTGGTAATGCGTTGCCTGGAATCAATGACATGCAGCGCTCGCTGTCTGAAAAAATTGTAGCTGGTCAGAGTTCTGGTCAACTTGACGCTCAAGAGCTTTCAGTGTTGAAGCAAGAGTTTGATCGAATTGCCACTGTTGAAGCCAGCTATAGGGCCGATGGTGCTTTGACCGATAGCGAGACCCTTTCTCTGGCCGCTGAGCTCGAGAAGCTGAATAAAAGAATAGATCGCAGCCTAACCCAGGCACCGAATAATACTCTTGCTTCGAGGCAGGCACGGCTTCAAAATAAGCTTGAGCAAGCGAGGGCCAACCAGAGAATTAGTGAGGCTGAATATCAAGATTTGAGAACTGAGCTGGAGCGAGTTGCGGCGCGCGAGAGGCTTTATAAGGCGGACGGTCAGCTCAGTGATAGTGAAACTTTGGCATTGGCCAATGATCTAGAGCAAACTAGCGCTAGATTGCAGCGATCGATCTCTGCCCTTCCCGATTTGAATTCTAAGAAGAGTAGCTTATCCAAGCAAATCGAGGATGCCTTAGCCTCGGGGCGCCTTACTGCAAATCAGGCTGACGATTTTCGACGTGACCTGGCTCGTGCTAATCGCCTTGGGGCAGCGATGGGCGGTGGCGATAGACAGTATAGTGAGCAGCAAGTGTCGGCAATTGTGAGAGAGTATGATGACGTCTCTAGCCGATTAGAAAAGTCTCTGGCACCTTTGCCGGATATTGCTGGCAAGCAGCTTGCTATAACAACTAAGCTCAACGGGGCTGAGGCTTCTGGCACTCTAAGCTCAAATCAGCTCAGCGACCTGAATAAAGAGTACTCTCGGATTAGGTCTGTTGAGAGTTCCTTTAGAAATTCGGAGGGTGGCTTGAGCGATTGGGAGGCGATGAAAATCAATCGCGATCTAGATGCTCTTGATTCTGATTTGTCGCGACTAATATCTAATGCGCCCCCTTCTTCACCTGTATCTTCGTCGAGTGTGCCATTCGATACCAAGGGACATTGGGCTGAATCATATGTCGGTGAGTTGACTCAACGCGGTATTATTGGTGGATTTCCTGATGGTTCCTTCAAGCCTGATGATGGAATCACTCGCGCGCAGTTTGCCGCAATTGCGGTTAAAGCATTGAACCTTCCAAGCGCATCTGGTCCAGCTAATTTTGCTGATGTTTCTGCATCCTATTGGGCGAATAAAGCCATTGCTTCCGTTAGTCAAGCTGGCTTGGTTACTGGGTTCCCCGATGGAAGTTTTAAGCCGGAAGACAAAATTACAAGAGCCCAAGCACTGGTAATCTTAGCAAAAGCCTTGCCGGCTCAAGGTGCCGCTGATACTTCAATTCTTAATTCGTACGGAGATGGTTCTTCTGTTCCAGCTTGGGCCGCACCATCAGTGGCTAAAGCAGCTAAAGCTCGAATTCTAGTTAGTTATCCAGACCCAAGTCAAATCAAACCAAACGTAAATGCAACAAGAGCAGACGTGGCTGCCTTGACATATCAAACCCTCAATAGTTTGGGCAAGAACTTACCCCAAATTAGGGTCGGGATTGAACCTCAGTAAGTGTCAGCATATTATTGCTAGGCTTTGCTTTTCGGGAAAATTTAGTTCTCGTTCTAGCTCCGAAATAGAAACTACATCGATATCGATGCAGTTTCTATTTCGGTTTTAAGTAGCCGACAAATCTGCGAGCTTGCATTGTCCATTGAACTTTTTCGCTCGAGCTTTCGTATATAAAGAAGCAGAGAGGCAAAAAGACATGGGACTGAAACACAATTTAGTTAGTGCCGCAAATGAGCAGGTGATATCTAGCTGTTTACCCGCATTCTACTCATTGGTGCCTGACGAAGAAACAGCACTAGACTTGATTTTGCAGGTACAGATTCAGCAGAGGCGACTTTGCTGTAAGTGTGGCTATGTTTTTGAGAGTGCTACGCGGGCGATGTATGAGCGAAGCGTAAAATGCAAAGTTTGCCGACGGTAAATTTACTTTACTGTGGGTACTCTATACGAAGGTGCAACTAATGTTCGCGCACGCTTGGGAGCCGTGTGGTTGATGGAGCATGGAGCTGTAGTCACCTCTACCAAGCTCAATCAACTTTTTGGCATTGCCACATCAACTGGGCTAAGCATAATAAATACGATAGGTGCGTTCATCGAGGCAATGCGCGGAAGTAGCTTTGAGGAGGCTTCAGAGCGAGTTAATTGTCCAATTTTTGGAGAGATTATGATTAAGCGTAGTCGCATTACTGGTGCTTATGAGCGTGCTTCTGCTGTACCGGAGGAGGTTGCAGACTCTGATGTGGACGCAGGCACTAATGCAGATTCTGGTCAATTCAACCAATCAGCTAGTTCGTCCAACGATCTTGGGGACTTGGACCGAGCAGTTCTTGCGCTAATCTCGGCGACTCCGATTTCTGTAGACTCCATATGCCAAAAGGTTGATCAACCAGCTGGTGCTGTTGGCGCGGCATTGACGATGTTAGAGATTCTCGGGCACATTTCTTCAACGCCAGGTAATTCTTTTGTGCGGCCAACCTCTCAGAAAAGAGAGAGTTGCAGCTTTGAGTCAGCAAAGCTGCTGGAGTTTATTGAGGCAGCTGTGCGAAACATCAAAGCGATTAGGCAGGGAGTAAGTCGTAAATATCTTCAACTATACCTGGGATCATTCTGGTGCTTCTTCGATCATGAGTTTTGGCAGGAGGGTGCGCTTCTGCTGGTTTCTCTTGACTCATCGCTTTCGCCGGATAGAAATCTTTTTGATTACGAGTCACCTCTTATGGTGTCAGTGGTTAATAGTCGCTGGTGATTTGTAGCTGGTATTTTGTAGTTGGTAATTCGTAGTTGGTAATTCGCACAACGGTATCGAGCATGGAGAATCTTATGCCTTTGGCGTCAGTGTTCTATGAATTTGGTAACAGTACGGTTTCGAAATCTAGCTGGTAGGCGTGGTTTTTTACCACATTTAAGAGTTTGTCGACTAATTCTTGGTGGTTTTCTATCTCAGGGCTTACATAAAGTCGTTTGATAAACAGAGTGTCACGCGCAGCTTCTGTAGTCGCATTTAAGCTCAGTGTCTCTGTGTTTACTTTTGTTCCGGGTTCGATTCTAGCACCACAAAATCCATGGATGACTCCATCGTCTTCGGCTACTAGATTGCGCAAATCATTGTCTTTGCCATCGAGATCAAGCTCACTGCCTTTAGATTGGTAGATCGACTGCATTAGCTTGCGGAATTCTTTGTCATCTTGGCGGCTGTAAAGGCGAATTTGCATGATTTGGTCTCACTTCGGTTCGGCAGTGTAAGCTTGATGGCTGTTTGCTTTCTGTAATTTACTTCTATGGGCTTCTATAAAATAGAAAAACGACCGATGACCTTTGGGGGCACCGGCCGTTTTTTTATCTACCAGATTCTGCTGATCTTCTAATTCTTATTGAACAAGGAGGCCAACGAGAAGTAGAGCTACGATGTTCAAGATTTTGATCATCGGATTGATAGCCGGACCTGCTGTATCTTTGTAGGGGTCGCCAACAGTATCGCCGGTTACAGCAGCTTTGTGAGCGTCTGAACCTTTGCCACCATGATTGCCTTCTTCGATGTACTTCTTCGCGTTGTCCCATGCGCCACCACCGGAGGTCATGGACACTGCCACGAACAAGCCAGTGACGATTGAACCAACTAAGATACCGCCAAGAATCTTGGCTGCTGCGTATTGTCCAGGAAGGGCAGCATTCAAATAGAAGGCGCCGATCAAGGCAATCACAACTGGAGTTAGAACGGGCAGAAGAGCTGGGACAATCATTTTTTGAATGGCCGCACCAGTCACGATACTTACGCATTTTGCATAATCTGGCTTAGCTGTTCCTTCCATGATGCCTGGAATTTCGCGGAACTGTCGTCTAACTTCTTCGACTACCAAGCCACCGGCAGCTCCAACTGCTTCCATGGCCAGAGCGGCGAAGAGGAATGGAATCAAACCACCTATGAATAACCCAGCCAGAACATATGGGCTAGACAAGTCAAAGGTAATTGCAGTGCCGCCTTTTTCTAAGATCTTCACGTTCAATTCTTGAGTGTATGAGCTGAACAACACGATGGCAGCCAAGCCGGCGGAGCCAATGGCGTAGCCTTTTGTCACTGCTTTGGTGGTGTTACCGACCGCGTCTAGTGGGTCTGTTACTTCGCGGACTTCTTTTGGCATTTCTGCCATTTCGGCAATACCACCTGCGTTATCGGTGATAGGACCGTAAGAGTCGATGGCTACGATAATTCCTGCCATAGATAGCATTGCCATTGCAGCTAGTGCAACACCGTAGACCCCGGCGAGGGCAAAAGCAACGAGGATCCCAACAACGATTGAAAGTACCGGCCAGGCTGTAGCTTTCATTGATACAGCTAAGCCCGCAATGATGTTGGTGGCGTGACCGGTCTCTGATGCTTTGGCAATGTACTTAACAGGACCATATGAAGTTGATGTGTAGTATTCGGTAATGTAAACGAGCAAACCGGTTACGACTAAACCAACCATTGAAGCGAGGAAGAAGTTTATTGCAGGAATTGGAGTGCCAGCAATTGAGAGGCCTTGCATCATCTTGTCTGTGACGAAGTAGAAAGCTACTCCAGCTAAACCACCAGCCACGATCAGACCCTTGTATAGAGCACCCATGATATTGGTGCTCTTACCCAGCTTGACGCACATACAGCCAAGGATTGATGTGACGATTGAGACTGCTCCCAAAACAAGAGGATATTCGATTACATAAGGAGCGGTTCCAGCAATGATTTGCTCTTTGAAAAGCTCGTGAGCGAGTAACATGGTGGCCACTGCTGTGACTGCATAAGTCTCAAACAAGTCGGCTGCCATTCCAGCACAGTCACCAACGTTGTCACCAACGTTATCGGCAATAACTGCTGGGTTTCTTGGGTCGTCTTCTGGAATACCTGCTTCGACTTTACCGACAAGGTCAGCACCTACGTCAGCAGCTTTGGTGTAGATACCACCGCCAAGTCGGGCGAATACTGAGATCAGAGAAGCTCCGAATCCCAAACCTACAAGAGCGTTTACGTCGTGAGTTGCACCATAAAAGAGTGAGACACCGAGTAGACCTAGGCCAACTACGAGCAGGCCGGTAACCGAACCACCCTTAAAGGCGACGGCTAGCGCTGTCTCTAAGCCATTTCTAGCAGCTTCAGCAGTGCGAACGTTGGCGCGTACCGATACGTACATGCCGACAAATCCTGAGATGGATGACAGCACCGCTCCGACTAAGAAGCCTGCAGCCGATGGCCAACCCAAACCGAATCCAATCACGAAGAAAAGAATAGCTCCAACGCCAGCGATGGCGGTGTACTGTTTGTTCATGTAGGCTCCAGCGCCTTCCTGAATGGCGGCTGCAATTGCTTGCATACGCTCATTTCCAGGGCTCATATCGAGCACGCTTTTACCAGCCCAAGCACCATAAAGAACTGCAAGTAGGCCGCATCCGACGGCAACTTGTAGAGGCAGATCACCCATTTTTTACTCCCTAGTTACGCTGTTTGAATGTCAGTCAGAATTGGAAAATCTCAATGGTTTACCAGTGGTGATTCACCAGATGTTTTACCAGAAGTGATTTGCCTGCTATGACTTGTCATTCCAATTTCCTGCTACGAAATGAAAGTTCATTCGCAATCGCGCACCCATCTCGATTGATGAAGATGCGATAGATTTGTCGGAAATAATCGCCTGGGGCAGAAATATTCCCGTTCTCCACGACTGCTTAGAGTAGCAGGAAGGGGATAGTCCTACCCCAAATACTATTTAATTTACTGAACAATTACCTCGGTTGCCAAATAGATATAGATGGCTGCAAATAGGTCAGATGGGTCTCTGTGTTAGAATTTTCAGAATATCTCTTTATAACTGGTGAATCTCTCAAGATCTTGCTCCAAGGCTTATAGAGCCCTATAGACTGAAATATTGGCCAGTGGGAAAAAGCCCGAGAAATCAAGGAATTAATGAGTCCTAGGCCCTTTAAAAACGCAACTTTTGCCACAGCCTTTGCTTTCTTAGCGCCAACGATTGCTATCTGTGTCTCTTTCCCTTGTGCTGTATTCGCTCAGAGTTATGCTGAAAGGGGCCCAGGTGTGCGGGTTACGCAAGCTTCTGATGGTTCGCTAACCACGACTGGTGGTGAAGTCACTCTAAAGACTG
>LNEX01000121.1 GCA_001464165.1 bacterium Ga0077546
AAGGGCAAGAATGAGAGCGCTAGCAGAAGAAGTAAGAGAAGATCAAGCCGCAAGACAAAGAGAAGAACAAAGACAACCAGATGGGCAAAAACAAAAGCCAAATCTAGACAAGATTGCACCGGTTCACATGACCTACGACAAGGCCTCAGAATCTTATATAACCGACGATGGTTACATTCTGCATGTCGGCCCCAAAATAGAGCGTTTATCAGGCTATATGCTGCAAGATGAGCTTACCCGCATTGCCGAAGCGCAATCAAAGACTGACAAAAGCAGCCCAAGCCATTTCAGAAGCGCTAGCAAAATCGACCCTTTGATAGACCTGCCTAACACAGCTCTAGACTACAGGGCGCTGGCCTCAGGTGTGCCGGTCAGAAGCCTCTATGGTAATGGCGGCAGTGCTTGCAGTGAGATGTCGGTCTCGGTCGATGCTAGTGTAATCGGAATTGCCGCAGGTTCTCTCACCATCTACGACAAACAAAATGACGAATGTCGCCTCTCGCAAACAGTGCAACAAGCTTGCAATATCACCGAACTGCTCGCACTCGACGTGCAGAACTCTTCAAGTGTGGAAGAAATGATGCAGAAGTCAGACACAGTTGTGACTGCATCTGACTTCTGCGCAGAAACTATTGATTCGGTCAAAAAAGAAAAAGAGCGCCTGCGCCGTGAACAATAGGAAATATCCACCATGCCCATTCTAGAAAGCGATCAGTATGACAATGATAAAGCACCAGAGCCGGCTGACAACACTCACTTGTTAGACGACAGCTTGAATTTCGTCAAAAAACTCCCCGGCGAAGTGGCTGCAGGAGCTGAAGCGATTGCCGCAATCATACTTTTAAGAAGAAGGAGCCTTTGCCGCAGCTGAGAAAGAAATTGCTCCCCTAGCCAATTTAGCTAGCGAGAGTGGCACCCTAAATTTTGCCAAAGGCACAGTTGAGACCATGCCAAAGTCAGCAGATCCACTTTTTTGGGTTTTGATCAGATTGGTTTCAGGAACGCACCAATGAAAGATATGACCGCCAAGATTCGCATGCAACAAGGTGGATAGTGAAGCACGCAAAGTGACGATCTCGCAATAAACAATCTAACCAATCATTCACACTGCTGTCCATGAACTTATGGGTTACCAGCGCTGCAACATTTGATTTTGGTAGATAGCCACGGGGCCACTGGCCCATACTTCACGGGCTACTATGGCACCGTAGAAATTGACATGTCCTTCCATCTCGACTCTAGCATTAGGCGCATAAATCACACCATTGAACCAGGTTTTATCATCAAGCCGGATAGTACCTGTGCCGCCGTACCATAGCTCAAAGCGATTGGAGCTACCTAACCACATAGGCATGTCACGAACAGCATTGATGAAAGCTATGTCTTTGGCATGAAAAACTATTCCGCTGGAGTTCGCATCAATAAATATTTTCGTTGCGCCAGTGGCTGGCAAAATTAAGCTGCTGGTATTGATCCTGACAGCACTGTAACTACCCGGTTCCAACACTCGGTCACCGATAACAGTGCCAAGAGGTGACAGCGCCGACGGAACCACCACAGCCTTAAAGGGCAGTGCCTGCACCGGTGGCAATACACCTTTAGTACTAGGAAAAGAAAACATACCGCCCGTTCCAGCACCAACACCTCGAGCAGCATCCGCTAAACGATTGACTGCGGCCATGTGGATGTTGAGTGAATCAGTATTAGTGACTACAAATTGCAATTTTCGTGGTGAGTCAGATTGAGCACTAGAGGGCAAGGCTGTTGTTGAATGAATAGTTTGAGCACTTTCCAGTTGGCCAAACGAAGCCGCAAAACAGTTATTTGGCATACCACCAGGCATAAAATTTGGCGATACTAATCGAGCACCATTCTCAAGTATCAAAGAATGAGAGGCTAAAGCCGCATAGTTAAAAGTGTAATTGTCAGCCACTAGGGCTGGTGCGGGAAAAGTGGCACTGCCTGGCTGAGCTTCGAGGGGAGGCAAATCAGCAATGACGTTATCTTGAGCCTGCTTACGGTTATCATCCTCTCTAATTTTTGCAAAATAGACATTAGCTGCTTGACTAGCCCGCTTGTGCTCTTCCTGGTCACCAATTGCTTTCCAGAGATCGGCCACAGCCAAATAATTTCCCATGGCCTGATATTTTGCGGCATCACCAGGCAACAGTGATTGTGCTTGCCTCGCATATTGTTTTGCTGCCTTCTTATCATCAATCAAAACATTGAGCTGAGCAAGAAATATTGCATCCTCCACTGACTTAGCTTGGGATTGAGATTGCGACAATCCATTAAACTGTTCAGCTCGACGCACAAGGGCCTGAGCAGTAGATTTATCGCCAATGGCAATATCTGCTTCAACTGCCAACTTATAATAACGTCGACGCTGAATAGAAGGAGTTGTCGTCACCGTACAACCGATAGAGCGCTTACAAGAAGAATGTTCTTGTATTTTGATAGCATCAGAAGCCAGCACTGCAAGTTTCGGCCAAGCTTTATTCTTGACACAAAGATCAAGCAACTGCTCAACAGCTTGCCGCGTTCTAGGGCTATAGGGCTCTAATTGCCTTGCACGAAGATAAGTGGGGTACACCTGCTGCAAACTATTGAACCTTTGATTTGCTGACCACAAAGTCTGGCTATCTGGCTTAGTATTCTCAGCCTTGAGCTTATTAG
The DNA here is from genome assembly GCA_001464165.1 of bacterium Ga0077546. The sequence continues at coordinate 2,677 of LNEX01000121.1, forward strand.
CTTCATTTACTTTGCCCTGCTTCAATAAAGTCTCAGCCAAGTAGTGACGAATGCGCCGACAGCGTTGCCAATCTCCATAGAGTTCTTGAATCGCCAAAGCGGCGCGATAGTCAGCTACAGCCGTCGCTTCATCAGAGTCTCTTTCAACGTCGGCCATTTGTTCTAACAAGAGAGCAATGCGATAGTGATCTGAGGGGTAATATTTACGGCTGCTATCAAGCAAACGCTTCAATATTTTAATCGCCATTGGCGACTTTCCTTGCCGCTCAAGATAACTAGCTTCAGAAGCAACCACCTCTTCGGCAGTACTGGCAGGATAGCTATCAAATTCAAGAGGTCTTGGATCATGATTAGTAATTTGATCTAGGACAGCAAATGCCTGTTCAAATTTCTCTTGGCGACAATAGAGCTGGAACAATTGGGACTGTTGCCGATCAGTAACGATACTTACCGCTCCAAATAGACCTTTATGCTTCTCTATTGCCAACTTCTGTAGCATCTCAGCGTCGTTAAAATGTCCGTCTTGCGCCAATCGTAAGGTAAGAGACAAGAGCCGGTGAGCAACACGATAATCTACCTCACCACTAGACTTAGTCTGACGCCCAATGGCAGTCTTGGCATCAGCAATTGCCGATTGCCATTGCCCAGTCGCTGCCTCAGTATTAGCGCGCCCAAGTAGAGCCTCTACTTCTGTTTCGATGCGCTCACTATCAGGAATTGGTGCAGCAACTGTCGGCAGTATTAAACCTAACGATAATGCAATCAAGATAGAACAAAATAATGGCCTCGCGCTCAAGGCTGGCCCACAACTTTGTTCAGCGAATTGACACCAGTGTGCATGAGCTTATTTGGATGTTTGGCTTCATAGCGCTTTGCCTGCCGCCAGATTTCTTTGCCAATCTTGGCCTTAACCGACTGCTTCTTAGGCTCCGCAATATTGACGCCAGGTGGCACTGCCGCTGGCAAACTTGTAGTTAGCTGATTGATATCACCAATAGCTGTGTTTGTATTTGTCGTTGTATTTGTCGTTGTCGCAGTAGTCTTAGACTTAGAAAACACATTCTGCAAGGCATTCTTGAGCGAATTAGCTCTAGTTGTTGTGGTAGTAGCAGTATTAGTCGAGGTGGTTGTTGTTGTCGTAATAGAGGCAGCACCAGTAGCATTAACGCTTCTAATTTGCGAATTGATTAGATTAGCGGCAGAGCCCTTGATACCAATTTTTCCGCCATATTTGTTAATAGCATTTTCAATGTCGTTAGCAAGCGCCGACTGAGTGCAAACTAAAGTAATTGCCGCTGGAATCAAACAGAAGCGACGTTTCATAAAGACGACCTCCAAATACCTAGCTAAATCTAGACTGCTCAAAAAGAAAATGCCTAATTTTGGATAATTTACCCTTTTAGGGCACGTGCTAACATGGCCAAATCATAGATTATATGGGTTTTGAGGCATGGTTCAAGGGCATCGCACTACTAAACAACAAGTTAGTTGGCTCCTCGCCTGCGCCGCATTGACCTTTTGCGCCTTTTCCGCTTCAGAGCCAGCTGCGTTTGCCCAAGCATCATTAGATGGACCATTTGAAGGTCCGATGCTTGATGAAGGCCCGATTTTAGATCGCTTGCCGGTAATTCCACCAGCACCGCCACCGGTAACACCCCAGCCAGCAGCTCCTCCGCCCCCTCTGGCATTTCCCAGCGCTGCACCGGGGGTATTCAGACCGCCAATTGTAGTGCCCACAGACGTTACCAGCCCTCAAGTATCAGGAGTGTCGTTCAATCCTGCTGCCAACGCGGCCTTAAATGGCATACAAAAGCTGCAAGAACAGTCCTTTCCCCGAGAGAATCCTAAGGCGGATGATCCCGATGGCATACTGGTAAAATGGCTGCCAGACACAATTTATACAAAACTGCAGAACAACATAGTCAAACTAACTTCTGGTCAAATACTAATTTCAATCAAAAGCCCAGCCCGTCCGGCAAGCTTGCTTACGGCATTCGGCACCATTGCCTTAACTGCTAACGCCGACATTCTAGCGAGCTTTGAAAATGGCATCTTGCGTCTGAAAAACATGGACGGAGTTGGCCTTAAGGTCAAAGTAAAGCTCGCTAGCGGTCACTTTGCCGGGCAAAAACCAATCATAGATTCAGTTGCCCCTGGTTATGAATTTACAGCCAGCGATCACGTGCTCACACGCTCAGAACTTAGACCTAAAGACGGTATCGCTCGGCGTTTTATTAAAGTACTTGAACAAGGTCAACTAGCAATTGCCGAATTTTCACCAGCTAGCGCCATCACCAGTAGTGCTTTGCTCGTAGACCTCCGGCAAAGTGTCAACGGTGTAAAAGAACGGCGAATAATTTCAGACATGTCTTATAGAGAACAAAGCCGACGACAATACCAGATTGGCTGACAGCGGCAAACAAAGTTTATGAGTTCCAAATAGGTTCTATTGCCAAATAGGTTCTTCAACGATGCCGTAGAAGAGCACCATGCCGCTTAGGTCATCTTGAATTACAAAAACGAAAGGGCGATCAAGTATCAGCTCAAAAGTTTCTACTTTAGTGGGCGCAATAGAGCCACACATCATCATAATAGCGGTTGCAGCTGCGGCTTCAGTACCCTGTTCATCAACTTTGATAAATGCCTTTTGAATAGCCTTACTGATATAGCAATCACCGCTCTCAGTTAAGTTCTGAAACTCGGCAACCCCTAGCTCTAACAAACCGCCCAAGCCGAGCTGCTCCAAAGCTGTATTCAAGCCATGAGAAGATGACATCTCAAACTTAGGCAAGGCGACCAAGCCTGGCATCTCCTCAAACTGCGCGAACAACTGCTCAAAGTGCATTTCAATATAGCTAACAACTTTAGCCGTACTCGAATCTTCATGAGGAAGAAACAGATACATATTCGCTCGGCCGCCCTTGTATGGCAAGACAGCGGCTTCAAAACAATCGGTCTTGAGATGACGAAATACATTATCTTGATGCATAAACTGGCAGATCATTGTTGTCCCGCTCGCCAAGCTAAAAATCCAGTCCTCTGTGCGCTCAGCTTTAAACGGTTCAGACCAAAGACCTTTAAAATAAACGGCATTGATAAGGATCAAAAGGAAATCAGGATCAATGTCCGAAATAATTTGCGGTATCAGTCCTTTAGTCTGACTAGAAACCCAGGAATTTATGGTACTGACACTGGTTGAATCAAGAGGATCAATACTTGCCACCAGGCAACCATACTTGCGCATTGCCAGCTCAACAAAGCCAGGCTTAAGGACAACATCTTTGGTCACCCATAGTGCATTAGCAATCCATAGCTCAACCTGTTGGTTCAAGCTACTAAGTTCTCTGCACATTGCGGCTGCTAGCTCTGCCCCATCAGCATTGCCAAGCACAGGACCAAGGCACTGTTTAAGAGCATTAAGACTAGCGCCAGATGCACCATTAGATAAAAGGTGCAAGGCTAAGAAAAAACTCAAAGGGGACGCTATGACATTTTCACCAGCTCTACATCCCGCCTTGCCTCACCGAGATTGGGAAGACAATCGAAGATTTCTTGATAACTTCCATCATCAAAATGAATAACCCTAGAAGTAATCTCACCTTCAAGAAACAGCATGCCAAACATTGGATTGTCGGGAAAAGTCAGCTTCTTAACGACCGCCGTGCTCTCTGTTGGCAAAATGTCCATGTCCAACTCCTTAAAGATCGCATGCTAGCATTACCCAAGATTAGGAAGTCTAGCAGATGAAACAATATAACAAAGTCACTACTAGGGCGTTTTCTCTAGCAACCAGCCTAGTTGCCGCTTGCCTATTTTCCATTGCTTACGCCAGCGACTACAGAGAGCGGCCGCTACCAATTCTTAGCCAGTCCTCCAGGCTATTGACAGCAGCTGATTACCACAAAGAGCCTGTCAATCTCAGGTCTGTCAAATCAAATGAAAAGCTAGTTGCCGTAAACAGTTTCAAGATAGCAGGCGAAAGTTATTATGCCCGCAGAGACAAGCTGAACGCACCATATTATCAAAGCTTTGCCAGCGCTCCAAAGAAAATACTATTGCGCCACTCTGCAGCAAAAAAGCTGCAAGAAGTGAATGCGAAATTAGCACCACTCGGCCTAGAGCTATTTCTCTTTGATGGCTTTCGCCCGGTCAGATGCCAAAAAGAGCTATGGCAATATTTTCTCAAGCGGGCCAAGTTAGCACTTCCCAACAGCTCTGATGACGATCAAATAGCTTATGCCTCCCGCTATTGCTCTAATCCATCTAGGTACAAGAGCACAGACTCAACCACATGGCCGACTCACTGCACTGGCGGTGCCGTTGACTTGACTCTAAGGCGTAAGGCTACTGGTGAATTACTCTTTATGGGTAGCATCTTTGACGATGATTCAGAAGTTAGCCATACAGACTATTTCGAAAGCACAAAAAACAAACTCACTAGCTCCGACCTAGAAGCACGGGGTAATCGGCGACTGCTTTACTGGGCCATGAAATCTTGCGGGTTTGAGAACTACCACTATGAATGGTGGCACTATGACTATGGCAATCAAATGTGGCTTATGAACAAAAAACTAGACTGCAAAAAACTAGACTCAACAGCTGTGCCTGTCCAAGCATTCTGGGGACCAGCCCAATAGCTCGTTAAGTAGAAAGATTTGGCTTAGTTATGCCTACCAATATCTACACGAGCCGAGCCGCCAGGGTTCTTATCTATACGAATAAATGGCAACTTAATATGTACTGAGCCCGAGTCAGCATTCTTATCCATTTTAAACAGTGGCGCGCGAATATGAGTTGTTGAGCTTCCCAGGTTTCTTGATTCGGTTTCAGCCCTGAAAGTTTCACCATCGGCATCTACTCTGATCACAGCATCATCACCGCGCGTAGTATCAATAGTATTAATATTTACCCGGGCGCGGTGTTCATCACCTGGAGTGATAATCTGCGTTGTTGTGTTTCGACTCTCAGCACCAGTTGCCCTATCTACTGAAACAGTTGTGGTGGTTTGCTCTTTATATGTATCTGTACCAGAGCCGGATAAAGTAGAAGAAGTAGTAGCTCCATTTTGACCAGCACAACCACTTAAACTAAGTACAACGAACAGAGGAAGGGCCAGCAGGGAAGAAACTTTCCTTGCGGTAACAATGATATTCAGCATTTTTTGCTAGCCTCAACAGATATGTACATACAATAAATTTGTATGACTGGCGCAAGCCCCAAAAGTTCCCCAGCGAATCGACAGAGGTATAATGTGCCAATGGAGATTGTCAACATAGCTGCCTATAAATTTGTGGGTATCCCTGAACCTGCGGCCTTCCAACCCCCGATAAAGGAGTGCTGTGACAGGCTAGGCCTCAAGGGTACTGTTTTGCTGGCCACAGAAGGCATCAATCTATTTCTGGCTGGAAGCAAAGATGGCATTGCCAAATTTATAGAGTTTCTTCAAAGTGATCCTATTTTTGCAGGTCGCTTCACTGAGCTGGAAATCAAAGAGAGCATTTCAGACAACCAACCTTTTGGCCGCATGATTGTGCGCATTGCCAAAGAAATTATCACCATGCGCCACCCCATGATAAAGCCTGAAGCTGCGCGTGCCCCTCATGTTGAGCCAGCGAAACTAAAGGCTTGGCTTGATCAAGGAGTTGACGACAATGGCCGCCCAGTAGTGATGTTAGACACCCGCAACGGCTTTGAAGTAGAGATGGGCACATTTACTAATGCCATAGCTTTTGATATTGAACGCTTTAGTCAATTTCCTGATGCCATAAAAGAGACAATCAAAGAACAATCTGATCTAAAAGATAAGACTATTGTTTCATTCTGCACTGGCGGTATTCGCTGCGAGAAAGCAGCTCTATACATGGCCGAAATAGACATTCCTCATGTTTATCAGTTGCAGGGTGGCATCTTAGGTTATTTCGAGAAAGTAGGCGGTGCTCACTGGCAAGGCGAGTGTTTTGTCTTCGACGAGCGAGTAGCACTTGATTCTAGCCTTACACCGACGGTGCATTCTTATCCTGGCCGGCCCTTAAAAGACTAGCCGCTACAATGCCGAAACGCATTCATACGAGTAGCACCACTGACCTTTTACTTTGCGCACATATTCACTATCACCAAAAGCTAATGAATAAAGAACCGTCGCACCAGGCATAACAACCTTGTGCACATGGGCGTCACTACTAGCTAAAGCTGCTGTAGACGAGACAGCACAATCAAAACTAGGCAAAATTTTCGCATCTAAAGCAGGGTTGATAAAGACAGGCACCGAAAATCTTTGGCGGTCTATGCGCTCATTAATCACGCGATGGGGGCTGGCGCGGAGATAGCCACCAGTCTCAATTTCGAGCAGCTCGCCTGTATTGACGACAATAGAATTTTTGAGCGGATTGACTTTACGCCAGC
>LNEX01000122.1 GCA_001464165.1 bacterium Ga0077546
ATGGGCAGTAACACCCATTTGCGCTGAAGTTTCTGAAGCCGGACGCTCCTGGGGCAGATAAGACATGGCCTTCATCAAAAGATAGGGCCTGTCCTTCATGCGCTCAGTGAAATAATCGGCAGGTTTATCGAGGGACTGAGCCAGCAATGTGAGCAAAGTTCGTGCTAGAGATTCAATAGCGTCAAAGTAATCTAAGATACAAGACTTAAATTCATTGCTATCAGGTGATACGGGCCATTGATTCTTTCCCCAGAGCTGCCAGTAAGGCGAAGGCTGGATATCTTTCAAATCGCTCAGAGAGCTTTCTACCCCTATATGTATCTGTTCTCGCCAGTCTCGGTAGTTTTTGAGCATGCCGTAGCCACGAAAGTGGGGTGAGTTCTTTATCGAAATTGCCTCCTTATCGCTTTGACTGCTAGCAAAGAACTTAGCTGTTTGCTGCATCACCGCATCAATTAAGCTCTGATCTAAGTCATAGCCGACAAGATAAAACATGCCGACAGAATGACAGGCCTCCTTAATTTCATTACCCAGTTTCTGGGCTTCAGTACGAGCATCTTGACCGCGCAGATGAGCAGCAAAATAGCTACTAACATCTACTATGGGTAGCTCTGGCATATTCACCTAAACTGAGCAGGGTTGACCTGACTTCGTGCGCTTTGAAGCAACTACATTATTCAACTCAAGGTGGGGGCTAAAAACACGCACACCCTTATATTTGAATTCTTCACGAGTCTCATGTTCTGCCCAAGTAGTGACGGCCTTAAAGGCAGTGCGCACTACATCTGAAGGCGTACAGCTAGTAGACACGAACCATCGGCGTCCTTCTTGCAAAGACTGTTCACCTGTATAGGTGCACTTCTCCATAGCTGTAATCCAGATATGAAAGCCGCCCATGGTCTCTTCCGTCTGAAATACATGATTGCCAAACTTTACTTCACTAAGTGCCGCATTAACTTGAGACATTGTGAGCGAGCCTTCTAGGCTCTTTACTAAAGCAATACAATGTTTGGTGCCTTCGGCAATATCAGTAAAAATCGGCACATTATGGCGATCGGCCATGGCACGAACATAAATACGCCCACGATTGAGATCGTCAGCTTGCACCGAATCAATTACAGCACCATAGACATTGGCATCAGTTTTAATGTCTTCCATGACAATGGCAACAGGCTTGCGCGCCCCTATTAAGTAAGCCACTTCAGCCACAGAGGCCACACCTCTGGTATCGCCATTGATGACAAATAACTGCACCAGGCATTCGTCTTTGCGCCGCATCTCATCGAACTGATCGTCTTCTTTCCAGGCCCCCAGTGGCATCTGCGGATTGTGATAAGTGACCCCAGCAGCTTCCATTAAAGGAATGGTTATGTCTGTGCGCCAAGTAGTCAGTCCACAAGCTCCACCAAGAAATACCTGTTTAGGTTCGTCTGCAACTGCCAAGAAGTGCCTCCTTTGGGTCCGCTGAGCAGAATGGTAGAGCAGTCCACCCCTCCTGACAACAAGGCCGAAGCCCTATCAGTGTGGTGATTACGCAACTAATTAATCTTGAATCACTGCTAAATGGAACGAACTGCTTGTTTCTCAGTCTTTTAGCAAAATCAGAACTTCAAAAGACAGAAGCAGGAACGAACAAATGAAGAACGGCGGTCAATCAATAGGCATCAAGATCAGCCCAGAAAATCTCAAACGCTACAAAGACATTGGAATGCTGCTGTTTAAGTATGGTAACTCTGACCTGGTAAAGTTTGCCGGTATCGAACAAGACATGCTTCCTGAAGCGACAACGGCTTCAACTGAAACCCCAGCAAAAGCTACTGAACTAGCAACAGACCTGGAGAAATTAGGGCCCGCATTCGTCAAGGTGGGTCAACTTCTTTCTACCAGACCCGACTTTCTGCCACCTCAATATATTGATGCACTTTCGCGTCTGCAAGATAACTGCGAACCATTTGCCTTTGCCGAAGTAGAGAAAACCATAGTCAATGAGCTAGGAGTAAGGCTTTCTAAAGCCTTCTCTCAATTCAACCAAGTTCCTGTAGCCGCAGCATCACTAGGGCAGATTCACCATGCAGTGATGAGAGATGGAAGAGAGGTAGCTATCAAAATACAAAGGCCTGGCATCCGTGAAAGCATCATTCAAGATTT
>LNEX01000123.1 GCA_001464165.1 bacterium Ga0077546
TAACGCTCTTGAACTGCGGCGCCTCTCTTCTGCTGCCCATTTTTCACGAACCTTGATTGGTGTGAGGATAGACCCGAATAATGGCCCTGAGATCTGGGGCTTGGTGCACTCTGGCCCCCGCTGGTTGCATGCTATTCACGGTGGTCGCGGTTCTGCTCCACCTCTGCCCGATGCCCTTACTATCAGTGTCACTGGTCCTGGTGATCTTGATGTCGGCAAGGGGCGAGAAGTAATTGGTCATTTGGCTGAAGGTCGGGTTTTTGAACCCTCTCTTAATTTGTTTCAATCACAGTGGTTGCAGGAGTGGTTTGCTTCAATTAGGCAAGAACGTCAAGAGATTCACGAAGAGGCCAAGAAAGAAGCGTCTGAACCTTGGGCTGAGTTAGAGCCAGATCTTACGCGTGTAATTGGTCAGCACATGATGAAACGACTTATTGCTGGCATGAGAGCATTTCACCATGGCGGAACCCTGGTGGTGATACCACCTGAGATGGCAGATGTCTTTTGTGGTGAGAATCCCTATCTGTCAATTAAGTATGGCTTTGTTAATGACGAGCCGAGGGCGCGCTTTCGTACTTTGATAATAACTGTCATGAATACCCTGGCAAAGATAGCTGGTGATCAGCACAGCATCATTGGTTGGCGCGACTATCAGCAGACTACCAACCCGGATATTATCAAGTTAGATGAAGCCATTTTTGAAATGTCGCACTTGGTAGCTGCTCTTTCTACAGTTGATGGTGCTGTGGTTTTGACCAGGCGCTTTGAACTGTTAGGTTTTGGTGCTGAAATTCACTGTGAGTCGACAGATCTTAATTTCGTTGCCAAAGCCTTAGACCTTGAAGGCGATCATTCAGTAATTGAATCTGTTCACGCTGTTGGTACGCGTCATCGTTCAGCTTATCGCATATGTAGCGCCCATAAAGACGTGCTTTCAATCATTCTTTCTCAAGATGGTAATGTGCAGTTTGCCCGGTGGAAAGACGATAATGTTATGTACTGGGATCAACAAGCTGCTTTTAACTTCACTTCGATATACTAGTTAAGTATTCTTCTTAAATATTTTCAGGGCGCACCCTTTTTGATTTGCTCGAGGGCCTCTATTGTGAGTTCAATGAAAGACTGTCTTGCCTTTTATCGTTCGCGCCACCGAACCCCTGGCTGCAAGCTTACTCATATGATTGGTCTGCCGTCGCTTGTCGCTACGCCTTTCTTCCTGCTTTTTCGGCGCGACAAAAAGCTAGGCGTGAGTTTACTGTTTCTTGGACTCTTTATGCAATTTGCGGGACATTTCTTCTTTGAGAAGAATAAGCCAACCTTGATTGAATCAGGGGATGCAAAAGTTATTCCTGCTTCTCTCATATTTATCTGGGGTGAATGGTTAGACGTTTTCAGCGGTCAGTGGATAAAAAAGAACGGCCTAAATCTCTGGGCTAAGGGCGATTTAGAGCTGCCACCTGGCCGCTAAAGCTTCCTTTTGCTAGTTCGGCATAAAAGGCTTTTTTAAATTGTGCCTTGCCGTGTTTGTGTGCAGGCCAGGAACGGTCTAAGAGGAATTTCGCTTGTTTGCTGTTACCTTCGTAAATTAAGTCAGCCATTTGAGCCGCTAGCTGTGCTGGAGCAAAGGTAATAGGTGCATCCACACAGTCGAGGTCGGTGAATAGGGCCTTCAGTTTGATGCTGTCTTTGATTAGCTGGGCGTTCTTTCTCGGACCAAACTTGTGGAGGCTCAGGGACGTTTGTGCCTTTATACTTAAATCGAAAACTACTGTGGGAATAACTGGTTGATGTCCCCAAGCTTGAAGATGATCGCAGCCAACCAACTGATATTGCTCACTATTATTGCTATTCAAGACTTTCAGTAACTTAAATTGATTGCTGCCGCTGTTGAGTGTGGTTAATAGCTTAACTGGCGATAGCCTCAATATTAGGTAGTGTCTACGTTCTAACGCTGAATCTGCTTCCTCCGCGCCTTCGGCCTGTTCGATTTGTTCTATGACTATTGCTGATTGCTTTGAATCAAGTGGTACGACAAAGTGGGCTGTCTCTGGCTTATAGTCGTAGCGAAGCGAGTCAATTGATTCTATCTTTTGTAATTTATAGGTTGAATTTACCGCGCACTGCCTAAAAACTTCATGCTCGCCTTTCAGTATCCGAAAGTATGGTTGGTGGCTATCGGTGCTAGCAAAATATTGATAAGTGAATTGGCCGAGGTTTTGTTCTTCGCTTGGTTGTTCACTGAGCGAGCTTGATATGGTCTCGTCGAGCGACTCTTTCTCAATCGAGGAGTTTTCAATTTTGTCGAGGGATCTGTTTAGGTATGAGTAAGAATAACCTATGGCAATAGCGGCTAGTGAAATTAGCCAAACTGGCGGATTGATTGCCTTGGGTTTGATCATCGCCATCTTTCACTTCCTAGATATCGAAGGACCATAGAGCTATTATGAGCTTTGTCTTTGAAGTGCATCAGTTGCTAAGCTACAAATATGATTGGATTTCTGTAAGTTAGTAGTAAAAGTCTTCAACACCCTAGCTTCCTCTGTAAATCTCGGACATAACTCGGATAAAGCAAGATCATGAAAATTAGTTCTGTTGAAACTACTCCTAATCCAAACTCAATTAAACTGAATTTTGTTGAGCCTCTTGGTCAGACAGCTACTTATACTTCGTCCAGCCAGGCAGCTCCTGATTTCGTTATCAAGCTTTTGGCCATCGAAGGCGTGCAGAGTGTTTTTGTTTGTGGCGATTTTATCACCTTAAATCGCCACCCGCTCTCTGATTGGCGGTTGCTGCTAGAGCTTGCAACTTTTGCCCTAACGGGTGACAAGCTTTCTGGGCTTGACTCTTCTTCTTCGTCTTCTTCTTTTTCAGTCACCGCTCTCGAAGGGCAGAACCAAATTTTAGTGCAGACTTTTAGAAGTGTGCCGATTCAAGTCAAAGCTGTGGATATTGCCGGCGAAACTCGTCTCAGTCTTGGCTCGGCTTTTAATGAAGCGGCCCAGCTAATTCAGAAAGAGACTGGGGCTGATTTTCTTAAAGAGCGGCTCTGGCTAGACCATGGTCTGCGCTATGGCGAGCGTGCTGAAGTGGCAGAGCAAGTGCTCTCTGAGTTACAGAACTATTTCTCTCCTGAACGCCTAGGTTTGCTTGTAAGGCAGGCGCTTGGTGCTAGCGGTGCTGAGCCAGAGGCCGATCTTGATCAAATCAAACGACTTTTGTCTCACTCTCAATGGCAGCAAAGATTGTTGGCAGTTCAAGAGCTTAGTCGAATTGATAGCAGCCAGTCTGTGGTTATAGACCTTCTGATTGAGTCTTTGCAAGACAGCAATGCTCAAGTTCGTCGCCTTGCTGCTGCTGCTTTGGGCACTACAGGCAGTGCCCTAGCTGTGCCTAGTCTTTGTCAGGCTGTCACTTCTGATAGTTCCATTGCCGTGCGGCGCACAGCAGGTGACGCGCTTTCTGATATTGGTGACCCTGCTGCGCGCCCGGCCATGTGTCTGGCCCTCAGCGACGAGAACAAGCTTGTGCGTTGGCGTGCAGCGAGATTCTTAAATGATCTTGGTGGGGAGGAGAGCCTCCACTATCTTGAGGCTGCAGTAAAAGATAGTGAGTATGAGGTATTTTTGGAAATTAGCGCTGCCATTGAGCGAATTAAGAGTGGAGCACTGGGGGCTGGCCCTGCCTGGAAGCGCATTGCCGACCGCTAGGCTTGAGAAAGGGCGATATTGGGTAAGTTATTCTGGGAAATAATGGAGACATTGATATGGCCTTAGATGACAGAATCAGCAAACCAGAGCAGGTCAAATTGGCTGCTGCCGAAGGGCCCTCGAATCTTCAGTGCGAGGCTTGGTCGATGTCAAAGGCTAGAAGTACGGCTATTGCCGACGCCGCTAAGCTTGTGCAGGGTGATAAACCTATTGAGGGCCCCCACAAAGCCGAAATTGATAAGCAATTTGGGGGGCAAGCTGGCTTCATGCGACAAATGGGTCAAGATTTACGCTCTCAGTATAGTTTGCCCGCTGATGCCTCAAGCGAACAGCTATATCACAAGATGGCCGCCGATGCTGTAGCCCTTTTTCCCTCTATGACCAGAGCTGAAAAGGCTGCTGGGTTAGCAAGTTTGCAACTAGATGGTGCTTCTATCAAAGATGAAGGCAAGGTCTTTAAGGCTTTGATCGACCGCGATCGTCGTGACGCTGGCCTTTCAGCCCTTTCGTTGCCCGAGTTGAAGGCCAATGGTTGCTCAGCAATGAAAGAGACCGAAGTGGCTGCGCACCTTACGGCCTATAAAGACGCGGTTAAGAACGGCATTAAAATTGACTATAATTAACAGCAAATTTTCCTCTAACAGCATTCGTTAAGGCAAATTTTGGGCTATTCACCATTTGTACACTCAAGGTGTTTCAATATGGCTAAGGGCACCTTGGATAAATGAATGGCTACACGTAATCCGAATTTAGATCTAATAGTAAGCCTTACGGACTTTTCTGACTTTTCTGATTTGTCAGAGTCGTTGAGTAAAACGGCAGTATGGCGGCAGAACCTCGGTAAGTCTGAAATTGACCTGTCTGTCCCGCGCGGCAGTAACTGGTTCACTGGTTTGACTCCTGAGAATTGCCCGGGCTTTTCTAGCGACGGCAAGCTTTACTCTTTGGTGATGCCCAACCTAGCAACTTGCACCAGGCAGGAAGCACTAGACTACTTCAATAACACTTGGACTCTCTCAGAGCTTTTGTTCTCTTCGCTCAAGGGTGATGAGGCTTTCTATCGGCCACCTTACCATAGCTTGCGTCACCCTCTGATTTTCTATTATGTCCATCCGGCCGTTCTTTACGTCAATAAATTACGCTTGGCAAAATTAGTAGAAAGCCCTATAGATTCTAAATTTGAGAGTCTCTTTGAGACCGGTGTCGATGAAATGTCTTGGGACGACATGTCGAAGAATGACATTGAATGGCCTGCTGTTGACGAGGCGCAGGCCTATCGCCGCAGAGCTTATGAGTTGATCACCGAGGTTATTGCTAGCGCCCCAGGGCTAGAGTCTGGCCATGCTCCCATCTCTCAAGAGAGCTCGCTTTGGGCACTCTTCATGGGCTTTGAGCATGAGAGAATCCACCTTGAGACTTCATCTGTTTTGATTAGAGAGTTGCCGCTTGCTCTCTTGGCGCGGCCAGAGATGTTTCCAGCTAATTCACCGAGCTATGGAGTTCAGGGCGAGCAAGAGTTTTTGCCTGTTCCAGCTGGGGCTGTTTCTGTTGGCAAGTCGTCTACTGTGCCGACCTTTGGCTGGGACAACGAATACGGCGAGCGATTGGTTAATGTCCCGGCATTCGAGGCCAGCCGTTCATTAGTAAGCAATTTTCAGTTCTGGAAATTCGTTGACCAAGGTGGTTACCAGAATGACAAGTACTGGAGTGTTACTGGCCTTCGCTGGAAGCAGTTCCGCAATGTCAAATGTCCTACGTTTTGGGTGCCCGATGGCCCTCAAGGCCTTAACCAGTTTCGCTTACGGACACTTTTTGAAGTAATAGACATGCCCTGGGACTGGCCTGTTGTTATCAATTATCATGAAGCAGAAGCTTTTTGCGCATGGTTGCAGGCTCATGATAGTGAGCACGCATTCCGTCCGCTCACCGAAGCTGAGCATCAGCGGCTGGCCACAGCCAATCAATTCAAACTAGACGTTGAAAATGGTGAAGTGATATCGCCTCGAGGTAATATCAACCTCAGAGCTGGTTCTGAAAGTTCGGTTATTGAAGATACTGTCACTGCCGGTGGTGACATGCCTTTTCGCGATTTATATGGCAATGTCTGGCAATGGTTAGGTGATCATTTTAACCCATTGCCAGGATTCAGAATTAATCGGCTTTATGACGATTTTAGTACACCTTGTTTTGATGGCGAGCACCAAATGATTGCTGGCGGCTCATTCATCAGCACTGGCGATGAGGCCAGTGTACATGCACGATTCCACTTTAGACCGCATTTCTTTCAGCATGCTGGCTTGAGGGTTGTGCGCACAAGTTTGGCTAGTCGCGAGAATCAGAATCTCGATATCTTCGGTGCCGTAGTTCACCTTGGTAATGAGGCTGAAGTAAACGGTGAGATAGCCTCAAGCTACGGTCAAGAAACAAATAGCTTCGAAGACTTGGACGTTTTGCTAGCTCAGTATCTGCCCGAGAGTAAAGCTGAACGCGCCCTGCAAGTTGGTTGTTCAGTTGGTGCCTTTACACATGTGTTGGCTCGTCATGTTGAGAATGTCGTGGCTGTCGACTTGCGTTTACCCTTGATTAGTGCGGCGCAAGAAATATTATTGACTAAACGATATCAGTTCAGTCAGCTGGATAGCAATTTAGAGCAGTTTACCGTAAATGGTGTGATTGAGAACCTTAGGGCAGACAGTGTGCAGTTTAGGCGCTGTGATCCTTGCTCGTTGCCTGCAGACTACCTAAACTTTGATCTTGTTGCCTTGACTGATGCTTTGACATTGGTGCCGAGTCCACTGTCTATATTGTCTCGTTTAAAAGGCGACCGTAGTATTGTTAAAGTAGGCGGCTTGCTTTTGTTAGTCAGCGATTTTAATTGGCAAAAACACGTCACTCCTAAAGAATTGTGGCTAGGTGAGAAAGAAGTTTGCCATATTCTTTCTCAAGATTTTGAGCTTTTGCAGCAAGTGAATTTGCCCTTCATCAATCGTGAGAGTGAACGAGTTTTTCGTCAAGTCACCAAACACTGTTCCGTTTGGCGGCGTTTCTAAACAACCGAGAGAAGAAATTAGTCAGTTTTTTTTGAGAAATAGGCAGGGGCGCTATATTTTGTTGCTGGCATGACAAATCAGTAAGGATTGAATGTCATATGGTGGGATAGAATGCGCACTTAAATGGCTTTCTGTCCTATTTCCTTATTGGCGATTAATAATGAACGTGAAAACTAACTATATTCTAGCTGCGCTTGTCATCCTCTGTGCTGGTACTGAAGCCAGAGCCGATAACCCTTTGTCTTTGACCAATCTAGTTAAGGATGTTAAGGAATTAACTGGCAAAGCCGTCAAAGGTACGGCCCATGGCGCTGAAGCTGTGATCAAAGGAACAGGCAATGCTGTCAAGAATACAGCTGAGGGAGCTGGGGCTGTAGTTCGCGGCACAGCCCATGGCGCTGGAGCTTTAGTTCAGTATTCCGAAAAAGCAGTTGGTATTACTCCGGCTGACCCCGCCTATCATGCCCCGGTGGCTGGAGCTCAAACTGGAGCTGCTGCAGCTGTGGTTCCACATCAACCTGTGAGCAGCCAACAACAGCAACAAACTGCTGCCACAAAGGCACCAAACAAATTTTTCAAACTGCCTTTTGCCCATGGTCAGGCCGCACCAGTGGTCAGTAGTACTGCTAACTCTGCAACTAGTGCTGCTGTCAAAGCTTCATCTGGCCCTACTTCATTGATTGGTACTAGCATTGACATTGCTGTCGATCGCCACGGTAATATTATTGACTCTACTGGAAAACTGGTCGGTCGAGTTTCTGTTATTACTTCTGATGTTGTTGGCACTCCTTCTGAATTCGCTGGGCAGAAATTAAATGTCACCGTTAATGGTGCCGGTGAAATGATAGATGGTGCAAACCGCATCATTGGCCATATTTTGGGAGCTGAACCGCCGTTGATTCCAAAGGATTTGCCCATAGAATCTAGTTCTAGTGCTAATTCTAATTCGCAGACGGCTATACCCAGTGATCTTAGTGGTGCTGTTTCGGTGCCCACAACAATTATTCAGGGGCCTGCGTCTAGTCCGGCTTCAAGTTGGACTGAAGAAGATGTGCTCAAAAATTCTGCGCCGATTATGCACGGTATTAACTAATTAAAGAAGGTTTGAATGAGTCTTAAAGAAAAAATTTCTGCCGATTTGAAAGAAGCAATGAAAGCCCGCGATCAAGTGAGGGTTGATACTTTGCGCTCTGCTCTTTCGGCATTTTCATATAAGAAGCTTGAAGCAAAGCCATCAGTCAAGAATGCTGAAGACGATGGGGTTGCCAGTGAGAAGTGCGAGTTGACTCATGAGGAAGAGTTAGCGGTTTTGCAGAAGCAAGTAAAGCAGCGCAACGACTCAATAGCAGAGTTTACTAAAGCTAACCGCACTGAGTTAGTTAGCAAAGAAGTAATTGAGCGTGACATATTAGCCAGCTATTTGCCTGCCCAAAAATCTGAAGCAGAAGTGCGCGACCTGGTTAAAGCCATCATCGATAGCTTGCCTGCCGAAGGCCGCAATCAAGGCGGGGCGATGAAGGCCGTAATGCCGCAGCTTAAAGGTTTGGCCGATGGCAATCTTGTGCGTCAAATCGTTACCGACCTGTTGAAGTAGGTGACTGTGGTAGTTAGAGATCGTTTTATGCCCTGCCCTTGTTGTAGTCAGGTTGTCTATCACAAGTGCTGTAAGCCCTATCACGATGGTGCTATTCCCCAATCAGCACTGCTTTTGATGCGCTCACGCTATTGTGCCTATGCCTTAGGGCTGGCTGATTATTTGATGAATACCACTCACCCTGATCACCCGGCTTATAATCCTGATTTTATTGAATGGAAAGCCGATTTGTTGAACTTCTCTAGAGGTACTAATTTTCACGGTTTGAAAATACTTGAATTTGTAGATGGCGCAGAAATGGCCACTGTTTCTTTCAGTGCATACTTACGCCAGGGCGAGCATGATTCTACCTTTTCTGAGAAGAGCACATTTATAAAGCAAGACGGCCGTTGGCTGTACCAAGCTGGTGAGCTAGCAACCTAAATTTAAGGTCTACTTGTAGACGTAGTCCCAGCCTGTCGATTCTGTTTTATGCTCAGGCTTGTCTTCTGGCTTACGCTCTGGCTTTACTTGAGCTGGTTTTAGCGTCCTCTCAAGCTTTGGGTTGCTGCTTTCTGGCACTGGCTTGCGAACTGTGGCTTTCGCTAGGGGCACTTTGTTTATTTTGGCTGGCGCATGGCGAGAATTTTATTGATGTCGGCAATGTCGCGATTAATTGCTGCTCGTTCGCCGGCTGGCATGGTGAGCTTGAGGCACTTCTCGAAAGTGCTAACTGTCTCTGCCAGTTTATTTTGCTTCAACAGAGCGTTGGCGAGATTGCTCCAAGTCATCCAGTCTTTATTGTTCAAGGTCAGTGCTTTGCGAAAAGCCTGTTCAGCACTTTCATAATCTCCTAGCTTACGGTAGCAAAAACCCAAATTGATATAGAAGTCTGGGTCATCAGGAAAACGAGCAATGGCTTCATGATAGTTGTCCACGGCATCTTCATAGCGTTCTTTTTCTAGGTATTTGTTGGCTAGATTGTAATATGGTATGGCATCGCTCCAGGCGGCCGGATGTTCTATGGGGTCTTGCAACTGTCCGTTTTTTTCTTGCTTAATTGCTGGTGCGGCTTGTGTCTCTAAACTGACAAGCCAGCTGCTTAGACAAAGAGCGAGGATATATATTGTTTTTCTTGTTTTGTTCTTTTGCATGTTTTAACGATTTAGGTCTGGCCAACTCAAGATTTTATTGTCATCAATAGAAGCAAATGGATCTCCTTCAGTTACAGCGGCACCGGTAGTGGTACCTAAGTCGTTTAGTTCAAGGGTAACTGCTCGAAGTTCTTTGATTGTTGGTTTTGTCATTATGTGTCCTTCAACCTCAGCTTTAATTTCACGAGTTTGTTCTAGCAGTTTGGCTTTGGTGGCTAGGTCTTTTTCTTTTGCCAGCTTTTTCATTTTTGCTTTGAGCTCGCGTTCATTTTTAGTTTTTAAAATTTTCGCCTTGATTTGAGCATCAGCGGCTAGTGCATCTGCCAACTGTTTGATTGCTTCGGCTTGTTTTACCTGCTCGCGATAGTTGCGCACATAGGCCAGCATTTTGCCGAAATTCCAGGTCATCTGAAAATTCCAACCGGTTATATTTGAGTTGGCAGGAAAGGCGAGGATGCGCGAATGATTGAGGTCGCGAATCGCTCCAACGAGACATTTATTTAAGACCGAGTCGGCTGTGCTGGCGTAAATGCTGCCATGGAGATTACCTTTTCTATCAATACTAAAGATAGCGGCTGCGGCACCTCTTACCTGGTTTGTCGACTCGGCATTCAAGCGCTTGAGCAAAACGTGTTGAATAGAGCGTTTAAATCGAGCTATCCAGTAATCCCATTCAGGGATATTTTCTGGGGCCTGCGAATAGACAGTCAGACCTTCAGCATGACTAGCCCAAGCCGGTACATTCATGGTTTTGCTTTTCTCAACCAAATCTAGCATTTCGTCCATGTGCATAATTTCAGCTGGGCCACTAGT
This sequence comes from bacterium Ga0077546, assembly GCA_001464165.1. The sequence continues at coordinate 10,298 of LNEX01000123.1, forward strand.
GCGCCTAGAGCGAGAAGATTGTGATGATTGAGAAGAGGATGCACCGCTGGCAGTCTTTATCATCTTTTTGCCGCTGCGAATGGCGTCTTTCATCGAGCCAAACAAATCAGGAATTTCAAAATTTGCTGATGTTGTCGGCTTTTCGTTATTGCTTGGTTTGTTAGTTTCGGGCTTTGTCAGGCCGATAAAGTCAGTCACTGAAGAAGTCATTTGGGCAAACCAGTCTTTGGGCTTGGTTGGTGCTGCCCGTAATAGCGGTGATTTCGCGTTGTCTAGGCCCTCTAGCTTTTCTTCGGCAAAGGCACTAATCATTTCTGGTGGAGCTAGACGAGCGGCCATTTCTAGCTCTTTTAAGGCAGACATGTCCAAGCCCTGTTTCTTCAAGGCGAGGCCCAAGTAGTAGTGCGTTTTGCTGTCGTCAGGGTGCTCTTTTAAGTCAGTGAGCAAAAGGTTGGCTGCCTCGCCATATTTTCCCGCTTTGTATGCCTTTAGAGCCAGGTTAACTGTGGCTTTAGAATCAAGTTTTGCCGCTGGTTTTTTCTCATCTTTAACTTGAGCGTGTACTTGGCTTATAGACTGGAGTGAACACAGTGAAATACTTAGGGCGATGAAAAAATTTGATGCTTTAATCAATATTTTCCGGCTCATGCACTGGGGCTCATGTCTCTGAACATGACTATAGGATAGTTGTTTTTCTGTGCCACTACTTTGGCGGCCTTGGCGGCAGCTAGAAGCAGACCAATTTCGTGGCAGTCTTCCGGGATACCAGCCACACCAAATGCTAGAGCCAGTTGGCTGAGATTGGCCTCAGGGCCAAGACTTCGAGCTCTCAATATTTCAAGTATGCGATGAGCCAGCACTGCCGCTGCTTGTGTTTCGGTGTGGGGCAGCAGAATGGCATAGCTTAGAGCTTCAAAGTGAGCAAAGAGATCAAGCGAACGTTTAGCACCGTTTATGCGACTAACCGCTTCTTGTAAAGCTGATGGAGAAAGGGCCTTGAGCTCGTTATTGTGCCAAGCCCACATCTCAAATATGATGATCGAATAGGGTATGCGATACTGCTGAAAACGCTGAAATTCTTGATCTAGAAAATAGTGAAAAGAGGGATAGGAAAGAATCCCAGTATCGGGGCGAGACAACATTTTGTTGACTCTCTCAATTGCCACATGATCAATCGGAGTGGCATTTAGCCCAGCTGTTTTATCGGTTTTTGCTGGTTTGCTTGAGGCGGTAATGAGCTTGCTATTGACCAAATTGAAGAGAATTGGCACCCAGTCTTTTTTAGCCATGGGGGTCTTGCGCAAAATATCGGCCAAGGTGGAACAGCCATCAAGTTGAATATAGAAATATTTCTGCCTGGCCATATCTACAGGAGCACCACTTGCAACCCGTTCTTCGAAGTCTCTTTCAGTCAAGCTGGCTTCAGCTTTGTTGATATACGACTCGGCTTTTATACCTGCGGCATCAAGTGTCTTGGTCTGATCAAGAATAGTAATTCCTTCCATCAAAAGTGCATCGATGCGCTTCACTACGGTTCTTAGCGGGTTGGTTTCATCCCGGTAGAAGTAGAATTTACCTTTTTCCCAGGTAACCAGTTCTAATACTGCCAGGTCACCTTCGAGACCTAGGGCAGTGGCATGGGTCATTGCGCCCTCGTAAAAGAATACTTCTGCTCCCGATTGACCGTTGTCGACAAACAAACAGCCAGTCATGCCACCCATATTGATCGATTGAAGCAAGTTGGGCACTTGCATATCTACTAAGCTGCCCTCCATGGTGGCAACTTTTGAGTTGCGGCTGGCATTGGAAACAGGGGCCCTTTGGGTGGAGATTGATTGCATTTTTAGCAGTGTGCTAGTGAATATGCCGCTGCTGTTAATGTTGCCCTTCGCTGAGTTGCTTACCAGTTGGTTCGAATCGCCCAGGGGAAGAGCATCACCGGTGCATTCTGCTGTCACTAAGTTGAGAATGAGGCCGACATCGCCGCATGGATAAGTCCAAATTTCTCTAATTTCTCTCTGGCTGCTTTCGGTCAATTCCCAGACCGGTTCGCCGCCAAGAGGATTGAAGGTGCATGTCAGTGTCAGTGTATTTTCGCTAGCAGGTCGCCCCCAAATTACTTCAATTCTTCTACCGGCACTTTTTTGGGCGTGTTGAAGAGCTTCCGTAACATCTTTGCTAGTTGGCAAAGACTCCAGTCGCGGTAGACGCAGAGGCAGAGAGTTTGGGTCGACTTTGGGACGGTACATTATTTGAACTGTATATCGGTTTGGACAGTACACTTTGACTGGTGGTGAATGAGACTTAAGCCTAACAGAATAAGGCCAAATTTTGGATGTAAAGAGAGCTCTAGGCATTCTACTAGTTGCTGGTGCTAGATTTTATTGGGCCAGGCTGCTATTAAATGATTGTTGAGCCTGCGAGTTTTTAATGGAACGTACCAAACTATCGAAAGTAAGTAAAACCCCCGACCAGTTCACTTTGCTGTCAGTGGTTGAGATGGCATCGATGATTCGTAGTTCTTTGATAGCTTTGCCTTTTCAGGCTGCCAGCCAAACTTTGCTGGTCACCTGTACGTTTTCTTTTGCCACTACCAATGTGCCACGCTGGTGTCTATATGCCAGTGAAGCTGAAGATGCTCCGGCAGTCTGGTGTCATGATTCCGCCGATTTAGAAGAAGTTAGCGCTTTCTTAGCTCAGGGTCTGCCCCCTCAGGCAATACCAATTCAAGTTTCGCCTAGTCAAGATGACCGGCGCTCCCATGCGGTATCCTCTCCTCAGCCCGGGGTTTTGCCCCAGCCGGCGGTTTTTGACCAGGCTAGCTTTGACGAATATTGTAAGCGCCTTATTGACGTTAGTTCGGGCATGTTTGCTGAAGGATCATTCTATTGGTTTTTGATGCAAGAGTTTAACCGTTATCAACGCACCAAGCTTGGTTTTGGCATTGTTCTGCTATCGCCTTGCGCGAGTCTTGATCAGAATTTGGGCTTGACGCACTCAAGGCAAGAAGTAATTGCTTGGTTGGGCAGTTTGGCCGTGGTCGAAGTCCGTAAGCTTGATTATCTCTGCCACTTCAACGGCTTAATTGGCATGGTGTTGGCCAATTCATCGCTAGAAGAGTCTGAAACTTGTGCTCAGAGAATTATTGAAATTGCTAATTCTCGCAACAATAGCCAGCGGTTCGACGCCGGCTTTGACCCCCACGCCGGGGTGGCAGGGATGCCACAGACCTGCGAGCATCCAGGTATTTTAATAGCTGCTGCCCAGCAGTGTCTAAACCAGGCAATCACGGCCAAAATACCAGTGTTGGCCTATCGCTAGTTTCTTGCCTTCGTAGAACCCCGATATTCAGATTTAGCTTTGTTATATAAGCTTTTCTCAGGGGGGTTCAATGCCGATTAAAGCAGAAAAGTTCGATGAAGATCAACGATTTACGAGTTTTGCTGATGACAAGTTGGCTCGCGAAGTTTATGTAGTAGCGGCCGGAACCGTGGATGCTTTGGGCGCCGTCAAGGACAGGTTGCCTGAAGTCGGTATCGCGGTCGCTGCTTCTTTCGCTGCCGGCTT
>LNEX01000124.1 GCA_001464165.1 bacterium Ga0077546
AGTATCAAGTAGCGTGGATTCATGAGTCTCTGCTGGATGGTAGTGAATTATGGTGGCGTGCTGCAGAGAAGCGTTTTGGTAGCAAGATTGACTCGGTCTTGGCTCTTGTGCACGATACTGAGCAAAACATGGTTTCGAAGTATATGGAAGATGAAAAAACTGAAGGTACTTTTTCTGGTCAGATGTCCGACAAGTCAATAAAAAAGCCAAAGAGTGTTAACTGATGTCTGACAAGCGCAGAAGATTAACTGAAAGAGAAGAACAAGAGCTACTTTTTCAAAAGCGCTTAGCTGAACTACGGGCGCGTAACAATCAGTTTCCTTGGAATATGAAAGAACAGCCAGACTTTGAAATTCCGGCTGAACAATCGAAGCTTTTTGCCGACCGCTATATTGAAGACCCATCTCTTTCTGATGAAGAGGTGGAGCGCAGAGCTTTACTCGATCTTAACTCTTTCAATTTTTGGTCATTCTATAAACGTCTCAACTATGAGGTACGCAGAGCTAGTCGCTATAAACGTCCTCTCTCCTTATTATTCGTCACTGTTGACAAGCTGGCGAATGTTGTCGAGAGCTTTGGCTTGCAGGGCGAGAATGCTGTCATTCTTGGCACTGGGCGAGGTCTGTTAGGTAGCGTGCGCGACGTAGACATTGCCGGGCGCTGCCGTGATGATTGTTTTGGTGTGATACTACCAGAGACACCACGCGGTGGTGCTGAGATCGCGGCAGAGCGTATACGAACAAGGCTTGAGAATCTTTCTGTCGATTATAAAGCAAGCCAGATTCTTCTAACCGTCACCGTGGGCGGTGCAAGCTTAGAGGAAGGCATCGATAAACCAGATCAACTTATCGCTCTGACCGTAGAAGCTTTGCAGTTAGGAATAAGGTCTGGGGGAAATACCGTCAATTTCCCCGTGGACGATTAGAGTCGGCTGATGAACAGAACCGAGATTCTGGTTACTTTCCTTTGCCTTAAGATTATAAAAGTGATAAAAACTCAGTAGAATAGCCTATAAATGTTCTGGCACAGCTTTTCTTTGTTGTGGTATTGACCGAATGGATTCAGCTGACTCACACGACGCCCAAGTGCAAGTTCCCGGTCATGTGCCTGCTTCAGGTGCTTCTGAGCAGGCTAGCGCACCCTCGTTTGAAGTTTATTCGCAGGCTCACATTAAGGCCCGTGCTCAGGCTAATGGCCAGGCTAACGATCAGGCTAACGCCCCGGTTCCTGTTCAAGTTAACATTGAAAAACCTGGTGCTTTTACCCCAGGGACAATTGTAGGTGCGAGCTACGAGGTGATTGAGCTTCTTGGTCGCGGAGCTATGGGAATGGTTTACCGGGTGAAGCATGTCACTTTGTCGACAGAGTATGCCCTAAAAATTCTTACTGATGACAAACAAGATCAAGTCTCGGTCATACGCTTTCAGAATGAAGCACAAGCTATTGCTAAGCTGAACCATCCAAATATCGTCGCCATCTACAATTTTGGTGTACATGAGGGTTCTTTGCCTTTTTATGTGATGGATTTGCTAGCGGGTGAAGACCTTTTAGACAAAATTGTTTTCGCCGGACCAATGGCGTCAGAAGCTGCTTTGCCACTCTTTATAGAAGCCTGTGCCGGCCTTAGCTACGCCCATCGCAAGGGTATTCTCCATCGTGATGTTAAACCGGCAAATTTGCTAATTTTGGAAAAACCAGACGTTCATGGAGCGAATCTAAAAGTCGTTGACTTCGGTATCGTCAAGTTTGCTGAAGAGCTGAAGCCCGAAGTACAGAAACTTACGGCTATGGGAATTGTCTGTGGTAGTCCCAGTTACATGAGCCCGGAACAAGCTATGGGGCAAAAGGTTGACCCCCGCTCTGATATCTATTCTCTGGGCTGCAGTCTCTTTGAAGCGCTTACAGGCAAGGTTCCATTTCGTGGTCGTAGTGCCTCAGACACAATGATGATGCATGCAACTATTCCTGCGCCAACTTTAGCTGAAAAGAATCCAGAGTTAGTGTACTCAGACGATCTTGAGAATGTTGTAGCTAAAATGATGGCTAAAGAGCCAATGTATCGCTATCAGTCGATGGAAGCAGTGGCTCAGGATCTGAAAAACATTCTTGCAGGAATGCCTTTAGCCGCTAGTCCTCTGGTAGTTAGACCTTTTACAAAGTCGCAATTCTCTGGTGCCAGTCCGGCTGAAGGGGCTGTCACTCTTTCACTGGGACGAGAGAATAAGGTATCTGGCACTACCAGTAATCGAAATGCCGCCCTTTTTGATGATCAGCGTTATAGCGGCGAACAAGAGGCTTCTGGGGAGTATGAGATAGATGATGACGACGGCACCGAAGAAGAGCTTCGTGGTTCAAGAAAGTTTAAAGTAGTTATTGCTTCGATTATTGTTTTGGCTTGTACCAGTGTCCTATCGTTCTTTGTCATGCAGCAACAGAAGGTTGACCCAACGCAGACAATGCCTGAGTCTACTGATTTGATGGATGCTCTGCGTCTTAAAGATGTTTCTCCTGACCCAGATGCTGGTGCTGAGTTGATTAAATTACCCAAGGAAAGATATTTTTCTAAAAGCGTACAAGTTAATGGGCAGGCGTTTACTCAGTTTGATTTCCCGGTTAAGACCAGTGCTCTTGCTGCGGCAAAGGTCAGACCGGTTGCCTGGATTGGTAGATCTATGAATGATAGAGCCGATGCTTGGGGGACTTTGAAATATCCTCGGAATGCGCAACTCTATTTGGTTCCTTCACCTAATGTCGTGTCGCATAAGGATTTTCTAGGTAAATTTCGCAAAGGTGATATTTATGAAGTTATTGTCTGGTCTTTCTTTGCTAGTGACCAACTTGCTATTCAGTGCACTAGAGTTCCTGGCATCAAGGGCTTTAGCATTAGCGATTGTTCCGACCTTACGACAGCTATTATTCCCGCACTTAACTCATTGCCTGAATTAGAAGCATTCAATGCCTTCAGGTCGACAATAGATGGTGCAGACTTGGCAAGGCTGAAATTTTTACCGAATTTGAAGGAGCTTACGCTCTCGCGTTGCGTAAATATAACGCCGGTCTTGAAAGAGTTAAGTGGATCGAGAAATCTAGAGATTCTTCATGTTGCTGATACTGGAATAGGACTAGGAGATTATCGTTTCATTTCTAACATTCCCAACTTAAAGGAGTTGGTGCTTAACGGAAACAAAGTTTCAGCAGCCGATTTGCATTGTCTTTCCCGGCTCTCGCATCTTAAGCAATTGTCACTGATGAATGTACCTCTGAGAGCAGGTGTTGCGGTAAAAGAACTTGTGCAGTTTCCTTCGCTAAAGGTTGTTTATGTAGATAAGGGACGCTTGAGGAATCAAGACATAGCCTACCTTCGTGAACACGCACCAAATCTAAGAGTTAGTTATTCGTTGCATGAAGTGCGCAATATAGGTGACTAACTGACAGACTTCGATCACTTGGCTCTATATTCGTCTAAATTATAAACTTAGCAAACACTGGGTAGTGATCCGAGCCAGAGTTCTCTTGAACCTCGCGTTCTGTGCACCTTATTGAAGGTGATATAAAAATATGATCGATAGGAATTACCATATAAGGTAACATCGTCGGCCAGGTCGGTTGTATGCCTTTGTCTAGCCTACTATCGACTAAGCTAGACTCTTTGACGAAGTCTGCGAAGATATAACTCCACGGAGTGCAATTAAAATCGCCAGCTAGTATTGTGAGCTTTTGGCTTTGAGCTATTCGTTTAGCTAATTCATGCATGTGCTTGTCGCGCATTGTCGTAGCACCTGGTGACACAGGGGGCAGTGGATGGGTGGCTACTATTTGAACTTGCTTACTCTCACCGAAGTTCGAAGGCAGAGTTAAGTCGATAAATATTGTTGGCAGACCAATTCCGCCTATTGGCTCTCGGCTTTCATGTTCAATTTTGTATTTGCTCAAAATACCAATACCAAAATTGTCGGTCCTAGCCCGTACACTTTGGTAAGCATAGATATTCTTGAGCTTCTCAAAATGTTCGCGCCACCCTTCGCTGACTTCTTCAACACAGACTACATCTGGTTTTAGCTTTTCAATCAGTTTGTCAAAAGCAGGATAATTTGTGCTACTTGAGTTGACGTTGAATTGAAGCAGCGAAAGGGGAATTGCGCTGGCTGACCGGCTTTCGGCCTTAAGGCACGATTGCTCTCTGCCAAAACTAGTGGATGCTAGAGTCACTACTGCTATGTTGGCGACGAGTGCCAGTATGCAGCTAGTAATATAAAAGCGATTTATTCTAGTGCGTTCCAAATACAGCAAATACGGAATGGACATGGCTAACAAGACAGCGTATTGAACGCGAAAGTGTGCGAACAGTTCGATAGGCCAACCAAAGAAGCCAATGAAGGCCCAAACTGAACAAATAACAATAAAGGCCGCTGGTGCTAATATTGTGGCTTTAATTTCCTAGAGTTTTGAGCTTAGCTTTGGCTTTTTCTACTCTAGGGTCTTGAGCTGGAGCTAGTTCGACAAAGGTTGTGAGTTCGCTCTTCGCTCCTGGTAAGTCGCCTAGCTTTTCCATGGTGCTGGCTAGCAAGAAGTGAGCGTCTGCGTTTTTGGGATCAATCGATGTGGTCTCTTGGTAGACCTGTTTGGCTCCATCGGCGTCGCCTTTGAGAAGCAAGGCCGATCCTAGGTTAAGCCTTGCAGAAACTAACTTAGGGTCAAGCTTGACTGCCTCTTTAGCGTGAGCAAATGACTGGTTGACGTTGCCAGTACGGGCAAATACATAGCTCAGGCGGTCGTGCATTTGTGCTGATTGGGGGAAGAGGTAAACTGCTTGCTCTAAAAGATTGATAGCATTATCAAAATTACCGGCTGCTACACATTTGTTTGCCAGTGCGCCTAAAATAATTTTGTCTTTGGGGTTAAGCTGGTAAGCCAGTTCTAGCTGCTTAATGCTTTCATCTTCCTGACCGAGTTTGTTTAAGACCCGAGCATAGTTTGAATGGAAGAGCGAATCATTGGGCTTAAGCTCGATGGCTCTTTTATATTTTTGAGCGGCACCGGCCCAGTCGCCTTTGACGGTGAGAATAGCACCATAGTCAGCAATGGCATCGGCATAGTCAGGATCTTTAGCAATGGCCGCTTGGTACTCACTGATGGCGCCATCAAAGTTGCCTTCTCCTACGAGATTATTGGCTTTGAGATAGTGCGATTCTGCTGCGACAAAAGTCATTACATTCTCAGGAATTTCTTTTACTTGCTCAATAGTTGGTGCACCGAGCACGATATCATTGCCTGTCCAGTCTGATTTCATTACCGGAGTCTGGCGCTTTGAATTAGTGTTAGCGCCACTGGTGTCGCTTTCGGTTAGAGCCCTCGCCTTAGCAAAAGCATCATTGAGAGAGGGCATGCCATCTTTTTCGCGCAATGACTTAATCAGGTTATTCGAGAAAGAATTTCCCCAGGTCATTTGATCTGGTTTACTTGAAGTAAGGATAATATAACCCTTGCCTAGCGAGACTTTGTTTAAGTCGATATTGCTACCCATAAACAGAGCTTTAGCACCAGCTGTTAGCTCAGCTGCGCCACTATAAGGTGATTCTAGAACCATAACGATGCGATCAGTTTTGACGTCTTTCTTTAGTGTGTCCATCAAGTTTTGCATTGATAGACAAGTTGAGTAAACGTTATCTAGAGCGCAATCATATGCGCTTAAATATGTAGTACCGTCGGTGGTGGGAAAGCCGTGGGTGGATATAAATACAACAACCAAGTCGTCTGGGCCAGCCAGGCTTCCTAGCCAGCCTTTCCCTAGATTATTTATGATGTTTTGCCGAGTTGCTTCTGAGTTGATCAGTGTTTTGACGTGACTCTCAGGAAAACGTCCAGCGTTTGGATCTTTGAGATAGGCTGCGAAGTTACGAGCGGCAATGTCCATTTTGGCATCGACGCCATCGAGTCGTTTTTCTTTAAACTTGGCAGCGCCAATTACGACTGCCCACTTTTGCTTTATTGGTCTATTGGTAGAAGTGGCGTTGGGGTTAAGGTCTTGAATCTTAGTCCATTGCACTCCGCTGGCTGGCGCTTTGTTTACGTCAGGTGTAGCGGCTAGAGCCCCACTGCCGTACAGGCCGAGGGCGAGCGCACAAGTAATAGCTAATGCTCGGCTATTTCTCTTCGATATAGGGGCGCTGACTTTTGGAAACTTAGTGGTTACTAGGCTAGTGTCATTTAACGTAGTCTGCATTTTTGCCTTCTCGGTCGCTCTCATTTTCATACAAAGTTCTCCAGCAAGCATTTTCTATTGGTGGGCGAGGGCGACATCTACGGCCATTAGACCACCGGGATCGTTAAAGCTAACTTTTACCAAGCTGCCTGTTGTTGAAGTAAAACTGCGAGCTATTCTGTCTTGACCTGGTACTTGGTCGGGCAAGATCACGGGAGTTGGATCGTCCCAGGATAGTTGCATGCGTGTAGGTACTAGGTCTTTCGAACCAGACATATCATCTGAAACGTAAGCAGTTAGATAGACTGGCGGATTGAGTGCTTGTTCGTTGGCTATTTTTGTACTCGAGAAGAGTAAACTCATTTTCTCAATGCCGGGGGTATTGTCGAATGTGAGCCAGTCTTTGGGAAGAGGATAGTCTGTTTTGGCGGCCAAATAGTTTTTGGTGCCGGTATCTTTTGATGGGAAGAGAATTGTCTTTTTACCGCTGCTTCCTTCTTTCATGACGATATAGGCGTAGCCAGCAGTATCAGGAATGATATGGAAGCGGATGGAGTCACCAGATTTAAAAGCCATCTTGTTGTTGCAGCGATATATTTTGCCGCCTCTGTTCAGCTCAATCCAGTAAGACATACCTGAGCTAGATGAGACCTTAAGATCATGGTCTGTTGCCGGTGCAACTTTGTTTGAATTTGCTGGTTTAACCAGTATGGGAGCCGCTAAAGCTACTTTTTCTTCTGGTTTCTTTTCAGGCTGTTTAACGTTTTGTTCTTCGGCAATTCTAGTGTCTTCAGCACTGTCTTGGCCTTTAGCCAATACTTTTTTGTCAATCCAGTTGCTGATGTAACTTAGATCGTCTTTGCTGAACTGACCTTCTTCGAAGATTAAGTGCTCTGCCGAGTTCGACATAACTTTGTCTTTGTTTGGTGTAGCTAGGCTGTCAAAGAGCTTGAAGGTCGCAACTGGTCTAACTAATTTGTCATTTGATCCCATGATGAATAAAACTGGTGTTTTCTTAATTTGACCAGCGCTATCGAAATTTCCGTTCATAAATTTCTGGAAGGCGATTAGCTCATTGGGGCTAATTTTCGTGCGACATAATGGGTCGTTGAGCCAACGTTCGCGTAAGTCACTTTTTTTTGTAGCTGCTCCTACGACCATCGGGCCAATATCAATTGGTTTGTTGAAGCCGCCAAAGACAGCGTGAACTCCAACCTTTAGACTGTTGTCAACGGTATTGAAGCGATCGCCTGAAGGCACTGATGAAATCAAGCCGTCGACCAAGTCTGGATAGAGTGCCGTTGCATGGATGCCTATGCCACCTCCCATTGATTCACCCAGCATTATTAAGGGCAAACCAGGGTGAGCTTTGCGAATCTCAGTAAGGGCTCGCTTAATATCTATTAGGGAGCCATCAAAGTCGATTAAGGCATTTTTTTGCTTAGGAATCCAGGAGCCGAAACCGCGCATGTCGATGGCGTAAGTGATTAGTCCTTTCTTTGCCATCTCACGACCAAAGTCTTCGTATGTTCCTTTGTGCAGTCCCAGACCGTGAATACAGAGTAAGACGGCTCTGGGTTCGGCGGCCTCGTCAATCCAGCGAATACAGGGAATCTTGTCGAGTTTGTCGGCTTTGCCTGACTTGGCTCCAGATTCAGTGACAATTGCGGCAGCTCTTGTGAGGCTTGCGGCCTGATTGACTGGATGAAAA
>LNEX01000125.1 GCA_001464165.1 bacterium Ga0077546
GTTGTTTTGGCTAACTACCTGAGCTATGAGCAATCCGGTGAGCAGCAAGGCTAAGTTTGTTTTTTTCATCACTTTCACTTCGAATTAAAGACTTCTCTCGTTTATCCCCACCGACAAGGCCACCAAATTAGGGGGCTTGTGGCGGTATTGCGAATTAGGCTATAGGCGGTTCATTATATAGGTTATATGCTGAATTTAGGTTGTAAGCTGACCGATGCTGTCTTGGCGGCCATTGGCAAAGTAGTAAAATGAAAGTGCCCCTAAAGACACTTCCATTTTTAACTAGATCTTCAGTTGCTATCTCGGCCGCCGCTTTTGCTTGCTGCTTTTAGTTACTACCTAAGTGCTGCTTAAGTGCGGCCTAAGTGCCAGCTAAGTGCTGCTTAAGTTGTGGCAGCTGGCTCGCTGTCTTCGGCTTTGCTTCCTTC
>LNEX01000126.1 GCA_001464165.1 bacterium Ga0077546
AAGAAAAAGTCTCTGGCCTAAGCCAGAAACTTTTCTTCCCTTGTTGACCTCAGATGCTTATGCTTTTAGGGCAGTTGCACGCTGAAGCATTCAAGTGGGCGCCACTTGTTGGTGACGTCGTCGTACATGAAGCGCACCGAATTGACCTCGATGCGGAAGAGGAAACCCAGGCTCTTGGCGGCACGACCACAGGAGTGGAAGCGTTTGCCGTAGAGCGAGAGCAGTTCTGCCGCCGGAGCAACTTTCTCATCGAGAACCAGCTTGAGCACAATCGCCCCAGCGTGTTCTTGGGTGCAGGCGTCGTCCGAGTCGACCAAAAGCTGGGCGTCCTTGATGGCGAAGTTGACCCGGTCGTGTTCGGCGTTGTCCCAGAAGTTGGTACGAGCGAGGCCAACCAGGCGCAGCATGCGCAGGAAGAAAGCCTGGCGGGGGCGCACGCGGTCTTCATCGCCGACGCACTTGTCAGCGATTACGACAATGGCCAATTCCGGGAATTTCTTCAGCGCTTCGATGGAGATGCCCAGGAACTTGTCGGAACGGTGACAGGCGACCACAGCAGCAACCTTGGAGACGACCTTGGTGGGGAAGCCTTTGGCGCTGAGATAGTCTTGTGCTACTTTCTTTCCGGCTTCGGCATGATCGTCGACGCTGATGGCGCGGCCGATGTCGTGCAGGAAGGCGCCAGCCGGAATGACCACCAAGCGAGCTTCGTCGCTGAGGCAATCGGGGAAGCGCTTGTGCAGTTCGTCGGTCAGGTAGCGGGCGGTGTTGAGAACGGAGAAGGCGTGCCCGACATCGTGTTTGGTCTGCGAGCTGGAGAGCTTGTCGCCCTCGTCGTAGAGTCGCAGAATTTCGGGGTCGGTCAACATCTTTTCGACGTGATCGACCATCTCTGGCAAGCCCAGAGGGTTTTTGTTATTGATCATGATGCTCCTAAACGTTAGCGGGCAAGCGTCTTTTCTTTGAGCGCGTTGCCAAGGTTAATAAATGTGAGATCACCCAGGTCTTGGTTGAAGACTTTTCGAGACACTGAACTAGGGCATGGCGCTGGTTTGGTGGCTGAAAAGGACTCCTGTAAGATTCAAGATGTAAATGGGTAATTTGACCCTAACAAGACTGACCCAGCTATAACAAGGCCTAAATTAGTAAAACTAGACGTTTAATATTCTCCAGTTGAGGCCGCAGAATGTGTTTGGCCATGGGTTAGCGGGAGTTAGTGCAAGGTTTTCTGCTAGCTAAACCGGGTACAAAACCTTGATTTTGGTAAGGCCTAAGCTTGAATATGCCAGTCAATAAGTCGACTTCGAAAAAACAAGAGCAGCTTCTAGAGCTGCTCTTGTTACATAATTGCTCGCAGGACCGGTGCTGCCCTCGGTAGAAATCATCCCTGATCTCTCTCTCTGGAGAACCCGCGATTTAGCGTGTTCTTAGATAGTAAGGTCAAGGTGCCCGATTGTCAGTGGGGTAAATACGGTGTCTAGATTAAATCAGCTAATTTCGTAAGCTAGCCCATTTGCTCTTTCAGTAAGCCAATTAGGTGTGCCACTAGTTTCTCTGCTTGACTGCGACCCAACTCATCCCAGTGGGGAACCCCGAATGTCTTGAGCGAATAAGAGTCTGCTTGTTCGTCAGTCCAGCCAATTAAATCAAGGGCGCGGCCAAGCACGGTTAGGTAATTTTGGTCTGTTACTTCGCCCAAGCCGAAATTGTCGTCGACGCGTTGTGGTGTTGCTTGTGGTGCTGGTGCCCCTGCTGATACATTTGGGCCAAAGTTGACTTGAGGGCCTGGAGTTAGCTGAATTGGCTGGTTCGGCTCTTCAGGGGCCGGTTGGGGCGCTTCTGCTGGGTCTTGATCGTCGTTCAAGAAGTTATCGGCATTGTCCATTAACTCTTCGGCTGTGTCTTCCTGCGATGGACCTGGGCCCGGTGCTGGTGTGGCTGTCGGCTCGTAGGAGGGAACAGGCGGAGGAGTATTTGGGACCGTCGGCAAATTCTGCAAACTTTGCGGGGTGCTGGGGGCAAAACTGCCAGGAGCAAATCCTGTGTTGAGCCCGATTGGTGGTTCTGGAGCCGCTGGTGAGAAGAGAGAGCGCAAGTTGGCCTGTGCGGCTTCAGTGCTTTCAGTAGATGTTTTAAAAGGATTTGGCGGCAGTGGTGGCACGCTAAAGGTAGACGCTGCGGTAAATTTCGACAAAGCTGAGTCTGCGCCTTGTAAGTCTTCGCGGCCAGATGTATTCACTTCTGCTTCGCTAATAACCGCTTCGTTCAAAGCTGGATAATCCACAGCCGTGGCTGAGTGCTGCGCTGCATCTGGTACAGACTGGGTAGTGCTTAGATGCTCTGTCTCAACTGGCGCTGGCGAAAGGGCATCAGTCTGTAAGATTTCAGCGGAACTTAATTCTTCCTGTCCAAGTATGGCCGACTCAGTGTCAGGCAGAGCCGGGAGGGGTAACGGACTCGGCAACGGTGGAATGGTGCTATGACGAACCGGTGGAATTGAGGAATTGGCGGCTAAAGTCGATGATGAACTCTGGCTGTCAGGCGGTGGAATTATTGGCACCTTAGTAAAGCCGCTTGCGGTGCTGCTTTCAATTTGAGTGCTTTCGGAATCTCTTGCCTCTCTCTCTTTAAACATATTGTCTAGAGCCGACATTGAGCGTGAAACGGCTTCACTACCGGTGGAAGGTTCGAAAGAGGTACGTGGTTCTTGGCGCTGCAAACCAGGGCCAGGTTGTGGCCGACCGATTAAACCGGCGTTGCCTGAATTGCCATACATGTTGCTACTGGGTGGATCAATGGAGATTTGCGGCCCAATTGTAATTTCTTGAGGAGGTTGAATTTTAGGAGCTGGCATGTACTCGCTGGCAGTTGGCTGCCACGGTGATGCTTTGTCTGCTGAGAGTTCGTTTTTTAAGGTGACTGATATCAGCAGCTGTCGCAGTTCGTCGATTTGTTTGGAGATTTCGATGAAGCGACGCTCGGTGAAATTGCGTAGGCCAATTATTGATTCTTGTAAAACCTCAGGATTGCCAGGGCTGGGTGTGACACCGATTAATTTGGGAGATACCAAGCCTTCTGCTTCAAGCTGAGGTCTAATTTGTGAAGTAGGCCAGCCTTGTTCGACCAGTTCCTTGATGCGTTCAAGGACCGACAGATCTTCGTCGCGATATTGGCGTTGTTGACCACGGCCCCGTTTAATTTCCAGGCCGAACATCAGCTCCCAGCGTCTGAGCTGGTGTACGGATAGACCGAGCTTGGCAGCGACGTTATTAATTGACAGCATGTCTGGTGTGGTCATTATGCCTCCGATATCTCTATACACTAGATTAGCACTAACTAGCGCAGCCGTGCTAGGTGCTACGGCTAAATTCTTAAATGACAGATACAGTAATGCTTTAGCGGGTTACTAACTATGAGGCGATGATCTGCTTAGTGTCTCTTTCTTATTATATGTCATAGTGTATTGCGAAAACAAAAAAGAATGAAGTGCAGGTTTCCCTGCACTCCATCCAGTTTTGCCCATTCCTCAGAATGGAAGTTCGAGGCTAGTCGCAGTAGTTGTAGTTGTAGCAACCACGGTCGCCGCGGATGTAGCCGGTGTACCTGGCCCGACCGTACTGGTCGACATAGACCTCACGTCCAGAGCGGTCGAAGTAGTAATAGGGGCGCTGAACCATCGGCCGGTCGTAACGGTAGTCACGGTTGTAGCGGTCATAGCGGTCGTAGCGCGGAACCGGGATGATGATCACCGGCGGGCGGTGACCACGATTGTCCCAGCGCCGATTGTCCCAGCCACGATTGTTCCAACCGTAACCGTCGGTGATGGTGACGCCGTTGCGACCACCGATGTTGAGCGAGGTGCCCCAGGGGCTGACCTGAAGGTTGACGCCGCCGTGGCCATCGTGACGATGCTGGGCGAAAGCAGTGCTGCTGAAAGCGAAACTGGCAACCACCGCGAGAAGAGCAATAAACTTGTTCATAAGTGACTCCTGACGATTTGGTCTCCTTGCACAATTGCCAACATTGACAATTAGTGGTCGGAGAAGTTAGCGCAGACGATTTGTTTTTGGTAACGCACCAACTCCTTTCAGTCTGCATGACCGAAGTTGATGTCCAGAACACTTGCAAATTTCAATAGAAACATCAGTTGACCTGAAAGCCGCCCTTTATGCCGCTCCATAAAGATGGAGACAAAAGCATTGAATTCTCGATAGAGTGGGGGTTTAGGTCGGAACTTGTATTTTTTTCGAAAGATTGTGGGTGTAAAGGATAATCGCACCCTAACAAAGGGCCTAGCCAATACACAACAGTGCTCTGCGTATTTGTCTCACTAATTTTGCTGAACCAAAATGGCAGCCAGTTTGCCGCTTTACAATTAGCCTTGCGAACAAAATTGGCCCGGCGCTATTACAATAATCAACGATATTCTCAGCGCAGCTGAACGATATCTAGTTAGTGCTTGCTAGCGCAGGTTGGCTTCAGTTTTATCAGTGTATTCAAATCAGAGGTAGCTTTGAAAGACGAATCTAAAGACGGCCAGGCTAAGAACCGCCGCGCTATTGTTCTGGTTGTAGATGGATGTGGCATTGGTGCCGCACCAGACCACGCTGATTTTGGTGATAGTGGTGATTGCAATAGTTTAGCCAATTGCGCTCGTGAGCTTGGCGGTTTGGCTTTGCCCAATCTAGCTAAGCTCGGCTTGGGCAATATTACTCCGTTGGCCGGGGTGGCTCCTGCGGCCAAGCCCACTGGACTGTTTGGTCGTCTGCAAGAAGAAAGTAACGGCAAAGATACTCAGACAGGTCACTGGGAAATGATGGGTATTATTAGCCCAACTGCTTTTCCGATGTTCTATGAAGGCTTTCCGCCCGAAGTAATTGATCGTTTTATAGCTGAAACTGGCTGCAAAGGTATTCTTTGCAATAAAGCGGCCTCCGGCACCGTGATATTAGAAGAGCTGGGCGACGAGCATAGACGCACTGGTTTTCCGATTGTTTACACCTCTGGCGATAGTGTATTTCAGGTGGCTACCCACGTAGACACAGTGCCTCTAGCCACTCTCTATCAATGGTGCGAAATTGCCCGCAAAATTCTGGATGGCCCCTACCGGGTTGGCCGTGTCATTGCCAGACCATTCAACGGCGAGAGTGGCTCCTACAAACGGATGTCGGGTGAGCGTCACGACTATGCTGTACCGCCGCCAGCCAAGACCTTTTTAGACAATGCCCTAGATTCTGGCTTGGGTGTTTTTGGCATCGGCAAAATTGAAGACATTTTTGTCGGCCATGGTCTCTCTCATGCCAAGCACACCGGCACTAATGTCGAAGGCCTAGAGCTAACTATGAAAGCAATCAATGGCGACATTGATCTGAACACTGTGCAGATAAGCCCAACCAGACCAGATCGCATGGGTCTGATTTTCACAAACTTAGTTGACACTGATTCGCTCTATGGCCATCGGCGCGACGTTAAAGGCTATGGTCATGCCCTAGAAGAAATCGATCAGTGGCTAGGGCGCATTATTGCCGCTATGCAGCCAGAAGATTTGCTGTTGATTTCGTCAGACCACGGTAACGACCCCACGGCTCCAGGTACAGACCACACCCGTGAATTTGTACCGCTTGTTGCTTACAGCCCGACGCTGCATTCGGCCGACATTGGCATTCGCCATGGCTTTGCTGACATAGCTGGCACTCAATCGTTTATTAATGAGGTGAAAAATTGAAGCTGCGGAATGCAAAACGCATTGATTTTACGGGGACTTGTCCTGAGTTTGATTTTTTTGAAAGGTTCTCAGAGGCAACTATCGACCTGATTCGCAACAAAGAAAAGGCGGAGGTCGTAATAGTCATTGACAGGGCATATGGTTTTTCTCCTAGTCATCTCAAAGACAATGTAGCCGAGCCTCATATTATTTCTGACCACTTAAATCTTACTGGAGACAACCCACTGGTCGGGCCGAATAACCCGATTGGTGAGCGTTTCCCTGTAGTCAATCGGATCTACCTTTCGGCTGCCGATACTATTGATCAGGAAGAGACTTGGACTATGGGCAATCCATTGAGTAAATTGCGTAGTGGTATCGTTGCTGGTGTTAAATCTGGTCTGGTTCCCAGTCAAGCTGACCTTGATTTGATCTACAGCATGGGTGCCCATTTTTATAACTGGAATACTGTGCCGACTATGATCGTAGCGGCTCACGCTGGCTTGAAAGTGCTAGCCTTGGCCGTGCCTGAAGGGGGGGTACTTCCCGATCAAGTACTAATGGCGATCAACCGATAAACTAAAGGAGAATCATGATCAAGTCAGCGCCGAGAACCGCTTCAGAAGCTGTTAGTGCTCTTAAAAAACTTAGTTCAGAAGTGCCTGTGGCAGCCGTGGTTTTGGGCTCGGGTGTCAGTGTCTTAGACAAATTGGTTGACGCAGCAGTGCTGCCCTATCAAGAGCTTTTCGGTATGGCGCCAGGAGTTGTTGGTCATTCTGGCACTCTCACTGTCGGTCGCATAGAAGTCGGCGGTCCCCTCGTCGCTGTGCTGCGCGGACGTTTTCATCTGTATGAAGGTTATGATTGGTCTACAGTAACATTAGCTGCCCGGGCGATTGTAGAGTGGGGCGTGCCTAATTTGCTTTTGACCAATGCCGCAGGTGGGCTGAATCTCGACTACTCTGTGGGCGATTTAATGGTATTGACTGGCTACCGCGATCACCTCAACCCGGAGCTTAAAAATACAGGTCTAATACCAGCCATCGCGAGGCCCACCAGCGAATGCAGTAATAGACTTACTGAAAAGTTACTTAGTGTTGGTGAGAAACTAGCTATAACAGCGCCACAGTCTGAATCTAGACCTTTACGCCAGGGAGTATATGCGGGCCTGCTTGGGCCCACTTACGAGACCATGGCCGAGATAGAAATGCTGCGCAAGCTGAAAGCCGATGCTGTTGGTATGTCGACCGTGCCTGAATTGCTTTGTTGTGATGGTACTAGTTCTCTTGGTACGACTACCACAGCTTGTGCCGTATCTGTGATCACTAACGTTTGGCGGCCAGACGAAGCGATGGGTGGTCACGAAGAAGTATTAGAGGCCTCCAAGAATGCTTCGAAACGTCTCGATAGGTTGTTTAGAGCTGTGCTAGCAGAACTAAGCTAGCCTCTCTGGAGCTTGCTTTTAGGGTGTGAGTCTAACCTCGATCGCAAAACAAATGCTTTTGTATATCCCTTGGGAGCCTCGTGCCGCTAGCGCTGTCAAGGGCTTTCGATTTCTCTGTAAAGCCTTGACAGTAGCATGTTGTGCGGATTCTAAAGGAAAGCTTAGTACTCGCGCGTGCATGTAAAGTTCTGTAGATATTGATTGTACGGGCGTGGGCGCGAGATCTAAGGTACTAATGCTGTTCTTATTTCCACCACCCACCTGAGTCTCTTCCAAACCACTAAAGCTTCGCCCTTATCTCAACTATTGATTCTTCTTCTGCCAGATTGCTGGTCTGTGTCGAAGTCACTAGTTCTGAGTTCGAGGAGATGTTAGCTAAGTCGTTCAGTTCTGTAGTTAGTTGGTGAGTTGAGTCAAAGTTGATTTGGTTGGGTTCGAACAGATTTCTGCTGCGGCGATGAGGTGACTTCTAGCAAGCACTTTATGGCTTTAGTTTGTAAACGCTCTCGAAAGGCAACGTTTTAGAACGAATATATGACAGCAAATCTTGCGCATCACGAGCAAAATCGCGAAGGAGGTCCATCGCCAAGCGATGACCCTCCTCCATCCGTCCTGACCTTAACCGAGCAAGGAGACCAATCTTCCGTTAGTGCCAGGCATGTTCACGCTTACCCGCCCCCGGCGCATTTCAGCGGTTACCGCTTTTGTCCACTCTGTGCCCACAGCTTGACTGAGCAGTTGGTCTGCGAGCGGTTTCGTCTGGCCTGTTCGTCGCCGTCCTGCCGCTTTGTTCATTGGGACAATCCCAAGCCCGCTGCAATATGTCTGGTTGAAACTGCAGAAGGTATAGTCCTGACAAAACGCGCTCAGCCTCCGCTTGTGGGCACCTGGTGTCTCCCTGGCGGCTTTATTGAAGCGCACGAAGACGCCGAGCTGGCCGCTATTCGTGAGGTGTATGAAGAAACTGGTCTTGTGGTCGTAATTGTGCGATTGCTTGCGGTCTATTCACCCATCCAAGGCGCCAATGAAATTATCCTCGTCTACCATGCCAAACCTATTGACGGCGGCGGCGGTGGAGAACTTCTGGCAGGCGAGGAAGTGCAAGCCGTTGGCGTTTTTTCCGCTGACGAATTGCCCAACGATATCGGCTTTCCTCAACACGCCGAGATCATCAACAACTGGTTCAAGGGCTCGGTTGCAGCACTGCCTGTGACACCTTGAACACTACGTGAGAGAAAGAGATGAAACTTTCAGGCTTCGTCATGTACCTATTCACCTTCCTCCTGGCCTGGTGTGCCATGGCGGTTGGTGGATGGACAATGGCCCAGGAGTTCGCCGAGATTTCGGTGATGCCCTGGGTAATGCAAATCATCAGTCAGTCGTACA
>LNEX01000127.1 GCA_001464165.1 bacterium Ga0077546
CTTCTAGACCTTGTTGAGCCGATTTCTCGTTCTCTTGGTCAATGTGATAGCGCTCCATCAACTCGCCTGGCAACATGATGGTGTCTTTTGGATCATCAACACGAACCTTGCGTGTCATTTGTCTGACGATAACTTCGATGTGCTTATCGGCGATTTCTACACCCTGTGAACGGTATACAGACTGCACTTCGTCGACCAGATATTTCTGAGCCGCTTCGATGCCTCTTAAACGCACAATATCGTGTGGGTTAGGAGGACCGTCTGTCAAAGGCATACCGAGAGTGACGGGGTCGCCGTCTTCAAGGATGATGTTGAGACCTTGAGGAATTGGAATTTCTTCCTCGGTACCATCACCAAAGACAATGTACAGTCTAGTTGTATCGTCTTCAGTAGCCAGTCTTGCTTTACCTTCGCGCTCAGCGAGAATGGCAGCTTCTTTTGGCTTTCTTGCTTCTAGAACTTCTTCTACACGAGGAAGACCCTGAACGATGTCTCCAGTCTTCTGACGTTCGAAGATCAGAGTAGCGAGCAAGTCGCCCCGTTGAACGAGGTTGCCGTCTTCGCACTGCAACTGAGTGTTGACCGAGATTAGATATGGACGACCTTTTCTCAGCACCACTTCAGCACCATCGACCGAGACTATTTGTCCCGATATAGAAGCACTAGAAGCCTTCGATAGTGGGTCACCGAAGCGAATCAAATCGCCTTCTTTCAAGTTACAAGTGCCTTTGATCTTCTGGTGCACTTGTTGCTCTTCAGTTACCAACAAGATTCTTCTTTCATCTGACTTGGAGAGTTGAACTCGAGCGTCAGTTCTAGTGAGAACTTGAGTAGTGGCAACAGCAGCCTTGGCGTCAATTATCTGACCGTGTTCAACAGACAATAGAGTGACGTTGAGATCTTGCTCACGGCGCAAGAGAATGTTCTCTTGCACAACGATATTGAGATCTTCACCCATTTCTACAATACCCTTGAGGGTTTGTAGATGGCCTTGCATTTGCAGAACCAGAGAAGTTCTAGTCAACTGCGCGCCTTGGATGTGTCTGACTTTTTCTCTGTCACGGAAGAGCAACTGAGTGACGGAACGTAGAGAGATTTTCTCGTCGGTGGCTTTGTGCTTGAACTTAGTTTCTCTAGGTTCAATCCAGTACTCTTCTACTGGACGAACGATGACGTAGCAGGAACCATCCTCTTTTTCGAAGAGGTTTACTAGCTTGCGTTCTTTGTATGTATAGCCTTCAACAATTTCAGTACCAGGCTCAACGATTTGACCTTCAGGCACTTTCACTTCTGATGGATCGCCAATTGGAACCAAGTCGCCTGGTCTGACGATTACTTCGTGGATGATGTCGTTATCAGCGATGATCTCGACAATACCTTCCATGTGAGCAAAGACGTCTTTAACAACTTCTTGGCCAGCTGTAACTGTTTCACCAGTTTCAGACATTTTCAGCGAGCTGTCTTTCGAGATGAAGTGTACTTCTTCAGGAACGAAGAGAACTTTACCGGCTTTAGTGACAACACGGCGGTCATCGATTTCTACGCCATCGTAGATAATCTCCCCACCACAGCTGACAACGTTCAAGCCATCATCAACCAATTCAGCAATAATCTTGCCGTTCTCTACAACTTCTTCGTTCACTACTTTAATAGCGAATGATTCTTTTTGTTTTTGAACGCGCCAGATATGACCTTTTTGACCAGGCTCAAGCTTGGCATTGTTGGCACCGACGGAAGCAATGATGACATTCATCTCTTTGCCCTTGGTCAGTCTAACTTGCGATTTGGTCTTGCTGACTTTGACAGTTTCGGTTTCGATTTCGGGGCCGAATCTAACTTCACCACCATGTTCGGAAGTGATTTGAATTTCGGCCAATACATCGAGAGCGTTAACGTCTTGACCATCTTTGACCACTACATGAGCGCCTGATGGCAAGTTGTATACGTCGCCTTCTAATACCCAAATGATACCGGCACGGTTAGCTGTTCTTGAGATGTTGCCTTGGCGGTCTCTCTTTTCATCAGCTTGGAAGTTCTGGAACATGATACGTCCAGAGATATCGGCGGTGATATCTTTGCTAGCGCGCTCAGTCAAGTTCTTCTTCGAACCTGGTGGATCGTACTCGGCAATAATTTGTCCGGCCACAACTTCCGACCCTGAAGGCAAGAAGAGTAAAGTTCCGACTGGCACTGGGAAAGAATGCTCTTTCTCGCCAACCACAACTTTCATCACGCCATCACGGGTTGTTTGTTCCATAACATCACCGTAAGCGGTACGCATAGAACGGCTCTGGATCTTGAAGACCACAGTACCCTTAGCTGGAGCTTTAACTTGGTTACGGGACTTACCACCAGAAACGGCACCACCAGTGTGGAACGTTCTCATGGTTAGCTGTGTACCAGGTTCACCGATTGACTGAGCGGCAATAATACCAATTGCTTCACCCTGGTCAACAGGACGGTGGCTAGTTAGAGCCCATCCGTAGCACTTCTGGCAAACGCCGTATTGGCTTTCGCAAGTAAGCGGGCTGCGCACCATCACAACTTTGTTTGGCTTCTTCAGAGTCTTATCAAGAAGAGCTGCCTGCTTACGGCTGATCAATTCACCTGCGCGAACTAGAACTTCACCGGTTTCAGGATCAACTACATCAATAGATGCAGAGCGACCAAAGATTCTCTCTTGCAAGCTGACCAGGTCTTTGTCACCTTCAGCAATTGGTTGCATGAAGATGCCGCGCACTGTTCCGCAATCAGGCTCTCGCACAATTACGTCTTGGGCGACGTCAACTAGACGTCTGGTCAAGTAACCAGAGTCGGCTGTTTTTAGAGCGGTATCAACCAAGCCCTTTCTGGCGCCGTAGGAGGAGATGATGTATTCAGTAACGTTCAAGCCTTCACGGAAGTTAGACTTAATCGGCAAGTCGATGATCTGACCTTGAGAGTCAGCCATCAGGCCCCGCATTCCAACTAGCTGACGAACCTGGGAGATGTTACCTCTAGCTCCAGAGAAAGCCATCATATAGACAGGGTTCAAGCGATCGAAGTTATCTACAACTTCTTTGGTGAGCTGGTCGGTGGTAGCAGACCAGGTATCAATTACTTTGTTATAGCGTTCGACTTCAGTAATATCGCCGCGCTCATAGCGACGTTGCGCTTCTTCGATTTCTTTTTCTGCAGCGGAAATCAAGCCTTTCTTGGCTTCCGGTACATCTAAGTCGTCAATTGAAACAGTTACGCCGGCTTTAGTTGCGAACTTAAAGCCGAGGTTCTTTAGTGAGTTGGCTAGTTCAGCTGTTCTGGCTGTACCGAATCTCTCATACACATCTGAAAGAAGATTGCCGAGCTTCTTCTTATCAACAGTTGTGTTGATGTATTCCATTGTTTCTTTCTTCTTATCGCCTGTGACCATTGGACCCTCTTTAGATAAAGAATTTAGATAAAGGTTGATGCTGTTGGTGCTCTACCAGTCTTTAGTTAACAACCAGAATTGCTTCACGCACAACTTCATTGAAGATGACGCGACCAGGAGTTGTCTCAACCATTTTGCCGTCCACATCGCGTACTTTGATTTTGGCGTGAAGGTCAAGAATTCCGGCTTCATAAGCTGATCTTGCATCAGCCAAAGAGACGAATCTCATGCCTGCGCCGCGGCACACTTTAGGATCATCACTGCCTGGCTTTTCAATGGTGAGGTAATAAATACCAAGCACCATGGCTTGCGTAGGTGTGATTGTTGGTCGGCCAGTAGCAGGAAGTAAGGTGTTGTTCGAAGCAAGCATAAGCATGTGAGCCTCTGCTTGAGCTTCAACAGACAATGGAACGTGCACGGCCATTTGGTCACCGTCGAAGTCGGCGTTGAAGGCCGAACATACAAGCGGGTGCAATTGGATAGCGCGACCTTCGACCAATACAGGTTCGAAAGCTTGAATACCGAGTCTGTGCAGTGTGGGAGCGCGGTTCAAGAGTACTGGGTGACCTTGAATAACTTCTTCAAGAATTTCCCAGACAATTGCTGAGCCCTTTTCAATTTGTTTCTTAGCCGATTTGATGTTCTGAACAATCTGTCTTTCGATTAGCTTGTTGATCACAAATGGCTTGAAGAGTTCTAAGGCCATTTCTCTAGGCAAGCCGCACTGGTGAAGCTTTAGAGTAGGACCAACAACGATTACAGAACGTCCGGAATAGTCAACCCGTTTACCGAGCAAGTTCTGACGGAAGCGACCTTGCTTACCTTCAATAATGTTAGATAGTGACTTCAGTGGACGGTTGTTAGGACCAACCACCACGCGGCCACGTCTGCCGTTATCGATCAAAGCATCAACAGCTTCTTGCAACATGCGCTTTTCGTTGCGCACGATGATTTCAGGAGCGCCCATTTCGAGCAAACGAGCAAGACGGTTATTGCGGTTAATAACCCGTCTATATAGATCGTTCAAATCTGATGTAGCGAAACGGCCACCATCGAGTTGCACCATCGGGCGCAAATCGGGAGGAGTAACTGGTAGATTGTCGAGCACAACCCAGGTTGGGTCAGTGTGCGAATTTACCAATGCTTCAACCAAACGCAAGCGTTTGATGATTTTGGCTCTCTTCTGTTGGGAGCCGCCGGCGCCAGCCAGTTCTTCACGAAGTTGCTTAGATAGTTCTTTCAAACCAGGAAGCTCTAACAACCGACCGCGATCGTCTTTATTGTCAGGGCGCTCATATTGAGGTCTGGCGATATCGAACAAAAGCTGTTTGACAGCCTCTGCGCCGATACCAACGTCGAACTGCATGTTAGGGTCTTCTAAAAGCTTCTCATATTCGTCTTCAGCGAGAAGTTGATTCTTGTGCAAGTCGGGCGAGTTGCCTTGGTTGGTTACGGCATAAGCATTGAAGTAAACAACTTGTTCTAGATCGCGCAATGGCAAATCGAGAAGCAAGCCGATATAACTTGGAATACCTTTGAGGAACCAAATGTGAGTCACTGGAGAAGCCAGTTTGATGTGGCCCATGCGGTGACGACGAACTTTAGAATCGGTCACTTCAACGCCGCAACGTTCGCAAGTGATACCGCGGTGTCTTACACGTTTGTATTTACCGCAGTAGCATTCCCAGTCTTTTGATGGTCCAAAAATGCGCTCGCAGAACAAGCCGTCTTTCTCTGGTTTGAGAGTACGGTAGTTAATGGTCTCAGGCTTGGTTACTTCGCCATGTGACCAGCTGAGGATACGCTCAGGTGAGGCGATCCCAATTTTGATGTAGTCAAAGCGGTCAATACTCGTAGTCATTTTAGATGACAGTCCTCTCTTTGAATTAGTTAGGCTTGATTAGGCGTCGTCAGAGTCGTCAATCAGATCATCGGCTTCAGAATCAGCATCTACTGAAAAGTCTGGTGCTTCGATAGCTCCGATTAAGGCTTCAACTATTGGAATGCTAGGAGTGAGTACGTCAACGACACCTTCATAAGAGTCGCCAACAACTTCGTTGTCTCCGTCTTCCACTAGCTCGTCAGGGTCTGCAGTTGCCACAGCCGAAGCTGGGATAGCAGTCTGGCGTGAAAGCTCCGCAAGTTCTGATTCGAGGCCAATCTCGCCAAACGGACTGAGTCTTCTCAGACCGCGTGGACGTACTTCCTCAACTTCTGTCATCAAGTCAACTTCAACTTCTTGGCCTTCGCGAGTACGCTTGGCCACAGAAACGTCAAGACCGATAGATTGAAGTTCGCGCACGAGCACTTTGAACGACTCAGGAATACCAGGACGTCTCAGGTTTTCACCCTTAACGATTGATTCGTAAGCCTTAGAGCGACCGTTTACGTCATCTGACTTAATGGTGAGCATCTCTTGTAGTGAGTAGCCGGCGCCGAAAGCTTCAAGAGCCCAGCATTCCATTTCTCCGAGACGCTGACCACCAAACTGCGCTTTACCACCCAGCGGCTGCTGAGTAACCAAGCTGTAAGGGCCAGTTGAACGAGCGTGAATCTTGTCGTCTACAAGGTGAACAAGTTTCATCATGTAGATTTTGCCGACAGAAACAGGATTTTCGAAAGCATCACCAGAGCGGCCGTCATAGAGAGTGACTTTACCGTCATCTCCAATCCAGTCGAAGCCAGTCATAGCTTTGCCTTTAACTACTTCACGGTGAACAGTCATCGATGAAGCTTCTTTTTCATACATTTCATCGAATGGTGGCACTTCGTAGCGCTGGTTGGTGAGCATTGCTGCCAAGCCAAGCAGAGTTTCGAAAGTTTGACCAACGTTCATACGAGAAGGTACGCCCAGTGGATTCAATACGATGTCTACTGGTGTGCCGTCTGGCAAGAAAGGCATGTCTTCGGTTGGCAGAATCTTAGCGACGATACCTTTGTTACCGTGACGTCCGGCTACTTTGTCGCCCACAGAAACCTTACGTTTCTGAGCGATATAGACGCGCACGACTTTGTTAGCAACAGGAGGAAGTTCATCGCCTTTTTCGCGGTCAAAGACTTTAACGTCTACAACCCGGCCGCCTTCGCCGTGTGGAACTCTAAGTGAGTTATCACGAACGTCGCGTGCTTTTTCGCCGAAGATGGCGCGCAGAAGTTTCTCTTCTGGTGGGTGTTCAGATTCACCTTTAGGAGTGATCTTGCCGACCAGAATGTCATCTGGATAGACTCTTGAACCGATGCGGACGATGCCATTTTCATCAAGGTGACGAAGAGATTCTTCAGAGACGTTCGGAACTTCTCTAGTGATTTCTTCAGGACCAAGTTTGGTGGAACGAGCGTCGATTTCGAGTTTTTCAATGTGGATAGAAGTCAAAACGTCTTCAAAGACAAGGCGCTGGCTGATCAAGATGGCATCTTCAAAGTTGTAGCCTTCCCATGGCATAAAGGCCACGAGCAAGTTACGACCTACGGAGAGCTCACCAGAATTAGTGGCAGCACCGTCAGCAATGACATCACCAGGCTTGCAGTGGTCGCCCACACGCAAGATTGGTTTCTGGTTCAAACAAGTATCTTGGTTTGAACGCTGGAACTTGGCTAATCTGTATTTGACTAGGCGCTTGTCTTTGGTGCGAACGTGTATAGATGTAGCTGAAACATATTCGGCCACGCCTTCCACATCGGCCACAATCACCATGCCTGAATCTCGAGCTGATTGACGCTCGATACCAGTTGTCACTAGTGGACGCTCAGTACGTACCAGAGGTACAGACTGACGTTGCATGTTTGAACCCATCAAAGCGCGGTTAGCGTCATCGTGCTCAAGGAATGGAATTAAGGCCGTTCCCACTGACACAATTTGAATCGGGCTAACGCCAACATAGTCAACTTGCTCTGGTCCAGTCTCAATGAACTCTGCGCGATAACGCACAGGAACTAGAGGATGAACGAAAGTACCGTCATCGTTAACAGGCGCATCACCTGGAGCCACTCTGAAGTTATCTTCTTCGTCAGCTGTCAGGTAGTGAATCTGGTCGGTAACAAGACCGCCTTCAACACGGCGATAAGGAGTTTCGATGAAACCATAAGCATTAACACGGGCATGAGTCGCTAGCGAACCAATCAGACCAGCGTTAGGACCTTCAGGAGTTTCTACAGGACAAATACGTCCGTAATGGCTCGGGTGAATGTCTCGAACGGCAAAGCCGGCTCTTTCTCTCGACAAACCACCAGGTCCTAGGGCTGAAAGTCTGCGCTTGTGCGTCAATTCAGCGAGAGGATTGGTTTGGTCCATGAACTGAGACAACTGCGAAGATCCGAAGAATTCGCGGATGGCTGCGACCAATGGCTTGGTGTTGAGCAAGTTAGCTGGGGTGAGAGTATCGGCGTCTTGCAAAGTCATGCGCTCGCGCACAATTCTCTCAAGGCGAGTAAGACCGATTCTGAATTGGTTCTGGAGTAGCTCACCAACTGATCTAATACGACGGTTGCCGAGGTGGTCGATATCATCCACGTGACCTTCATCATAGTGAAGACCAATGAGGTAATCGACTGCAGCAACGATGTCTTCTCTAGTCAGTGTGCGCTGAGCTTCTGGCACAGACAAGCTGAGCTTCTTATTCAACTTATAGCGACCAACGCGACCAAGGTCATAACGTTTGTCATCGAAGAAGCGGCTGTCAAGAATGCTTTGACCACCAGCAACCGAGGGCGGGTCACCTGGGCGAAGTTTGCGATAGACTTCGATTAACGAATCTTCACGAGTTTTGTTGGAATCTTTATCAAGAGTTTTCTTGAGGAATTCTTTGTGACGGAAAATACCTTCCATTTCACTATCTGAATAACCCAGGGCTCTCAAGAGGGTAGTGGCTGGAAGTTTTCTATTTTTATCTATCTTTACATAGATGATGTCGTTGACATCAGTTTCAAACTTCAGCCAAGCGCCACGGTTAGGTATAAGGGTTGCCGAGAAGGTTCTCTTACCGTTGGTGTCGACTTCCCTTTTATAGTAGATGCCAGGGGAGCGGACGATCTGAGAAACGATTACACGCTCAGCGCCATTAATAATGAAGGTACCGCGGTCGGTCATCATTGGAATGTCGCCGACGTAGATCTCTTGCTCTTTTATTTCACCCATCTCGCGGTTGACAAGACGCATTTGAATACGCAGCTTCTTGGTGTAGCTGGCATCTAGGGCCCTTGCATCTTCAGGAGTCTTGGGCTTGTTAGGCTCAGTGTGATCCTCAAAATTGTAATTAGTCAGGAAGTGGAGCTCCAACCTTCCTGTGTAGTCCTTGATAGGACTGAAAGCCCGCAGTTCCTCTGCTAGACCTTCTTCGATAAACCA
Source organism: bacterium Ga0077546 (assembly GCA_001464165.1). Next base: position 8,754 of record LNEX01000127.1, read on the forward strand.
TTTGAACGAACTTTTCTGAATTTCAGCGAGATCAGGTAAATCCGCGATGCGCGAACTTCCCGCCCCGAAGGTTCGGACGCGCTCAGACAACTCTAAAGCCATCGGTTACCTCTGTTGAGTGGCTGCTCATATGCAAAAGCATATCTGTGCACGAAACCGCAGTTGCCGAGGGCAATTGCAGGCACAGGGATGGAACTATACGTATCTATCTATAATATTGTCAATGCAAATGTAGGGAACTGTGACGATCTCGGGCTCCTTACAACCCTTATTAGAAGTTTTACACGATCCCCAATCGACTGGCCCGATGAGCCATAGCGAATCTTGATAAAATTTCATTAATATCTTTTGTTTTTCTTAATGACTATGAAACTTACCTAAGTTACCAAGATCGGCAGTTCACCCAGGTTTGGATGAAATAGGGTAAATTGATAGGGTCGCGGGGATGGAGCATCGCTGGTGTGGTGTGCGGTCTTCAAAATCGTTGCGGGGTAGATTTACGCTGCCCTGGGTGGGTTCGATTCCCACGCATCCCCGAATTCTAGTAGCTTTGCGCCACCATCTGTAGCACCGCTTTTTTGTCAAAGCAGTGCTGATAAACGCGATCGTATTTGCCTCATGACTACTCAGATACTGACTATTGGGGTCTTTACAAAGCTTTCAAAGTTCTCATAATTAGTAATTGTGGTGCACATCAATTACTAAATTCTAGAAAGACGGTTAATAGTGACATTTCAAAACGGAACAAATAACATGCACGGAAATATTGGAGCGCAGTCTGGAGGTCTGATAAATGGCTTGCCAGAAGCCATTCCGGGCATGCATGCTGCTCTAGATAAAAGTGTCGACAGCCTAGCAAATGGCCAAGCAATTGCTCATAGAAATTGGCTCGACCAATTTGCTGGCTACTTAGAAGTAGAACGCAATTACTCATCTCATACAATTCGCGCTTACATGAATGACCTCAAGCAGCTGATTGGCAGCGACGTCAGCTCTGCTGGTGAAACTCCAGCTGACGCATTAAAAAGTGAGCAGCAGAATTCTTACAACGGCCATACAGTAGTTAACACAACTACAGGTAGTGCCCCAATATCAACAACTGGTTCAACAACTGACTCAACAAAAGCACAAGATCAAACTGCTGAACCAGCAGGCAATGGCTCAGGCTGGCTTGAAGCAGAAGGTCTGCGTGCTTACATAAGACAAATCCAAGAACAATATTCAAGACCAACTGTCGCTCGTAAAATTTCGGCGATTAGATCTTTCTATCGCTACTTGAGAAGAGAGCAGTTGATCGATGAAGATCCATCGAAGCAAGTGAGAGGCCCTAAACTCACTCGTAGATTGCCAGCCTGCCTAGATAAAGAAGAAATTGTGCGTTTGTTGATGTCACCCGATACCAATTCGGTATTAGGTGCACGTGACCGCGCCTTGATGGAAGTTTTGTATGCCACCGGCATGCGCGTCAGTGAACTCTGTGGTCTGAGAGTTCAAGACTACAACCAAGAAGGCATGGAAATGCGGGTTCTCGGCAAGGGAGGCAAAGAAAGAGTTGTATTGCTCAATCAAAGCGCTCACAACTGGCTGAAGAAATATCTCAGTGAAACCTGGTCCAAATTGGCAGAAGGTCGCACCCCACAAGCGGAGCATCCTCTGTTTGTCAGTCGCCAAGCTACTCGCTTGTCATCAAGATCTGTCCACCGCATCGTCATGAAGTATGCCCTCAAAGCTGGTATCAACAAACCAATCACTCCCCACACTTTGAGACATACATTCGCCACTCATTTGCTTGAGGGCGGAGCTGACCTGCGTGTAGTTCAAGATCTTTTAGGTCACACCACTATCAACACCACCCAAATTTACACCCACGTAAGCTTGGACCGCTTGAGACGGGTCTACATGAATACTCACCCAAGAGCATAAGAAACAAACTAAACCATAGTTAATGAGAAATAAAAGAAGAGAGGGCGACAATCGTCGCTCTCTTTTCTTTACGTGAATTTGACGGAGGAAGCACGCCAGCACCTTAATATATATAATGTCAGGGGTTACTCTCTATATATCGAGAATTGAGATAGGAAAGCGTGGCCAAGCGAAGATCTGTAGCCAGACGCAAGAACCAAGGTGTTTTAGGTAACGCTGGTGTCGTCGCACGGCGTTCTCTCACCATCTGCTTAATAGTGGGTGCACTCGGGTTTGGTTACCTGGGTGCTTCTATGTGGAAGCAGATTCAAGAATTGCCAGACGTGACAATGGTTGAACGCTTTGAGCCCATCGAAGCAATTCAAATATTAGACAAGCAAGATCACCTAATTTGCACAGTTGAAGGTGACGAAGATAGGCGCGTCGTTCCCCTCAGTCAAATTTCTACAAAAATGCAGCAGGCCATTCTGGCCGCCGAAGATCACCACTTCTACGAACACAACGGCATCAACTTCTTCAGTATCTTCCGCGCTTCTATGGCCAATATGGCAGCAGGCCACGTCAAAGAGGGTGGTTCAACAATCACCCAACAGTTAGCAAAGAACTTGTTCTTTGCTGATGCTGGTAGAACCTACGATCGCAAAATAAAAGAGGCCTATGTCGCCTGGGACTTAGAGAGACGCTACAGCAAAGAGCGCATTCTCAATATGTACCTCAACCAAGTTTATTTTGGTAACAACGCCTACGGTATTGAAAGGGCAGCTTCCCGCTATTTTGACCGCAGTGCCGCCCAATTATCCTTAGCTCAAGCGGCTTTCTTAGCTGGTCTAGTTAAAGCCCCATCTGAACTAGGCCTACCGCAAAACAGAGCAGCAGCTTATAGCAGACAAAAAGAAATCATCGACAAGATGGTCGAGTATGGCTACATCACGGCCGCTCAAGCCAAAGAAGCCAAAGACCAGCAGCTTGCCTTTAAAAAAGGCACCAACTCGATGCAAAAATATCCATACTACATTAGTTATGTCTTGCAAGTTTTACGTGAGCGCTTTAGCCAAGCCGAGATGCGCAGACAAGGCCTACGTGTCTATACAAACCTCGACCCAGTGGCCCAAGAGTTAGCAGAGAAAGCCTTAAACGAGGGCATCAAGAAAGCTCCTAAAGGCGTTACTCAAGGTGCTCTGGTTTCGGTCTCAGTCAGTGGTGGAGAAGTAGTAGCGCTGGTTGGTGGTGTCGGCAACTTCTGGAAAAATCAATTCAATCGTGCCACCAACCCGCACACGGTAGGCTCTTCGTTTAAACCATTTGTCTACTTAACTGCTTTCTGTAAAAACGTGCTCGGCCCAGACAGCATGATTGATGACAGCCCGCTGGTAATAAAATCACCTTGGGGTCAAGCACCTTATGCACCGAAAAACTTCGATCACAAATTTTATGGTCGTATTCAAATACGCAGAGCACTAGCCTTATCTCGAAACGTACCTGCTGTAAAGGTAGGGCAGCAAGTGGGCATGGAAAGTGTCATTGAAACAGCGCGCTTAGCAGGTATCACCGCTAAACTCGACCCAAACCTATCGCTAGCCCTGGGCAGCTCGGCAGCATCTCCCTTAGAAATGGCCGGCGCCTACTCGACTTTTGCTAGATTTGGCATTGCTATCAAGCCCCAAGTCATTCGCAAAATCGAAAACAATCGCGGCCAAGTAATTGAAGTGTTCGATCCTCGGGCCGACAGGGCCTTCCAAGTTGAACCCGTAGCTAGACTAGTTGAATGTATGCAAGACTGTGTGCGCTGGGGAACCGGCACCCAAGCTAAGTTAGCTGACCGACCAGTGGCCGGAAAAACTGGTACCGCAGATGAAGGCAAAGATATTTGGTTCATCGGCTTCACACCAGATATGGTGACAGCCGTCTGGGGCGGTAACGATGAGAACAAAGCAATTGAAGGCAAGAATGTCACCGGTGGCGTAATCATGGCCAAAATCTGGCACGATTATAACGAAGCCTTCTACAAAGCCAGGCCGACGGCTCCAGGCAGCTTTATGGCACCAAGTCAATTTGTACCTGACGAGAAAAAAGGCGGAGATCAGCTAGCCAAAAGTCCAGATGCCGCAGCGAAGGATGAAAGCGCCAGTACTACCACTGCCACCAGTGATGGCAGTGGTGAGCTAAAGGCCGAGGCTCAATCACTCCAAGCAGGCAACAGCGAAACAGCCCCCACACCAGGTACTCCTATTCAACCGGAGACAACAGTGGCTAACCCCTCTTCTTCTCCATCCTCTACTGCTTCGGCCACAACTACAACTACAACTACCACTACTACTTCTTCTTCACCCGCTCTAGCTCCGGCCATCGGCAACTCAACTGCTGAACCCAAAGTGGCACCCGAACCAGTAAGAGAAAAACCCGAACCAGAGAAGCGCCTACTGCCTTACGCCGCACCAACCCTGTGGATGCCCGTCGCACCCAAGGATGGCAGCACTCGGTGACAACTACAGCTCCTACAACAAGTAGCCAGTATTTACCAAAGCGTTCGCAGGCACCTAAGCTCTGGCTAATTGTGGCTGTCGTTGTCTTAGCTGTGATTTTCGCCGAAACCAGAACAAGCGGTCAGTGCAACTCAAACTTGTTTCTTAATGGCGATTCAGAATCAGTTGGCGGAATCGTCTATGTAGATGGCACGAAGCTGGGCAAAATAACTTCGGCCAACAATTCAGGCTTGAGTGGAGGAGCATTTTGGTGCCACCTTAGCAATGGTTATCACTTGCTAGAAATTAAGAAACCCGGTTACAAAACATTTTCTAAATCGCTCGACTTCAAGCGCCAAGACTATCTAGGGGTCTCGCTAGAACACTAAGATGGCCGCAGAATAAGCTTTGGCGGTCAGCGTTAACGAAATTTATTAGCTGTACTTGATATCTTTGCGCCCTTCCATTGTATGCTTGATGCGAAAGTAAGCTTATAGCTGATTTAGGCTAGGATAGGTCGAAACTAGGATGGCAATGCTCACCGAAACTGAAAGACAACGCAGCCCTGCTGTAGAAATAGAAGAAACGGTTGACACTAACGAAAGCAACGACGGTTATGTCTCTCCTTATGGCAAGACATTCACAAAGAACATGTGGTACTTTGCCGCTCCTTCAAAGGCACTCAAGCGCGGCGAAAAAGTAGCGAAAATAATGCTCAATCAACCAATCATGGTTGGTCGCGATAGCGACGGCAAAGTCTTTGCCATGCGCGATATTTGCCCCCACCAAGCAGTTCCTCTTTCAGCTGGTCACTTTGACGGCAAAGAAGTAGAGTGTCCGTTTCATGGTTGGAAATTTGACACCAGTGGAGTGTGCACCGAAGTTCCATCGCTTTGCTCAGACCAAAAACTCAATCTCTGTGGTATCAAAAGCCGCACCTATCCCTGCCGCGAAGTACTAGACAGCATTTGGGTATATTTTGGCGACAAGCCTATTGCCGAAGAAGACCTACCTGAAGTGCCTCACGCACCGGGTTTAGAAGGTTGCACTTATGCCAAAACAACCACAACCTTGCTTTTACCCACCCACATAGATTATGCAGTGGCCGCGCTGATAGACACAGCCCATGTGCCTTTTGTGCATAACTCTTGGTGGTGGCGTTCACAAAAAGTTTTGAAAGAAAAAGCCAAAACCTATGTTCCAGAGGGAACCGGCTGGACGATGGTGAAACACAAACCATCCCAGGGCTCTATTTTATTCAAGCTAATTGGCAATTATATCGAAACCGAAATCAGCTTCCGTTTACCTGGCTGTCGCCGCGAATATCTAAGCTATCACAATCAAACTAAGATGGCTGGTATCACCACACTGACACCAGTTGATGATACCCACACCGAACTCAACCACACGACTTATTGGACCTGGGCACCACCTCTCACCCAGATGTTTTCTCCCATAGTCGATTACTTCGTCACCACCTTCTTAATGCAAGACCAGACTCTGGCATTGATGCAAGAGCAAATCATCAATAAGTACAATCCGCGCTTGATCATGACGATCAAAGACGCTGGTACTCCCGGGCACTGGTATTTCATGCTGAAAAAAGAATGGAACGATGCCTACGAACAGGGTCGAGCATTCGTTAATCCTATAAAAGAAAAAGTATTGCGCTGGCGCACGTAGAAAACCAAAATCTGTTGCTTTAAACTCGACCAACCAATTCACTTGCCAAAAAGACCGTAGTCATCGCGAAGGGTGTCTAACCACTCATCGCCAACATACTCACCCTCTCGCACAGTGTTAGCCCATTCGTCACCGACATACTCATCAGCCCCCCAAGCAGACGGCATGTAACTGCCGTGCCCAGTAGTCAGTCCTAGATTTCTTACGCCATAGATGCCCGCATCTATGCGGTTTTCAGGGTTAAATCCCTCTATGGGCGGCAGATGGCCCTGGTGCGCCATACCATATGCTCCAGGGCACTTCTCAATACCGCCCACTCCCTCGTTACCATAAATGTCCTCAGCTCTGGCTCCGGCCTGGTGCACAAAACTATCGGTTGAAACAGGTGGCAGGTGCCGCAGAGATAGAGGCGAAGTAAGACTTAAGCGCGGCACGAACGGGACTCTCTGGGCCATTGCAGGCAGCGAAAACTGCACGATGATAGCTGACGAGGCGAGCAAAAGCACCGCCTTCGAGCGGAAATAATTTGACATAGTAAATGCCTCAAAACGAAGAAATAAGAGCTTAGTAGACACAATTTATCTTGCTCTGCATATCTGGCAAAACTATGGCGAAGGGATTAAAACGCTTTTCCCTCGCCCTATTCGCTTGACAGCAGACTCACGTACGTACTAGAGTACTTACATGGGTACTTACATGAGTACAAGTTCTAGCGCGGGTGACAACATGAGTTACATGGGACGAATTAGCACCACTGGTAACTCGGAAGCCATAAGGCTGGACAAGAACTTGTTCAAACAGCACCCAGAGTTCAGACAACAGGCCCAGGTGCGAGCCGACATCATAGGACCAGGAACTATGCTTCTTCGCGTAATCGATAACCAGGAAGCAGAGAACGATAGCGACCCATTTGTTGGCGCATTTTTGTCGTTTCTGGAAAAAGACGGCTGCAGTCATCCGGAAAACATCACCCCTGTTTCTGAAACACAAATGGCTAAAATCGCCGACCTGACCGCAGGCATCACAGTGTCTGATGATGACTGCCTGGAATAGAAAGACGAATGAAGGTAAACGGCTGGAGTTTGTATCAGTACAAGTTATTCACTGAGCAGCTCAATAAGCTCATTGGTGAAGTAGAAAAACTTAGAGATACCCAGCCCGAAACCTACAAAGAGCATGGAAAAACCAAACGATTAGCTCGAATCCGAAAGCTCATGCTCGAAGAGATTCCAGCAGATCCTGGCAGCCAGAACTGGCATCAGGGCAATACGCTTGGCAAAGAATTCCGACATTGGAAACGAGCAAAGTTTGGACAAAACCGCTTCCGACTATTTTTTCGATACGACGGTCAGCACAAAGTTATCATCTACGCCTGGGTGAATGATGATAAAACCCTCCGCAAAGAAGGCGATAAAAATGATCCCTATGCAATTTTCA
>LNEX01000128.1 GCA_001464165.1 bacterium Ga0077546
CAAAATATTGGGCCGGAAAAGTCATTTCTATTGTCCTTTGCCTGGTTCTGCTGAACTTCGTCTACCATCGTCTTCCAGAATTGTCGCGAATTATAGTATTGCCCTTAATGGTGTACTTCATGTGGATTGAATTTAGCGCCTGCGCCCAACAGAGACTGAACAAGCTGGCGGTTAGACAATTTTGTGGCAATCCCCAGGGGGCGATAAATATCGCCAGGGCGTCCATTAGGTTTGGCACCATTGGCTAGTAAAAACTTACAGGCATCAAAGTGACCAAGCGATAATGCGACTTCAAGCGGGTTCAAGTAGTAGGGTTTTTCCGATGCCTTGGAGCAATTAGCATCGTCATCAATGAATGCACCAGCGTCAACTAGCAATTTTAGCAAATCGACTCGACCAGTCAGCGCCGCCCAATGCATAAAGGTACAAAGGTACAACCGTTTTCGTCTCTCTTATGAGCAGCTGCAGGCTCCCTTAAGGCAAGTTTCAACCTGTCAATAGAACCAAGTGCGACGTCAGCAAATTGGTCAGTTTCAAAGTCACTAGCTCTAAGCTTAGCGGCAATGGCAGACTCTCTTTTCCATAGCGCATACTTCAGAAGTGAAACCCTCATAGTCATAGTGGGCGGTCTCAGTCCGCTGCTAATCAATGACTCTACGAGATCTAAACTACCAAAGCGAATAGCATTTAGATAGATGGACCTAAGCAAAAAAGCATTCTTGCTATTTCCCAGAGTCTCCTTATGTTCAGCTAAAAACTGACGCGCCTCTTCTATTTGTCCACTCTTCACAAGCTGACTGAAATGCAGTATTAGTTGGTTGGCGCTATCTAATTTTGGCGACTCTAATCCTTGAACTCCTAGATGCAGATTCCCATCCGCCTTCCACGGCGGCAGCTCACTATGATCAACGGACGAGAGTGGCTTCGCAGCCTGCGCGCAGGTCAATTGCAAGACCTGGCTGATTAGTACAAAAAGCAGGCCCGAACTTAACAACCTGTTTGTGTCTCACTAAACTTTAGCATAGTGATCCACGCCTACTGCACAGCCAAAACTTTCGCCAGTATGCCAATGGCCTCTTTGATCTCATCATCGCTTACAGTTAAAGGCGGCAAAAGACGGATGACATTTTCGCCAGCACCAACGAGCAAAAGGCCTTGCGCTGCACACTTTTGAATGATTGGTTTAACGGGCACATCCAACTCAATACCGAGCATCAAGCCCAATCCACGAATAGCTTTGATTGATGAGCACTTACACTTGAGACCAACCAGCTCAGCTACTAGCAGCTCACTTTTAGTCTTTACCGACGCTAAAAACTGCTCATTACCAATGATATTGACGCAGGCCAGTGCAGCTGAGGCAGCCAGCGGATTGCCACCAAAAGTCGAGCCATGATCAGAATTGCTCCAATAGGGAAGCCACCGCCCAGCCCCTTGGCCAAAGCTACAATGTCTGGGGCAACCCCAAAATTCTCACTGGCAAAGAAGTAACCACTGCGGCCAACGCCACACTGTATCTCGTCAAATATCAAAACTATCTTGTGCTTATCGCAGAGCGCTCTCACTTCTTTGAGAAAACTGTTGTCAACTAAGTGCACTCCACCTTCGCCCTGCACAGGCTCAACAATTATGGCGGCGACTGCATCTAAGTCATTGGCCAGCATTGAGTCAATATTGTTGAACTCAACCACAGTAAAATCAGGTACCAGCGGGCTATAACCTTCCTGATACTTGGTTTGACCAGTGGCTGAAAGGGCACCATAGGTGCGACCATGAAAAGAATTGCTCATGGTAAGAATCTTCGTGCAATTCTCACCTTTGTGCTTCTTGGCATACTTGCGACTGAGTTTGAGGGCACCCTCAACAGCCTCAGCACCACTGTTACAAAAGAAGGCCCGGTCAAAGGAACTATTTGAAAATGCCACAAGCTTCTCAGCCAGCTCAATGGCAGGCTGGTTGTAGTAAAGATTGGAGCAATGGCTCAGTTTACTTAGTTGCTTTGTAAGCGCCTCTACGTAGGCGGGGTGACAATGACCAAGTGAATTGACGGCGATGCCCGAAGCAAAGTCGAGATAGCGCTTGCCGTCGACATCCTCAACATAACTACCCTTACCATCAGTTAGTACCATGGGCTGGGTGGCGTAGGTCTGCATCAGCACTTTCTTACCACGCTCTACCCAATCGTTCTGAGCTGAGGCTGACTGAGCAGATTGGGCACATATACTAGTGGTCATACTTATATTTATCTCCAGTAATCAGTGTGCCTGTCTCTTGCGGCGCTAAAAAGCCTCTGACAAGGGCGTTTGGGGCAAAGCTATTAACTATGGCGATGCGCCTAATGCCGTTCTTGATAGCCTTGACACAACTCTTAATCTTGGGCAGCATGCCACCGGTCACGGTGCCATCCTCTATCAGCTCCTGGGCGCTCGTTGCTGTAACATGGCCAATCCTAGTCTGCGGCAAATTGAAGTCTTTGAGCACCCCTGGTACGTCGGTCATGAAAATCAAACCGTCGGCCTCAAGACTAGTTGCCAGAGCCAGTGCGGCATGATCAGCGTTGATGTTATAAAACTGCCCGGTGCTATCAATACCAATGGGCGAGACTATCGCAGTCCAACCTGCCCACATCCAGCTGGCTATGCCGCTGTCGCGGACATCTACTATTTCACCGACCCAGCCCAGATCAGCGGACATTTTCTCAGTTTGAAAAGGTATGGCCGATTTTGAGCAAAAGCTCAAGGCGCTAACCCCTCTCTGGCGAAATTTTTCAGTGAGCTTATTGTTGATATCTGTGAATACTTTCACGGCAACCGCCAGGGTCTCCTCATCAGTTACCCGCAGCCCATCTATCTTCTTGGTCTCTTTGCCAATAGCAGCCAGAGCGTCATTAACGGCAGTACCACCGCCGTGCACAACAATGACATGGATGCCGGCTTTGATCAGGACAACGGCCTCATCGATAAGGGCGTCCAACACAGACTCATTACCAATGGCATTGCCGCCAAATTTGACCACGACAACTTCATAGGCGTTCTGTTTTAGAGTCTCCTTCGCCTTTGAGAGATCAAAGGGTGCCACTGGTGCCACGGGCATAGTGCTCAGGGCTGATTCAAAGTCTATTAATTTTAAGTCTACTGATTTTAAGTTCATTGAAGCTACCATTTCTGCCACCTATGTCCTGTAAGAGCCGTTGATACGCACATACTCATAACTGAGGTCGCAGCCCCAGGCGGTTGCCTCGCTCAAGCCCTCTTTCATGTCGATGTGGATGATAATGTCTTTTTCTGCCAGCACAGCTTTGCCAAGAATCTCATTGACGACAACTGGCTCCCCTTCCTGCATTAGCTCTAGTCTGCCAGCGGCACTCTCTATAGCAATTGAGACAGTTTCAGGTTTGAAGCTAACGCCGCTGTAGCCCATGGCGCAAATGATCCGGCCCCAGTTGGCGTCTTCACCGAAGAAGGCGGTTTTAACCAGACTGGACGAAACAATAGAGCGAGCCAGCTTGCGTGCTTCAGCAATACTATCAGCGTGCTTGACCTCAACCTGAAGAAACTTAGTAGCACCTTCTCCGTCTCGCACAATGGCTTTAGCCAGGTCTGTATTGATTGTCTTCAGGGCCTGACAGAAGGTGAAATAGTCACCGCCCTCGCTGTCGATAAGTTTGTTTCCAGCCTTACCGTTAGCCAAAATAGCCACCATGTCATTGGTACTGGTATCACCATCAACGCTAATCATGTTGTATGTTTCAGCACTGCTTTCTTTCAAAGCCTTGGTTAGAAGTGCCGGAGAAATATTCAGATCAGTGGTAAGGAAACTGAGCATGGTAGCCATATTTGGATGAATCATGCCGCTGCCCTTGGCCATAGCGCCGATGGTGACTTTCTTGCCGTCAACTTCGAATGTCAGCGAAGTTTGCTTGACATAAGTGTCTGTAGTCATGATCGCCTGTGCTGCACTCAAGCCAGCTTCTGCCGAGACGTCCAAATCTTGGCAGGTGCTCTCAATGCCTTGCTTGATCAGCTGAATTGGCAGTTGCACACCAATCACTCCTGTTGAAGCGATGATGATTTCCTCTTTGCTCACGCCCATGCAGTCCGCATAAGTAGCAGCCATAGCTTCGGCATTGATCATGCCAAGCTCGCCAGTGCAGGCGTTAGCGTTGCCACTGTTGACGACGATGCCACGCACAGGCTTGCCCCCGGCGACGACCTTCTCATTCCAGAGAATCGGTGCGGCTCTCATGACATTGGTAGTGAAGGCCGCTGCCACATGGGCAGGGACATCACTCCAGACTAGCGACAGATCTTTGCGTTTGCGTTTAACACCGATGTGGGCGCCAGCAGCCATAAACCCCTTGGGGCTAGTGACACCACCAGTGCAACCGTCTTCTGCAGTTAGACCTTTAGTTTTCAGGCCGGTAGTAGCACTTGCGGCTAGTGCGGTAGAGGCTGCACCTGCTGTTGCTGAGGCCCCCGCGGTAGTACGAATGTTTTGTAATCTAGCTATTGAGTTCAACGTTGTGTCTCCCGATTGTCATGTCTCTATGGACGTATACGTAAAAAAATCCCTGAGTGCTTGCCTTGCGCTCAGGGATAAAAAATTTAGTTGTTGATCAAATCAACACAACCAAATAAAACCCGAGCGCAATAGGCGGCGTCGCGAGTTTCGTCGGCTACTAGAGTGGCCGATTGAGTGGTTGTTTATGTGGTTTTTGCTGTCCGAAGCGAACATTGAAAATTGCCTCACTAACTTTTAAAAGGTTACGATGGTTTCGCACCTATGTCAACGATTTCTAAAAGTATATCACGCCGGAAAAATTGCTGACTGTTTTAATCCGCTAGATTCAGGCCAACCGAATAGCAGATTCATGTTCTGTATAGCCTGTCCTGCTGCGCCTTTCACTAAATTATCCAGGGCACCAATAGCAATGACACGATTGGTTCTTTGATCAATTGTCATACCAATGTCGCAGAAGTTTGCGCCCTTTACAAAACGTGTTTCGGGCATCGTATACTCAGCGTCGTCAGGAGAGAAGAGCCTGATGAATAGCTCATTTTCATAGAATTTACTGTATACATTATATAAGTCTTGTTTGTTTATATTACTTATAAGGGAAGCATAAGCCGTGACGAGAATACCCCGATTCATCGGCACCAGATGCGGTGTAAAGGAAGTACAAAATGCAGTCTTACTAAAGGCGGCAAGCTGTTCTTCAATTTCTGGAGTATGCCTGTGGCAGGCCACACCGTAGGCTTTTATCGACTCATTACATTCGTTGAAATGAGTTCCTAATGCTGCCGCTCTCCCAGCACCAGAGACACCCGACTTGGCGTCTATGATAATAGACTTCGGGTCAATAATGCCCGCCTGCAAAAGTGGTGCCAATGTCAGTATCGAGCAGGTGGCATAACATCCCGGATTGGCGACCAGACGAGCCTGGCTAATAGCAGCACGATTGAGCTCGGGCAAACCGTAGACAGCTTGCGCCAGAAGCTCCGGCTGGGGATGCTTGAACTTGTACCAGGTTTCGTAGTCGGCGGCTGACTTCAAACGAAAATCAGCGCCAAGATCAATCACTTTGCACTTTGCCAGAATGTTCTTAGTCACTTTATCTGCGGCATTACCATGGGGTAGGGCGAGAAACAGCAAGTCGACTTGCTCAGCGAGTTCTTCTAGATCTCCGCTGCTGCAGACAAGATCAGTGTGCTTTTGCAAACCAGGATAGACTGATGCGAGCTTCTTGCCGTCGCTACTCTGAGATACGGCAGTGTGAATCTGTGCCCGGTCGTGCTGCAACAAAAGACGCACCAGCTCTTGGCCGGTGTAGCCGGTAGCACCGACTACTGCCACCTTCTTCACGGCGCTCTCTGCCTCTTTAGTGCTAGAGCTTTCAAGCGATTTCAATTGTTCTAACTGCACTGCCATGATATTTTCCCTAAAAAAAACCCCGGGTCATAGAACACGGGGAGACAATTACGATAATGGTGCTAAATATCAGCTACGTTATCGGCCCCGAGTTCTCTAGGAAATCGCGGCGGCGTCGGCTGGTATATGTGCTGGTGTTGAACGAATGCATGTTTGTGGAAGCACCTTTAATCTATTACCGACAGTACAGGTCATCCCAGACAATGTCAACAGTAGTTTTTAATTTGGTTACATTCGCCCTAGCTGTGAACAGAGACAAAACCATGAATCCAAAAGGAAGCCCTTAACCCTCCACTAACATGCCTGAGCAAAATTGTTGAGCGCCCAAGCAAAGTGGGAATTCTACCCTTCTCACAATCTCAAATAAGCAATACTCTTGACAAGTCGTTACATCTCTGTCAGAAGAGGCACACATCAAATGGCTCATCGCGCAGAATCAGACCAGCCTGCAAAAGAAGTTGTTGAACCGTTGTCACCTATGACAGCCATGCAAAATGAGGTACTCGACTATCGCTTGGTCGGCTTAAAAGCAGAAGCGAAAGTTGAGCAGAAACCTGAGCTGATTCAAGTCTCAGACACGGAAACTTCCGACAGCCAACCCAAAGAAGATTCTCTCCACGCTGTGATCAAAATCAAGCCAGAGGAATTAGGGCCTGGCATGAAACAGGCAAGGGAAGCCGCTGTGCAACTGCAAGGCGAAAAGGATATTAAAAGCGCAGCCGCTAACTATGAGCCCAAATTTGAAGCTGCCGTCAAACAGTCAGACAGCGACTATACCGACTCAATGACCGCCAACTGGGGCAAGGTAGGCATGGCCAGAATGGAAGTGATGATGAGAGGCTCAACATTCATGGGCGCTGTGCAATCTATAAATGGCAATATAAAAGAGCTGCCTGAAGAAAAGCACGAAGAAGTTTCGACCATAGTCAATCTCTTACAGCGCGACACTATTAGCCCAGAGCTTACGGTGGCCTTGCGCAAAGAACTGGGCCAATACCCCGATGTTTTGAAGAGTTTTGACACGGCCAAAGCAGCCGAAGGCCAGCTGAAAAAAGCCTCTGAAGGCTTAGCTCAAGCCCAAGAGCCCCTGCTCAAGGCCGCCGCAGAACAGGCTATGGCACGCATAGTGCTGGCCGACGTCAAGGCCTTACAAGGTGATACTTCCGCCGCATTCTTGCTCAAACAGCAAGCCAGGGAGCAATTCGAAAAGACTCAGGGGCAAATTATCGGCAGACCCATTGAAAGCAAGCCAGCGTTGCAAGCCTAGAAAAATTTTCTAAGCTTAACCTTAGCGGGCGCCCGTGGGTTATAGTGAAGGCGAAAATAGCTCGGCACAACGCGGTAACAGCATGACCTCCAAAGCAATGGGATTGGTCGGCTTCGTGCTCATCTTGGGCACAGCCTACCTGATGTCTAACAACCGCTCGAAAATCAACTATCGCTTGGTTATCTCAGGGCTGGTTCTGCAGCTGCTTCTAGCGATTTTCGTATTAAAAGTAGAGTTTGGACAGATGCTGTTTCGCAGTCTGGGTGAGGGTATAACCCAGCTGCTGCACTTCTCAGACAAGGGTGCAGGTTTCGTCTTTGGCCCACTGGTGCAAAACCCTGAGAATCTGGTCAAAGTTTTCGGCCCCGGTGCTGACTACATATTTGCTTTTCGCGTCGTACCAACGATTATTTTCGTCTCCAGCTTAGTAAGCATCTCCTATTTTCTTGGCATCATGCAAAAGTTTGTGCAGATTGTCGCCAAAATAGTTTCAGTCACCATGGGCGCCAGTGGTGCCGAAGCGCTTTCAAATGCTGGCTCTGTTTTTGTTGGCCAAGTCGAAGCACAATTGCTAATTAAGCCCTATGTGCCGACTATGACCATGTCAGAACTGCTCGCCTCAATGGCTGGCTCCATGGCTTGCGTGGCCGGTGGTGTTCTAGCCGTCTATATTGGCCTCGGCATTAAGGCCTCCTATCTACTTACTGCTAGCATTATGGCGGCGCCAGGGGCGCTGGTTATTGCCAAAATAGTTTGGCCAGAAACCGAAGTATCTGATACCAAAGGCGAAGTCAAAGTTGTAGTAAAAAAAGATCAAGCCAATATTATCGATGCCGCCGCCCACGGTGCCTCTGAAGGCTTGCGCATTGGCCTTAATGTGGTAGGCATGTTAATTGCCTTTATCGCCCTTATCGCCCTCTGCGACGCTGTCATTGGCTGGGCCGGCAACGGGTTATTTATCTGGGGCATGAGGCTA
Source organism: bacterium Ga0077546 (assembly GCA_001464165.1). Next base: position 8,172 of record LNEX01000128.1, read on the forward strand.
GATGGCATTGGCATTGATTTGGCCCATCTAGAATTAAAGAGCATTTTTGGTGCCTTGTTCGCACCAGTAGCGTTCGTGCTTGGAGTGCCGTGGGTTGATGCCCATACAGTTGGTCGCTTGATGGGAGAGAAGCTAGTAATCAACGAATTCGTTGCCTATACCGATCTCTCCAACATGCTAAAAGACCCAGCCCATACTCTCTCTGCCCAGGCCGAAACCATTGCCACATTTGCCCTTTGCGGCTTTGCTAACTTTTCATCAATAGCCATTCAAATCGGTGGCATTGGCGAAATAGCGCCCAATCGCCGCGAAGACCTCGCTCGGCTCGGGGTCAAAGCGCTAATATGCGGCACCTTAGCATCTTACCTATCGGCTACCCTGGCAGGCTTGCTAACCTAGATCTAGTTTACAGAACAAAAAATAGTTAACAGAACAAAAAAAGGAAACATGATGAGCGAGAAAGTGAGCTCAAATCTAAGCTCCAAACTAAAGGGTATGGCGATCTGGCTACCCATCGCCCTTATAGCTTTATTCTCACTCTACACCATGGCCTCTTCTAGAGGCGAAAAAGTCAACGCCGTCTGGCTGATTTTAGCTAGCTCATGCACCTTTGCCGTCGCCTACCGTTTCTACAGCAAGTTCTTAGCCGACAAAGTCTTTGCCCTGCAAGACGTCAACGAAACACCAGCTTCAATAGTTGACGATGGCAAAGACTATGTACCAACCCACAAATGGGTCTTGTTTGGCCACCACTTTGCCGCCATAGCTGGCGCTGGCCCTTTGGTCGGGCCAATTCTCGCTTCGCAATTCGGCTTTCTGCCCGGCACAATCTGGATTATTGTCGGGGCTGTTCTCGCTGGAGCAGTGCAAGATTTTGTCATACTGGCAGCTTCCATGCGGCGCGGAGGAAAATCACTGGGTCAAATGGCCCGTGACGAGATTAGCCCACTGGCTGGAACAGTGGCTCTAATTGCTATTTTGCTAATCATGATGATATTAATGGCAGTGCTAGCTCTTGTTATCGTTAACGCCCTCAAGGCTAGCCCCTGGGGCGCCTTTACTCTACTAATGACAGTACCAATTGCCATGGTGATTGGTGTCTATATGAAAGTGCTCCGCCCCCATAAAATTATGGAAGGCTCAACTATTGGCGTCTTACTAACGATACTAGCCGTAGTGGCAGGCAAATGGGTGGGCCAAGACCCCACATGGGCACCGATCTTCACCCTGAGCGGCACACAGTTGGCCATAAGCGTCATGATTTATGGTTTTGTGGCCTCAGTTCTACCGGTCTGGATTTTGCTAGCACCACGGGACTATCTTTCGGCCTTTCTCAAAATTGGTGTAATAAGCTTGCTAGCAATTGGCATTTTGCTGCTGCGCCCAGACCTTGAAATGCCGGCATTAACAGTATTTATCAATGGGCAAGGGCCTCTGTTTAGCGGCAATATTTTCCCCTTCTGCTTTATCACTATCGCTTGCGGGGCAATTTCGGGTTTCCATTCGCTGGTCTCATCGGGCACCACTCCTAAGATGATCGCCAAAGAAACTCATGCCCGCCCGATTGGCTATGCAAGTATGTTGTGTGAAGCAGCAGTGGCCATTATGGCGATAATCTCAGCCTGTGTTTTAGCACCAGGAACATACTTTGCTATCAACTCACCAAAGGGTGTAGTGGGCACTGATCACGTAGCAGCCGCAGCAACAATCAGCTCATGGGGCTATCCGGTCAGCGACACTGGCAGCGGAGGCATGCAAGAACTAGCTAAAGAGATGGGCGAAGACAGCCTCTGGGGGCGCACGGGCGGTGGACCAACTTTAGCAGTAGGTATGGCCCAAATCTTTGCTCGAGTGCTAGCCTCAGCACCAATAAAGGGCTTGTCTGAAGTAACCATTTCATTTTGGTATCACTTTGCCATTATGTTCGAGGCCCTCTTTATTCTTACTTGTCTAGATGCTGGAACCAGAGTGGGGAGATTTCTTCTGCAAGATTTTCTCGGATTGCTCTACAAGCCTCTGGGCAAAACCGACTGGTACCCGGCTGTGGCTCTCAGTTCAGCCTTAGTTGTTGGCGGTTGGGGCTATTTTCTCTACCAAGGAGTGATCGATCCACTTGGTGGCATCAACAGCCTCTGGCCATTATTTGGCATCAGCAACCAGCTCTTAGCAGTGGTGGCGCTGTGCGTTGCTACATCTTGCATAATTTCTATGGGCAAACGCTCCTACGCCTGGGTCACTCTGGGGCCACTCTGTTGGCTCTTGACTGTCACCTTAACCGCTGGCTATCTCAAAATCTTCGCAGCAGATCCCAAATTGGGCTTCTTGGCCCACGCCCATATGCTAGAAGCAAAGCTAAACTCAGCCACGGCACTAGCTGCAGGCTCAGCTGAGGCTGCCACAACTAGGATTTTGATCTTTAATGATTATCTTGATGCAGCTCTGGGCAGTCTTTTTATAGTGCTTGTATTGATCATTCTCTTTGAATCAGTGCGCAACTGGCTTAAACCTGACAGGCAGCGAATCACTCCCCAAAACGCGAGCCTTAACAAAGTTGAAGCTGACGAAGCAGCGGCGGTTGGAGAAGAGCCCTTGAATCAAGAAGAACTCAAAGAAGAGCTCAAAGAAAAGCTAAAAGAAAATATCATTGCCCAATCTCAATCAGCCCCACCTCTGCGCTGCTGCTAACTTTATGACCAAGACCAGCGAAAGCAAAGAATTGATCGAGCGCATAGCCGCTCTAGAGCAGTTTGTATACGCCATCAAAGAAGCACAAGCTGCTGCTGACTATCATCACAATGAAGTAGTTGAGTTATCAATCATCAATGCTGAATCAGCGATCTATGAATCGATAAAAAGCTTGGCCCAGTATGACTGCTGCCAGACATCCAAGTTGCTCAATGTAGCCTGGTTTTACGCCAAGTTTGCCCAAGACATTTTGGCTGCTGAAGCAACGGAACACCTGCTTGGTCAAGACATGTTTTTAGATTTAGTAGAAACCAAAAGAAATCTACATAATTGGTTCAAAGTTACTATAGAGCGCCTTGAAAAGCGGCTCTTAAGCTATGAAGGCGACATACTCGATGCCCGCGAAGAAGAACGCGAAGAAGGGCCTCTATGATAAGAAGCTTTGACTTTGACAAACCGTTAAAACAAACGCGCAAAGTAGCTGAAGAACTTTTAGCGTTGCTCTCAAACAGCATTGCCCAAGAAAGCATAAATAGCAACGAAAACCACGCCAATGAGCAAGAGAGCTCCTCAGTGCATCAGCAGCTTTCACACCTGCGGCTAGCAAAAGCAAGGCGAGCCTACCACAAAGCAAAACATGCTATTACCGAAGATGAATATGAAGAAGCAATCGAGCATTCTCGCCGCGGCCTTATGCACGTTGATTTAGCAAGAAAGCATTTCAACAGCAACAAAACTGAGCTCTCACAATTGACGGCTCCAGCACCGCAATTCGCCGAGGGTTCTTGCGAAGAAAGCATTCAAACGCTAATAGAAGCAATCACTCAAATTAAGCTGGTGGCCGAGTACAAGAAAGTAGTCTTTAACCGTCGCCTACAAGAACGCCTACTCGACGTTGTTCAATCTCTTCAAGATGCAATCGAAAGTTATGGCCAGCCTGGCTCTAGTAGCAAAAGAACGACCAAATTAGCAGAATGGGGCCAAGTCTGGGCGCAGTTTATTTATGGACACTTGACTAACGATGAACTTTATCCCAGAACCCAGCCAAGCAAATCTCTGCGCTCGCTAACGAACTTCGCCTGGCAAATCACGACCAAGTATTCAAGCCTCACGGCATCAGCGCAGCTGAAGCAGAGACATCAAGTAAGAGCGCAAATGCATTCGCTGGAGAAGAGCCTAGAATCAGCGCTCGAAGCCTATCTAGAAGACAATACTAACGATTTGGAAAAACATCTCCGCTTAGGGAAGATCGAATTACAAGCACTAAAACAGTATGAAGTTAATGCTGAATGCAGTGTCCAATTCGGTACAGAGTATCAAACGCCGATCAATTTTAATCTTCTAGCGGCAGAATCCACCAGCTTAAGAGAAGATCTGGCAAGAATGGCCAGCTTGCTTAATAAGCACCACCCCGATGCCACTAGAGCAGAAACCGCACTAGAAAAGCTACGACAAACTCTGTCTCAGCTAAAACGGGCACTCAAAGAAGAAGAATGGCCCCAGGCTTCGCTCTTGCTCGATATGTGCAAAAGCAACACTGCTCAACTGAAAATTGAGATCCCAAAACTAGATATTTAGCAATGCTATTGCAATACAGTTTTTTCTATACAAAAGCTATATAAATAGTGGTGCATTTGGCATCCCTGGAATCTAAAACAAGTATCTTAAAACATGAATCACAACGATCAATCCCAGAGTTTCTCTAGTGTCAACACTGACCCAGGACCGATTCTAGGCATTGACAGTCAGGATAATACAAGATTAACCGGCAGCCCACATTTGGGGTTGACAGATTCAAGCATAACTATTGCCCCCGCCCAGCTAAATGACGGCAAGCTTCATGCCTTAGATATCGTGGGGGAGAATTATGAAATCATCTCACTAATCGGCGTGGGCGGTATGGGCTATGTCTACCGTGTGCGCCATCGAATCTTGCAAAAGCAGTACGCAATGAAAACACTGAGTGCGCAGCATGTCAGTGAAATAGCCTGGCGGCGACTGCAAGTAGAAGCTCAAGCCATCGCCCGCATGAATCACCCCAATATTGTCGGCATTCACAATCTTGGCTTGCACGAAGATCGCCTGCCCTATTACGTCATGGATCTTCTCGATGGCGAGTCTCTCGCCGACCGCTTAAAACACGGCAGCCTAACACTGCCTCAAGCTCTGCCAATATTTATTGAAGTCTGCAGAGGTTTAAGCTACGCCCACAAAAAAGGAATTATTCACCGCGACATTAAGCCAGGAAATATCATCTTGCTCAAAGAGCCAGATAGCTCTGGAGCAACAGTAAAAATAGTTGACTTCGGCATCGCCAAGTTGTCAGGCGCCAGCGACCCCAATAATCAGAACCTCACATGCATTGGCGAAGTTTTCGGCAGCCCCTATTATATGAGCCCTGAGCAATGTGAAGGCAAGCGTATCGATGCCCGCTCAGACATATACTCTGTAGGCTGCACCCTTTTTGAGGCACTGGTTGGCCACCCACCCTTCCGCGGCAACAATCCGGTGCAGACCATGGTCATGCACCAAAGTCATGAATCACCATCCATGAGCACAGCCTCTGGCAAAAATTTCCCAGACGAAATTGAAGAGCTGGTAGCAAAGCTTTTAGAAAAAGCCCCCATGGATCGCTATCAAAGTTTAGACAAAGTAGCTGAAGACTTGCAATCGATAGCCGCGGGCAGAGAAGTACAAACAAAGGCACTATTTGACACCCATACGCTCTTCGCAGCAGAAGGAGACAAAGAACAACCGACTAAAAAGTTGGCAATAGGAGTTATCCTTGCCATTGCAGTCACGGCAGCTATTCTTATAGCAACAGCAATTTGGTTTTTCCAAACGCGGCAAAATGAGCATTCTCCTGCCGCTACACAAAAAACACACAAGAACACACAGGTAAAAGCACCAAAAGCGGTGCAGCTTGTCAACGAAGTCGACACTGCTGGTAATATCATAACCAGCGCAAAGAACGGTCCCAAAATTAGGCCGACCGAGAAGCAACCGTTTAGCCATCTAACAGTTGGCCCTGACGGCAAACGAGTGAAGCAATTTGACTTCCCGACAGACAATTATCTAGGCCGCATGATCATCGGCGAAAGTACCGAATACTGGACAGCAAAAGGTTTCAAACAATTCCCAATATCAACCAAACTTGAACTAGTTGCCTCGCCACAAATGATGGATCAACTCCACAACTTTGATCGATTTAGGTCAGACGATCTCTATGGTGTACGCCTATTCCAGCAGGCAATGCCGCCAGCAAAGCCGGGCAGCAGCAGCAGTAGCAGTGGTGAATTTATACTGCCCGAAAGCTATGAAAGCGATATCGAAGCTGCGATAAAGCATTTGCAGCATTTAACTGGCTTGAAAAAACTTGATTTACTCGAATGCCCCAATGCCACAGACAAATGCATCGCCCAAATTAACAAACTTCCCAACCTAACGGTGCTGCGCGCGAGTAAAACCAACATTAGCGGCCAAGGCCTTAGCGAGCTGACCAGAATCAAAGAAATAGAGAAGCTAACCTACAGTGAAGGCACCCAAGTAACTAGTCTTCTCAAAGCCCTAGCTGGCTCGAAAAAGCTTACTTGGCTTGGCTTAGATCGCCCTGCTGGCGGAGTTCTAACTCTGAGCGACTTAAAACTAATTGCCAGCTGCAAGAACCTCACCCGCCTTGACTTAGACGACTGCAAACTGGATAAAGAGGGCCTCGCTATCCTTGCCACTCTGCCGCATCTAAAAATGCTCTACGCTGGAGGCAACAAATTAGACCTAACATGTTTTCCTATTCTCGAGAAAATGACAAGCCTTGAGTCGGTCGATTTCGATTCTGCGGTCTGGACTCCCCGCTGCCAAAGCCAATTGAGAAAACAATTTCCCAAAATAAATACGGCTGTTTTTGAGAAGCACTTCTAGGCGAAATACATGTATGCTTGGCATTATCTGCCAGCCATAAAGACGCCCATGAAAAATTTGGAAAGTGAAGACGACAAAGAATCAGAGAACGTTCACAATGACGGCGACCTAACCAGGCCGTCGATAGGTCTTCAGCAGCCTTTTGCCGAAAGCGAAAATTTTGAATTGCGCGCCGGCGATATGGTTGGTGACTATGAAGTGCTTAGCCTCATTGGTACAGGGGGCATGGGCTATGTCTACGAAGCTCGCCACCGCGTTCTAAACAAAGTCTATGCTCTAAAAACAATTAGGGCGGATTGCATGAATGAGACCAGCTGGCGCCGCATGCAAGTCGAGGCCCAAGCAATTGCCCGAATGAACCATCCCAATATTGTCGGCATTCACAATTTTGGCATGCATGACGGGCGTCCTTTTTATGTAATGGATCTACTAAAGGGAACTAGTCTGGCGGAGAAACTGCAGAAGGGGCCACTACCGTTAGAACAAGCCCTGCAAATCTTCATAGAGGTTTGCTGTGGACTCACCTATGCCCACAAAAAAGGGATTATTCATCGCGACATTAAGCCCGGCAATATCATTCTTTTGAAGTCAGAAGATGCTTCTGGCGCGAAAGTAAAAATTGTCGACTTTGGCATAGCCAAGTTAGCTGGTGCTAGCGATCCAAACAATCAGAACCTAACATCTGCTGGTGAAATCTTTGGCAGTCCTTTATAGAGCGCACTGACGCTCGCTCTGACATCTATGCCCTCGGCTGCACCTTGTTTGAAGCCTTGACCGGCCACCCACCTTTTCGTGGAAAGAACCAGGTACAAACCATGATGCTGCATCAAGGAGAGCCAGCACCAACCTTGGCCGAAAAAGCAGCGAAGTTATCCTTTCCTGAAGCGTTAGAACAAGTCCTGGCGAAAATGCTTGCTAAAAAGCCAATGGAACGCTACCAGAATCTAGCAACAGTAGCTGAAGAGTTGGAGAAAATTAGCGCATCATTAAGCTCATCCGAAGAAACACCGATAACCAGTCAAATCAAGAAGAACATTGCACTAGCAGTGGTGGCAATTGCAATTTGTTCTCTAATAGTTACGAGCGTAGCCTTTCTTGCAATCAGCGGAACATCCGCCATCCCCGGCTTGACGAAACTCTTTGTCGGCCAGAAAGACCTAAGTACGAGCAAAGTAGAGAGTAAATCAAGTGAAGAAACAGCCACAAATATTAAACGTGAAAAAGCCCCTCCAAGCATATTACTTGGGCCCGTCTGCACCTATGAGAGAAGAAACAAGAAGCTATTCAAAGTCTTCAACTTTCCTAAAGTCGTTTTTGGCACAATCTACTGCCAAGACGGCGGGCGAAAAAGTTGGCTAGCTTCAGGCCGCAAAGAATACCCAGCAGATGCTGAATTAATTTTCTCATGCCACAGCAAAATGATGACTCATATAGAGAACTTCAAAGCTTTAAGAAATGGCGATTTCAGTAGCATTCACTTGCGCTACTTAGCCGAAGGGCAGCCGCCCAAGAGCGATGCTTTACTTCCCACACCAGAGGCACAATTCAGCGATCTCAGTGGCGCGCTGCGGCAAATGTCGCACTTAGACAAACTAGGCAGTCTTAGCCTGGCTGACTGCAGTCAATTGAAAGATGACGATATCAAGCTTCTCAACCAATTCCCCTACCTCACCAGCCTAGATTTAAGCAACACAAACGCTAAAGGCGGCAAAGTTGCCAAATTGACTGGTTTGAAAAAGATACGAAACCTCGATTTCTCAGCCTGCCGTCAAATATCTCCACTTCTACGCGCACTGTCTGGCAGTAAGGAGTTAGTCTGGTTAAAGGCCAGCGAACTTACGGATGGGGCCCTAAGCAAAGACGACCTTAACAATATTGCCACCCTATCCAACCTAGAAAAGCTCGAAGTTAATGGTGTGGGAATAGACAACGACGGAATTGAAATACTTTCACGCCTGCCACGACTGAAAGAGCTGTCTGCCAAAATGGGCGCAATAGATAGACGAGCGATTAAGTCACTAAAAAAGATGAAAGCATTAAAATTGGCCGAATTAAGGAACCCGCTTTGGAGTCAAAGCTGCGAAGAAGAGCTACAAACGGCTCTTCAGAGGTAGAGCCTTTTCTCCTCTAGAATGGGAATAATACTTGAGCGAAGAGGCAGTTATAGCTACCAGTTGAATGGACCCCAAAGAACCTCAGCGACCTTTTGAAAGTTTTGGCACATCTGGACCAGTTGATCCAGATAGTCAAAATAGCACGCGCCTGACCTCTGGCCAAGCTCAGCCAGCTTCTGTGGCGAAGCCCTATATTTCTGACGACAAGCTCAAGCCTGGCGATATAGTTGGTGAAAACTACATCATCATCGAATTACTCGGTGTCGGCGGCATGGGGTATGTGTACAAAGTGCGCCACCTCATTCTCGAAAAAGTCTACGCCATGAAGACTATTAGCGGCGAACAAGTATCTGAATTGGCATGGCGCAGACTGCAAGTTGAAGCCCAAGCTATCGCCCGAATCAATCATCCCAATATCGTTGGCATTCATAATCTAGGCATTCATCAAGGTATGGGGCAGGCAAAAGTTCCTTACTATGTCATGGACTACCTTAAAGGTAAAAACCTGGCCCAAATTCTAAAGCAAAAGCGATACTTGCCCATAGAGCAGAGCCTACCGTTATTCATCGAAATCTGCAATGGACTAGGTTATGCTCACAAAAAAGGGATTGTGCACCGCGATATAAAACCGGGCAATATAGTCATTCTTGACGAACCTGATTTTAATGGTGCCCGAGTAAAAATTGTAGATTTTGGCATAGCAAAACTTGCCGGCACAATCGACCCCGACAATCAAAAACTAACTACCATCGGAGAAGTATTTGGCAGCCCTCTCTACATGAGCCCTGAGCAATGCGAGGGCAAAAGAATTGACTCTCGCTCAGACATATATTCACTAGGTTGCACTTTCTTTGAAACCCTAACTGGTGACGTGCCATTCTATGGCGAAAACCCTGTGGCTACCATGCTCATGCATACTCAAGATGAACCACCATCTCTTTACGATGCATGCGGTTTAGATTTTCCCGAGTCGCTTGAACACCTAGTGTCGACAATGTTGGAAAAAGCACCAATGAATCGCTACCCAAACTTAGAGCGGGTAAGCGCTGATTTGCAAAATATTCTTGAAGGAAGAGAGATTAGTGCCGCACCATTCAATTCTCATGGAATGCCTCACCTAATGCTTGAAGGTGGTGACGAAGAACCACCTAGAATTGCGGCAGAAGCACGTGCGATCGAGAGCATACAAAGTATCACACCAACAAAAATAGCTGTGCTGGCTGGCCTCCTCTTGGGCGCACTAGTGACAATCACTATCTATTTTTTCAACCAGAGAGCAATAGACAAAACAACTACAGTAGCAACGAAAGTCTTGGCTGCAAGAAAAGAAGTGATACCGGCCGAAAAATACTCACAAGTACTTAGCAATGGCCTAATTCAATTCGATTTCCCGGAGAAGCAATCGATTGGCACAATTTCAAAGCAAAGCAATGACAAAAATGCCAGACAAGCCCAGGGTAAAGTGATTTTCAAAAGAGATGACCGTCTCTATTTTACGGCCAACGAATATGCCGTATCGCATCCAGAGTGCTTCGATTCCTTCAGTTCCAACGATTTATATTCACTAACCATGCCTCAATCTTCGCTAGTATCCGACATTGAAAAAGCTAGCCCAGATTGCGACATAAACAAAGCCTTAGGGCATATCGGCCAACTGAGTGCACTTAAAGAGCTCAACTTAGACCTGAGTAATATAACCGACGCTGCGATAGCCGATCTAAATCAACTACCGAGCTTAGTGATTTTGAAAATGAATTTTACTCACATAACTGGCACTGGTCTGAGCAAATTACAAAGGTTGAAGCAGCTTAGATATTTAGCTTTCGGGCACAATAATGACTGCAAAGATATGCTAAAAGCGCTCTCCGGTTCAACTCAAATCGAAAGTCTTTACTTAGAAGGTCAAACTATTGATGAAGAAAGTGCTCAATTGATTGCTAATTGTCCAAATCTTAAACACCTCGATATTGAGGGATCAACTGCTACAGACAAGACTCTTGAAATACTTTCAAAGGCTAAGAAACTAGACTATATAGGGGTTACAGCCTGCCAAATTACAGAAGCTGGCATGGCAAAAGTAAAAAAAGCTAGGGCAAGCAGCAGTCTTAATTTAGCGCGATCAAAGAAAGTTCGTACCAGTCTAGAAAATTCCTTTGGTGGAGAAAATCCTGCCGATTGGATATTTTCTAAGTAGAGCGGATTGGTCAAAAAAGTGTCACTATGAACAAATAAAAGAAGACCCATCACTTCCGGTTGAGAAGATT
>LNEX01000129.1 GCA_001464165.1 bacterium Ga0077546
ATTTTCTTAAGCTAGCGATGCACCGGAGCTGTTGCGAGCTAAGGATTGGCCCAAATGTCTAATAAGTATTGACAGTTGAAATAAAAACCGCTTTTGCGATTTGTGTTGCTTACGTAACCCCCCTCCTCTCTCAGCCGAGGCAAAGGCGAGGTGGAAGACCAAAAATCTGGCGCTAACTAAATCTGCTATGAAACAGACAATCGGTACGCTAAGCTCAACCTATACCGGAGCCTGCCTAATCGATTGCAGAGGGATTACAAGCCGCTGCTGTGGAGCTGTACAGATCCCTTACGGGTTTACACACAAAGTCGAATATCACTTACGTCCGTGCGTATCTGCAAATTTCAACCCAGTACAATATGTGTAGCGGTGGGCAGCGGGCACAAATGGGCATAAAAAGGTATTGGATGGGTGATTAGCATGAGCACTGAAGCAAAAATCTCCAAACGAAAGTTGCGCAGACGTCGAGAATCCAGGCATAAGAGAGGCTTTTCTCTTGTAGAAATTCTCGTATCTATTGTTATCACGGCTACTTTTTCGCTGATTTTCTTTTCTCTAGTTGCATCAATGGCCGAACTAAGTACGGCAAGTAAAAATGAGATTTACGCTAATCACCTCGGTCAGCAGCTTTTGAATGGCTTGACGGCGAAAGGTTACGACTATCTTTCGGCCAATATGGGTACCGTAACACTTCACCCCAATGGCCTTAGGAGCTATATCTGGGGCACTCCCCTGGCGAAAGCCTGGAAGGATGAGACTAGCCTTTCCCAATTTAAGGGTACCGCGACGTACACAATTGCGCCTGGTCCAGGAGCTGCGCTTGCACCTGACGGACAACTAACTTCACTTGCCACCACAGTAACTCTAACCTGGAGCGACAATGTCCATACCCAGCCGTATCAGAGGGTAGTCGCAAAGGTTATTCACAAAGATGGCATCAATAAGTGGACACCATAATGCCAAAACGACTCAGCCTCCAATCTAGAAGCTCAAACGGCTTTAGCCTCGTTGAGATAGTAGTCACGACAGCACTCTTCGGCGTCATAATGCTAATCCTGAGTCAATTAGCTATTGTCGCAGGACTACAAAGTCTAAATTCTGCAAATCGGGCATTCGGTCAAGCCGCAGCAAGACGAACTATTGATCGAATTCGGTCGGACATTAGACAAGCACACAATCTGGGTGACCGCTACGGCACGATTGGTAATCGACTAAATTTTCCATCTGCCTCAAATCCAATCTACAAAAATGGTAGAGCACCAGTTGGAGGATGGCCCTCAGCGCCCTGGAATCAAACTATGACACTTTCAGACCAAATACTTGTTCTACAAACACCGGTTACTTACAAAGACGACATCTACCCTCCGACCGCACAGCATGGTTTAGCTGTTCGCCTCGAAAAGAACCACTTTGGACCAGCAGATCCACCTTCAAACATGGAGAACTGGAATACTATTGTTTACGAAGTAGTGAGAGATTTAGAACGGCCCAACGAATATAGAATACAAGTTGCCGAATTCCCCGGCGCCCCCTCGCAGATAACTAACATCAGAACCAATACAACCCTCATAAACCCACCTAAAACCCTCCTTCGTGGTCTTATTGGACCCATACTACCAGGCACCAATGGGCCAAGTGTTTTCTCGTATGTTTTCCGCAACCAGTCGCTCAAAAGCAAGATTGATGATACTGACATTGATTCAGTTACTGGTGTTGGAATCGATTTAGAACTTACGAATTCGGGAGGTAATAGCGAAGTCGCTCAAGGACCTCATCAACAAATTGTCGGCGTTCATGGCGAAGAATACTTACGCAGCAACAAACACATGCAGTTCAATAACTTATGAAAAAAAACAAACGTCGACAGAGAACCAATAATGGCTTCTCACTTATCTCAACTATCCTTTTTACGAGCTTCTCAATCGGATTAATGCTTACTGTTGTGCCACTAACATTCAATGTATTGAGACGAGAGGGAGTGAATAAAACTCTTTCAGAGCTTCAGGTCGCTGCAGAAATGGGAATCGACTACGGAACGAAAACCTTAAACAATCAGTTATCTCTCAATTTGGGGCCATTGGGCGTGACGTGGCCGTCGACGGTTGTACCACTGGCAGCCCTGCCAACAGCAACAAAAGCAACAATTAAAACTCAATTGTCTCAGATTAGCCCCTCTTCTTGGGCATCATTTTGCCCATCATACTTTCCAGATAATCGCGACAATTGGCGTATTCTAGATAGCACCGCTACCATTGGCGGATTTAGCAAGAGTATTCGAGTTCTGCTCGAACCTAGATACGAAGCGTTAGCAGTCACCGCTGACCCGGCAAGCCTACCTTTTTTCGATAGCTCACTCTCACAAGAGGTTTCCGCCGACCTTTTGGCAAACAGCAATCTCAATATTGTCATTGATGCTACGACCAAGCCAAAGGGCTTCAAGTTTAATGCGGCATCCCCAGGACCGATCCAGTTCAACAACACACCTATAACCGCCCTAAATCTAGACCCTCAAAGCGCCAACCTAGCGGATGCCCCTAGACCGGCAGAATCTCAGCTCCTTCCGAACTATACAAATTCAGAACTATTACCACCATCCTCATACCAA
>LNEX01000130.1 GCA_001464165.1 bacterium Ga0077546
TTTGGTTTGGTTTTAACTAGAGATAAAGTAAGTAATGACAAAAGAGCGTGTAGTCGTTACCGGTCTGGGGCCAATATCCGCAGTCGGTACAGGCAAGGAGCAGTTCTGGGAAGGAATAGTCAGTGGCAGGTCTGGCGTTAAGCTAGTTCAACGTATTCCTGAGAAACTTCGGCCATCCTGCAAAATTGCAGCTGAGATGTATGATTTCGATCCATCCCAGTACATGGATCACAAAGCGGTAAAGCGAACCGATAAATTTATTCAATTTGCCATAGCCGCTTCGAAGCTAGCCGTGGCCGATTCGAAGCTTGACCTTACTAAAGAAGACCCTGAGAGAGTGGGAGTTGCTGTCGGCTCGGCCGCAGGTGGTTTTCAGTCGATTGAAGATCAGTTTCATGTTTTGATGGATAAAGGCCCAGACCGTTGTTCACCATTTACTGTGCCGATGCTGATTGTCAATATGACGGCTGGCTGGGTGTCGATGCTGCATAACGCCAAAGGACCTAACACTTGTACGGTTACGGCTTGCGCTACTTCGGCTCACTCAATTGGCGATGCCTACAGAATTATAGAGCGGGGCGAGGCCGACATTATGTTTGCTGGCGGCTCAGAAGCGCCAATTGCAGCTCTTGTAATGGCTGGTTTTGCCTCTGCTCGAACCCTCAGCACGCGTAACAGTGAGCCCGAAAAAGCAAGCCGTCCATTCGACAAAACGCGTGATGGATTCGTTATGGGTGAAGGTGGTGCTGTTTTGATGCTTGAGTCACTAACTCATGCCCTTGCCCGTGGTGCTCATATCTATGCTGAAATTACAGGCTTTGGTAGCACCGGTGATGCTTTTGATATTGTTCAACCTTGTGCTGATGGCTCTGGTGCAGCCAGAGCAATGCAAATTGCCCTAAAGCAAAGTGGAATCACGCCAGAAGAAGTTGATTACATCAATGCCCATGGAACTTCGACTCCATTGGGTGATAAGGCTGAAACTAAAGCTATCAAGACAGTCTTTGGTGAGCATGCCACTTCTCACAGATTAGCCATCTCGTCAAGTAAGTCGATGACAGGTCACTTATTGGGCGCGGCTGGGGCAATTGAAGCGATTGTCTGCATCATGGCGATTCAAGACAATATCATTCCGCCTACAATCAATTTGAATGAGCCTGATCCTGATTGCGACCTCAATTACACACCTAATACTGCAGTGCACAATGCCAAAGTTGACATTGCTATGTCGAATAGTTTCGGCTTCGGTGGACACAACTGCTCACTCATATTTAAACGCTACAAAGGCTAATTTATGTCATCTTCAAAAGGCATTTTGGTAGGCAAAACCATTTCTCAGTTGAAAGGTTTGCTCGCTGCAAAAGAAGTGTCTGCTTCTGAAGTGCTCGACAGCCATATTGCTCAAATAGAAGCTCATGAAGGTGACATCAAAGCTTTCTTGAGCTTTTCTTTTGAGCAAGCTCGCAGCCAGGCCGCTGAGCTAGACAAAAATTTTGACTTTAAGAAAAATGCCGCGGACAGTGCTTTGGCCGGGGTGCCGGTGGCAATTAAAGACAATATGTGTGCCATTGGCACTAAGACAACCTGCGGCAGCAAAATTTTAGAGAATTTTGTCGCACCCTATGACGCTCAAGCGGTTGTTAACCTGAAGAGCAGTGGTGCTTTGATATTGGGTAAAACCAATCTTGATGAATTTGCCATGGGCTCATCTACTGAAAATTCTTCCTATCAACGCACTAAAAATCCATTTGATAAAGCCTATGTACCAGGTGGAAGTTCTGGTGGTTCGGCGGCAGCTGTAGCCGCCGGATTTGCAGTAAGCGCCCTCGGTTCTGATACCGGTGGTTCAATCAGGCAGCCTGCCAGCTTCTGTGGCGTGGTCGGAATGAAGCCGACCTACGGCACAGTCTCTCGTTATGGCCTCGTGGCTTTTGCCTCAAGCTTAGATCAGATCGGACCATTCGCTCGCACGGTTGAGGATGCTGCTCTTACTCTGCTCGCAATCTCGGGTCATGATGGCAAAGATTCAACCTCGCTAGAGAATCCGTACACTGGCGCTGCTAACTCAAAAAGCTTTCCTCAGCTGACATTGCCCTTTATTCAGGGTTTGAGCAAGCAATCGCCTGAAGAATTATTGAAGGGCACCAAGATTGGTATCATTAAAGAATTGATGGGCGCTGGTATTGAGGACGGTGTTAAGCAGTCTATTTCGTCTGCGACGAAACTTCTATCTTCTCTTGGTGCAGAAGTTGAAGAAGTGTCCATTCCCCATGCCAGATATGCCCTACCTGTCTACTACATCTTAGCCACAGCCGAAGCCTCTGCTAATTTAGCGAGATTTGACGGCGTGCGTTATGGTTTGAGAGATCTCGAAGCCACTGACATTCTTTCGATGTATAACGAAACTCGCGAGGCTGGTTTTGGTGCTGAAGTTAAACTGCGCATTATGCTTGGCACCTATGCCCTAAGTTCGGGCTATTACGATGCCTATTATAAGAAGGCACAACAGGTCAGACGCCTTATCACTTCTGACTTTGACAAGATTTTTGCTAATTATGATTTGGTTCTTTCTCCCACTGCTCCATCGACCGCTTTTAAGTTCGATGAAAAAACGGGAGATCCATTGCAAATGTATCTATCCGACATTGCCACGATTCCAGCTAATTTGGCAGGTTTACCTGGCATTTCGCTGCCCTGTGGACTAGCGCCAGCAGCCTCAAGCTCTGGTAACCTACCTGTCGGTCTACAGTTGCTTGGTGCCCCTTTGTCGGATGCTGTACTTATAAAAGTGGCCTATGCTTTTGAGCAGGCGCTAAAGCTTGATTGCAGCGCCCCAATGTTGACCAAAGTGTTAGCTTAGATAAAAATTTTCAGCAGGCAGAATATTAGTCCTATTTAGAGCGGCTTGAGCTGTCAGCCTATAGACTATTGGTAAGCAACTAATGGAAGGAAATGAGAATGCTCAAGTCAATAAAGCTAGTTCTGGCAATTGGGTCAGCAGTTCTGTTTCCGACGGCGGCCCTGGCTGGTGCCAATGATTTCTTCGGCAATTCTCTGCCTGTAGGGGCTGGTGGCGCTGGTGTCGAGCCTGCTGGTGGTTCAGCAGCAGCCAACCCTACTGATTTTGCCCCGCCTACTTCTGGGGGAGCCAACGATTTGTCTGGCGATGAGAAGCGTATGCAGAAGAAGTACCGCGAGATGCTTAAGCATTGCCAGGGCCTTATCGCTAAAGGCGACAAAATGATTAAGGACGGCGAAGCTCATAAAGATGACAAAATGTTAAAGAAAGGCAAGGTATTGAAAGGCATCGGTGAACGTAAGTATGCCGAGTTTAAAGCCAATAGCCCCCTGCCAGAAGACAAGAAACTGCCTGATCTTCCAACTGAAAAGGCCGCAGAATAGAGCAGGTCTTATTACCTGAGACCATCAATCGAGATTTTATGCCACAAAATAAACATGTGTTCGTAAACCTTCCCTCAGCGGTAGGCCGTACACCCTTAGTTAAGCTCAATCGTGTAGTAGTAGGGCTTGAGGCCACTATTCTAGTAAAAGTTGAGTCAATGAACCCCCTTGGGTCTGTCAAAGATCGCATCGGTATTTCGATGGTGCTAGATGCCGAAGAAAAAGGATTGATTGAAGCTGGTCGTACAATTTTGATTGAACCGACTTCTGGCAATACTGGCATTGCGCTTGCTTTTGTTGCTGCAGCTAGAGGCTATAAATTAATACTGTGCATGCCTGAGACTATGTCTCTTGAACGCAGAAAGATGCTCCAGGTTTTAGGGGCAGAATTGGTTCTCACTCCTGGCAGCGAGGGAATGAAAGGGGCCGTAGCTCGCGCCGAGCAGATGATTGCTGAAACCACAGATTCATATATGCTTCAGCAGTTTTCTAACCCCGCCAATGCCAAGGCTCACAAGCTCACTACTGCTCCAGAAATTTGGCATGACTGTGGCGGTGATATTGATATTTTTGTTGCTGGTGTGGGAACTGGTGGTACCATTACCGGTGTCGGTCAGACAATTAAAGAAAAGCGCAAAGAGCAGGGCAAAGATTTTACTGTTGTTGCAGTTGAGCCTCTTGATAGCCCGATTCTTTCACAAACTCGGTCCGGTTTGGCTATTAAACCAGGCCCTCACAAGATCCAAGGTATTGGCGCTGGTTTTGTACCCGCAGTGCTTGA
>LNEX01000131.1 GCA_001464165.1 bacterium Ga0077546
CGTCGGTTGCCTAAAGAAGAAGGGATTTTAGGTGGTATCAGTAGTGGTGCCAATGTTGCGGCTGCCATTGAGTTGGCAAAACGCCCAGAAAATCACGGCAAGACTATTGTCACAGTAATTTGTAGCAGCGGCGAGCGTTATCTCTCCACTGCGCTCTTTGACTTTTAGCCTAAGGCATTGCAGCAGGATGACTTAGCCTTTGGAAGGTAAATTCAAAACTTTTTGAATCTCTTCCTGAAGAGTTCTGGCATTTAGCAGACGAAAGGCTACGAAGCGTTTTCCGAGCAGACCTCTTTTTGTAATTTGCAAACCGTTCCTTAGCAGTGTAGTTCTAACATGCTTAATTTTATCGAGCTCAACCATTTCGGCGATTGAGAATCCCAACCAGCTATATCGTTTCACTATAAAGATCCGAATGTTTGTCACGAATAAGCTCTGCTTGATTGACTCGTTGACAAAATAAATGACGGCAAGCCCTACAAAACCCATCAATAGAGTCGGCCAGTTACGACTCCAATATAAAATTTGAGGAATGCCACTAATACAGGAGCTAAAGATGCCTAGTGCGACAATGGCGGCACCATAGATAACTACTACCAAGAAACCTGCAGATGTATAGAAAGGGCCATCACATTTTTGTTCAATTATTACTTGCTCACCGGGTTTGAGCAAAGTACTCACCCAATCTTCAACTTTATCGTTAGTAGCACTCTTAAGAAAATGGGGCATGATAAAAGACCTTGATGAAGAAGTCATAAATTTTGGACAATAGGTGAGGTGACGGTAAGGATTCTAGATTAAATTGCCATGCTAGACCGCAAAAGTAAGTAGAAAACGAATGGCCTCTCTGGCTATTCGTATTCTCCCGATTGGCTCGGTCTAATGCTTGGTTTACTCTGGCAATAAGTTCTCCTTCTTGAGATAACGAATTGCCTGCCCCCGAAAGCAATCGACAGACTAGCGACGTTAACGGTGAGAGCCAGGCAAATTCGGCTGGACAAGAATCATTGGCCACTAAGCTATCGAGGGAGGCGCAGTTAATCTCGGCAGCTGCCAATGACGCCTATACAGTCACGAGCCAGAAGATAAAAGAGCACCCAGAGCAATTGTTGTCGACTTTTGCCCTCTCTGCTGCAGGCGGAGCCGGTCTTGCACTTTTGCAGCGTAGAGCTGGATGGATGGCAGTGTCTGCCGAAATGGTTGGGGCTGCACTTGCAGTTCCGGTCCTAATTGACGGTGGCAAACGTGCTCAAGATGGTTACAACGCTATTAGCAACACCTTTAATAGTAAAGGCAGCTTTGAAACAGACCGCCGGCAGCTTTCTTCTGCTTTGGGTTCACTAACTACTGATTTTGTCGCAGCCACGGCTGGCGGGCTTCTTGGGGTTTCAAGTGTGCGTTTGGCCGGTTTGCGCTCAGCTGTAACCGGATTTCTGCCAATTCAGAGACTGCACTCAAGCCCGGCGATCCTGCTGCTGTAGAGCTTCCTAGTCAATCGCCAATTTTTGATATTAATCGCATTGACCGTCACCCTGACAAAGCCACAGCTGAACTCTATTGGAAAGCTTGGCCCAGCCTCATAAAGGTGGAGACCAGCCGGGTTAGCGGCAATAGTTTTGCTACGGGCTTTCTGGTTAGCGACAAAGGTCACGTCGCTACAGCTTTTCATGCCATTGCTGATTCTGAGCGAGTCAGCCTCTATAGAGCTGACGGCAGTAAAGTGCTGGCTAAGCTTGAGGCCATAGACCCAGGTGCCGACCTCGCCATTTTTAAAATTGACAATATGGTTTATAGGCGCAACCCTGTCACTGGTCGTTCGGAAGGCAGACCTGAGGCCCTAGAAGCTTTGCCTCTGGCTAGCCCTGAGCTGCCTTTGGCCGGTGCTAAAGTGGCCAATATGGGCTATGCCAGAGATGTTGAAAATGTTGGTATTTCTACAGGGCAAGTCAAGAAAATCGTTGATGGCACAATTAAAGTCGACGGCTTGCCTGCGCCGTTTCACGCCGATCAAGCAGTAGTTAATACAAGTGTTAGTACCAGGGGCGGTTTCTCTGGTGGCCCGCTCTTGAACGAGAGCGGTGAAGTTATTGGTCTCCATTCTGCCGGCGACCGTGTCAGCAATGGCTACGACATTCCTGTTTCAGCGATTATGGCCTCGCTGCATAACCGTGATTTGCGTCGTACTCCAGAATTTTGGCGAGGTATTGTTCCTCTGATCAAGAATGCTCAACGCTCACCTGAGGCAGATGGTGGATTTGCCAGTGATCTCAGTAGTATTTACGCTGGTCAACATGCACGTGTATTTAAGATCAAGGCAATTTCAAGCAAAACTGATCAGGTCAATAGCGGCACTGGGCTTTTGCTCAGCGATCAAAATCATTATGTCACTAGTGCAAAATTGGTTGAAGGTGCCAGGTCGATCCAGCTAAATGAAAACGGCATTTGGAGCCGTCAACTTTCGGTGCTAAAAGTCATTCCAGAGTCAGGCCTTGCTATTCTGCACCCAAATATGGGCTTTAATCCTTACAGCAAACCGCCTGTATTTAATGACTTGTTGCTAGGTAGCAGCGCTAAGGCCCAAGAGAAACAAACGATTGTAGCCATGGGCTATCCAGCAAAGCTCTTTGAGCTGGCAAGACGGCTCAGACGGTGCCTTTAGGCAAGGTTTCTATGCCTACAGATCCAGGCCTCGAGGGCGCACCTTTGTTCAATCGCAAAGGCCAATTGGTTGGAATTGGCACTACTGCACACAATACTTCTGGCATCGAGTCGATAAATTCATTGCCTACTCGTAATTTGCTTGAGGTAATGCATGAAATTGCGGCTAGAAGCAATATGCTTCGGCGGTAAAGTCAAATTTGTCGAACTAGTTACTGTTTGATTTTCTGTCTGGGACGGCGGTGATTAGCGCTGCGAGTATGTTGTGATAGCACCGCCACTGGTGTTAACTCGTTTTTGCTCAGACTTGGTGCCATAGCCAAAGTGGCTGGAACAGCCGTGGCTGTATCAGAAACGAGTTCAACTTCAACGGGTTTCTGTGGCCCTTTGTATTTCGTATTGATAGTGATTTCGTTCATCCAGCTGACAAGGCCAATGGCTTTCATAGCTCTGATTATTAACCAAGAGGGGTCAATCTCGCTAGCTTTCAGACCATGTCTGGCTGAACCAGGGAAAGCGTGGTGGTTGTTGTGCCAACCTTCGCCAAGGGTGAGGAAAGCAACCCAGCCAACGTTGACACTGGTATCTGCAGTATTGAAGTTTTGGTAGCCAGCTTTGGGCAGATGACAGACTACGTTGAGAAGAAGTGGCATCTGCTGCACTAACAATGCGGCAAGGAGACTCACTGCTGCTATTTCCCAGCCCCAGACCAGAGCCATAATTCCACGCAAACTAAAGTTGATGAAAGAATTGAGCAAATGGGCTTTGTGCCAGTTTCCGCCCGCATCAAGAAACTTGTACAGAGGATCATTGATCATGTCTTTAGAACAGGTTTCAGGCTTGAGATGTTCAGCATACGATTTATGTAAGAACCAGCCAATGTAGGCTTCCCATATACCAAAGCGTGGTGCGTGAGGATCGAGTCTGGTGTCGGTGTAGCGGTGATGTGCCCGGTGTAGGGTGGCCCACCACATAGGTGAACTTGAAAAGCCAAGATAACCCGCCATCACGAAGATATACTCAATTGCCTTCGGACATCGGTATGAACGGTGAGCTAAGAGTCGATGGTATCCGATAGTGATTCCGGCCATGTGCACTACATAGAAGCACACAAAGGCTATTGATAGGCTGATAAGCATTGAATCCATCCTGAAGAGGTCAGCTCTGCCACCGTCTCAATTACGTTTGCTGAATCTAGCTACAAGCTCAAATCCCGAAATAACGAGGGCTAATGTAATCTTCGCATAGTTAGAAAGGGGATGCCATACATATTGCAATTCCGACATAGATGTTAATGGGCGCAGGTAACTTAAGAAATTCTTAGCAGAGAGCGCACAATTTCTTGCGCGCTCTCTGAACAATATCTATGCCACTACTGGTAGTGCTATTAGAAGCCGGCCACAGGAGAACTGGTCGATGGCAAGGTGAAAGTAGACTGCTGACCGTTTAGTTGGTTGAGCATTCCAGCCGCTGCACTTTGCTGGCTAGGAAGCAAGCGTCCAGTTCTTCCGCTGAGAAAATCATTGACACTCTCGCCCGGGGCCATCCAGCCCATAAGTTGATTGGTTTGGGTGTTCTGAACTGGTCTCATGTCTGGAGTCACGGCGTAAGGAACTACTGCTGTCGCCCACATGCCGAAGTTACGGATAAAATCAGGGGCATTGCGGTCGTAGTTAATGCTGGGGTCGGCAATGCGAACTGGTGCCATTTCTCCGGGTCTCTCTGTGCCAATGCCCAGGCCCGTTGTAGCTGAGTTCAATAATCCACCAGCGGTAAAGGGACTGGTCGGTACGTAGTAGGGAAGTTGATTACCCCCTTGGTCGCCAGTTCTCACCCATTCTGTACCATGGCAGTACTCATCGCCACCCCAAGCGGCTGGCAGGATGCTGCCATGACCGGTGGTCAGACCGGCATTTCTGGTGCCGAAAATACCAGAATTAATACGGTTCTGTGAGGTAAAGCTGTCAATAGGAGGTAGACCATTAACTCCTTCATCGCCATAAATGTCTTCAGCCCGTCCGCCAGCTTGGTAGACAAAACTATCTAGATTCGTAGGTGGCAAGCCTCGGGCGTTAAGGGCGCCATTACCACCAGCTGGTCCAGCCACTCTGACTAAGGCTCGCAGTTGAGGCGGAAGTAGATTATAGACAGCTTGAGAGACAACCTGACCCGGCACAATTGAGTCTATAAAGCTCTGAGCGCTAGCCGGCTGGATCATTGGTCCCATCTGGCAAATAAGGTATAGCGTTGCTATAAGTGCTAAACCGCGTAATCTCATATTAAGTTGCTCGCATTAGTAAGTAACTACTAGTAAGACTCTAAAAGTCAGAATCTGGCACCTGCAAAAGGCTTGTGGGGGCAATTATTCAGTGTGAACCAATAATACGCCCGCTTTTGGGGCTTGTCAATAGAACTTAATGTTCTATGGCAAATGATCTATGCTAAGGACAGATTTCAGATTTGTCACTCCTTGTTCTCAAATTCTATCCATGAATACTCAGTTGCGCTGTCTTTTGTCGTTTCTTATTTCACTTTTATTGACCTGTGCTGTGGCATCTGGGTCTGAGGCTAAGCCTGTGGCGGCGGCCAATTCTCAGAGCAAAGTGCCGATTAAGCGGGTGGATGTTTTGGCACTCTTTCAGAACTGTCGCATGTTTGGTGATTGTGATGTTTTTCTCAGTTCAGTTGGTATCAAGATGATTGTAAAAAAGCAGGGTCTGGTCTGCTTGCTTTTGCCGCCATACAAAGAGGTAGTCTGCTATAGCGCGCCTTCTGGGAAAATCTTTCGCACTCCATTTGACAAATTTCGCAATTGTTTCAGCACGTCTATGACTCTCTTTTCTTTCACTCTCGAAGATGTGAAGTTAGAGCCTGCCGGAAGCACTACAAAATTTTCCCTGCCATTGCGTAAGCTTCAAAGTACAGCTGCTTTTGGCAAGTCTCAGAAAGCCAAGTTTGCCAAGCATGAGACCAGTGGTGGCTCACCGCTCAAGCTCGACTTTCTTGGCTCTGATCAATTTTCCTATAATAAGAGTCAAGCACTAATGATGGAGAGGCTTTACGCATTGCCCAAGACAGGATTGTTTCCTATCAGCGTTGACTATAACAGCGCTGAAGAAACACACGTCAGTTATTTGATCACGGCCAAAGTGCTTAATACCACTCTGCCAATTTCTGATTTTGCCATTCCGGGCAATCTCAAACCAGCAAAAGAGATGCAAGAAACATTAGAATCAGGTAGCTCTGCTGAAGCTATGGAGCTAATGATGGGCAAGTAGATACTTGCTAACAAAGGTCTTGAGCGTATTTTTGTAAAGTTCAACGTCAGAACTGTCAACTATGCCATGGGGGCTGTGGGGCAGAGTCACCAGCGTCTTTTGACCTTGGGCTAAGGCAAAAAGACGATCAGAATGAGTAGTGGGAATAACCTGATCATTGCCTGGCTTTACAACAAGCACAGCACTTTTGTATGCCGGAAACAAAGCTTCGACACTGAGAGATGGAGCGAGTATGAGTTGCTCAGGAAAAATATGCAGGGCGGCAATACGATCTTTCGCCCAAGTGGCTGGTGCCAAAAATGTCGAGTCGAGAATCAGAGCACATGAATCTCCGTGTCTAGCAATTTCAGAAGTGACGCCGCCGCCGATAGATTCACCATAGAGTACGATCTGGTTTGGTTTGTAGTGCATCGAGTTTACGAGGTAGTCATAAACGGCCTTACCATCTTCTGCCACCACGCTAAAAGACGGTTTGCCGAGACTCTTGCCATAGCCTGAATAGTCGTACATCAAAACAGAAAGGCCTGCTGCTCTTAGTGCCTCTGCCTTGTAGGCGCGATAGACCATTGAATCAGCGTTGCCGTGGGAGTAAATACAGACTAGGTTAGATCCGGGATTTTTGAAGAACAGAGCTGAAATTCTATTGTCGATTGTTAGTCTTTCTGCTGCAAATTGCTTGAGGTATTCTTCTGCATCGGCTGGCTCTGGAGCTGGATGGAAGGCAATTTGATTGACTAAATTGGGGTGAAAACGTGGAGCTAGAAATAAGTAAAGAGCAAGTAGAAGACAAGCTGTGACCGCTAAAATGATATTCAAAGTTTTGCTCTTGAGTAACTTCACTGTTGTTGCTGTTGTCACTGTTGCTGTTGTCTAAGATTGGTGAGCACGGCAATGAAAATATCAACCAAGAAAGGATCAAACTGCGATCCAGCTCCTTGCCGCAGTGAAGCTACAGCTTGATCATGGGTCATTGCTGTGCGGTAAGGACGGTCTGAAATCATGGCATGGTAACTATCAACTATAGCTACAATTCTGGCTGCAAGCGGAATGTCTTCACCTTTAAGACCGCTAGGAAATCCTGTGCCATCCCAGCGTTCGTGGTGATTTTCTAGTATCTCGCAAATGTCTTTCAATGCTCTAATTGGCCGCAATAGCTGAGCACCAAGTACAGGGTGCTGATTGACCATCTCGCGTTCTTCGCTAGTGAAGTAGCCTGGTTTAGTTAGTAGTTCAGTTGGTAGCTTCAATGTGCCCACATCATGCAACAAACCAGCCACACGAATCTGTTCGATTTGAGTGGCTGACAGCCCCATAACTTTGCCTAACAGCTCCGACATGCGTGCCACTTCTAAATGGTGCGCTTTATTGTAGTCAGAGCGGGCATAGAGGTTCTGAGCAAGTGCCTTTACCATTTCAACAACTTCGGGTACAAGCTCTTCTTTGTTCTGCGCCTCAAGTGAGACCGTGGGGGCGACAAAGTCTTCTAAGACCAGAGTGTGCTTACCTTCTGTTGTAATCTGAGATAAGACCTCTTCTGCCGATTTTTCACCCCCAGCTTTCAGCTCGCGCGGCTCGAACATGAGGTCAGAGGCTGTGTGTACTTGGTTACGACCGAGTCGCTTGGAGAGATAAAGAGCTTTGTCTGCCAGTTCTAGCAAGTGAGCTTGATCGGCTGCGTCGTCAGGGAATATGGCAATACCCAAGCTGGCTGTTACTGATAGATTGATACCATCGTGCAATATTACTTCTGAAGCCAGCGACTTTCGAATACGTTCTGCCACCACATGAGCCCCTTCCTGATTGACCTCAGGCAAGACAATCATGAATTCTTCGCCGCCATAGCGAATTGGGGTATCGACGTCGCGGCAGTTGTTCTTGATCAGCCTGGCCACGGCTTTGAGAACAGTATCACCTACAGGATGCCCGTAATTATCGTTGATAGATTTGAAGTGGTCGACGTCAACCATTAAGACAGCTAGGTGTCTTTGATAGCGCTCGGCCATACGCAATTGCTCTGTTAGCTTCTCCTGGCCTGTGCGGTGGTTGTACAAAGTTGTGAGACCGTCTGTGGTGGCTTGCCTCTGCACACGAGCATAAAGTCTGGCATTAGTAACACCAGATGCAACTTGGTCGGCCACTGACTTCATAAAAGCTTCGTTGACGCGGTTCCAATTAGCCGGTATCTCGCCTTTGTAGCCAACTAGCAAACCAAGCAGCTTTTCACCGTAATGTACCGGAATATAGAAGAGAGACAATATGTTATAGCCAGACAAAACCTCTTCTCTGAAGGGGTCAAGTCTGCGGTCGTTAGCGACATCGTTAGCAATGATGGCCTGGTCTGCTTGGAAAAGTTTGCTGTAAAGTTCAAGTGTCTTTAGATCGCGACCATATTCGACGATACGATAAATATCATCGGTAACATACTCAACTCGAAGTGAGTCTTCAGGTTCTTCTTCGGATGGCAAAACAATAAAACAGCAATCAAGACCAAAATAGCCAGAAAGCTCTTCGAGCATTTCGGCTAGATTTTCTTTGATAGTAAATGATCGCCTAATAGTATTGCTGATACGGTGTAATAGCGACTCTTGATTGCGCAAAATGTCAGATTCTCGGCGCAATTGCTCAAGCAAGGTATTGCGCTGTAGCTGAGACTGTCTATCTTGAGAGAGCTGCTCGTGGGCTTTTTCAAGCCTTTGGGCGTAGTCTTCTAAGAGTTGCAATTGCACGGCTAATTCTTTTTCAATTTTTCTATGGCGTAGCGAAGATTGCACTCTTGCCATTAGTTCAGAGTCAAAACAAGAATCTGTGAGGCAGTCATCAGCACCAACTACAAGTCCTTCTACTCTTGCTGCGGGATTGCTGTCCGGCGTGACGATTATTACTGGAATGTGTTTGAAATCGGCCGACTCTTTTATTACTTTGCAGAATCCGAATCCAGTTGAACCAGAAATATTGCTGTCGACAATAATTAAGTCGACTCTATTTTCAGAAAGAATCTGCAGTGATTTTTCTTCGGAGTCAGATTCGAGCACTCGATACTTTTCGCCCAGGGTGCGCGAAAAACGACGTCTTACGACTCTATTTGAGTGCAGAATCAAAACATGATCAATATCTAGCTGCTCTGCTTTTGTGGCTGTAGGTTGCAAGACTTTCTCATGCTCACCAGCAGCCTGAAAAAATAGTTGGGTGCGATTGGCCAAGTGCTCGCCCATTAAGCGCAGAGTTTGCAAATCTTGGTTGGTCACTTCGCGAGAAGCATCAAACGAAATAACCCGAATTAGTCCTTTGACATTGCCGGCTCGTTGAGATGAATCGGCCATTACCGGCACGATGGCATAAGGAAACTCTTGTGTGTCGCCATCTATAGTGGAAAAAGCACGGCCAAGCCAGGGGCGCAAAGTCGATTTAACTTTCTGTGCCACCAGTGAATTTGCCACTGCCAGAGGTTGTTTGTTTTCATCAGTTAAGTTTCTTACGGACTTGCGTGCTTCTTCTTTGCTCTTGTCGCTCTCTTCACCCGAAAATGTGATGACATTGACAATCTCGTGTCCTGAAACAAGATCTATAAAGCCGAAATCAAAGCCTAAGACTTGGCAAATATGGCGTTGTACCGCATCCAAGAACTCTTCCTTGGGTGCTGGCCCAGTGGGTGCTGGCTCTGCCTGTCTGCTTTCGGTTTCCACAATTAGTCTCTTTCTTTTCTTGTTTTTAACAGATCAGCCATTAGACAAAGAATTTCTTCCACCACCACTGAAACATCAAGAGTGTCCATAACTCTTTGCGTCTATCGGCCTTTTGACTCATATGCTCCTGAACGAGACGATTGATATACGGCCACTGGAAGATTCCTTGCCTCTTTATGAAAGATTCTCCTAATAGTTCATCTACCACGGGACGGAACTCATTCCGCAGCCATTTGGCAACGGGTATGCCGAAACCCTTCTTGGGCCGCTTCATTATGTAGTCAGGTAAGTAAGGCGCCACCGCCTTCTTCAGCAGATATTTAGTTGTCAAGCCGTGCACCTTAAGTTCTGGCGGCAATTTCAAGGCAAACTCAACCAAGGGGTAGGCTAAGAAAGGTAAGCGCACTTCTAATGAGGCAGCCATAGAGGCCCTGTCAGACTTAACCAAGAGGTCGTCCGGAAGATAAGTAGTCATATCAAGACGCATAATGTTGTTGATTACATCATGGACGCTGCCCCTGGGTGTATGGCCGTTGAGGTGCACTAAGGGGAGATCACCAAGAATATTTTCTTCCATGGTTTCGGCCAAAATTTGGTGTTCTGGCATGAGCAGCTGCGGCTGGTCTGCCATTCTAATAGAGCCCATCCAGCGCAAATGCCGGCGCACGGCGGGTTCGGCTGCTGCACCGATGAAGCGCTTAACTTTAAAATCAAAACTGAGGTTATTCATATTTACAGGTAAAGAATTTAGAGCTGGCTCAAGCAGGCCTTGGCGCAATGCTTGGGGCATTAGGCCCCACATTGGGGCAAATTTATGGGCCTGATAGGTGGGATAACCGCCAAATAGCTCATCGCCCCCTTCGCCAGCCAAGGCCACGGTGACGTGCTTTTTCGTCATTTTAGAGAGTGAATAAGTCGGCACTATGGAGGCATCGGCTAGGGGTTCATCCAACACTTCCCAAAGCTCAGAAAGGGTTTCAAAACCTAGTTCTGGCGAGAATGTCACAACTTCATGGTCAGCTCCGATATGTTTGGCTACTGCGAGAGCATGCGATGATTCGTCGAATGACTTGTCGTCAAAACCAATTGAGAAAGTTTTCACGGGCGAACTCGAGAATTGGCTAGCCAGGGCAGCTATACATGAAGAATCAATGCCGCCCGAGAGAAATACTCCAAGAGGCACCTCTGAGATTAGTCTCAGTTCGATAGAGCGCTTAAGCAGCCGCACAAGCTCCTCTTGCGCTTCTCCTTCAGAAATTTTCTCAGTTTTAATGTCGGGCAGCCAATAACGTTCAATTTTGATTTGGCCGCCTTCAACGACCATGTAGTGTGCCGGTGGCAGCTTACTTATACCCTTGAAAATTGAATGTGGGCTGGGCACGTACTCTAGGCTTAAATATTTTTGCATGGCCAAACTGTCAAGCTCGCGTTTAGCCTTGGGGTGAGTGAGAATTCCCTTAATTTCAGAGCCGAAGATAAAGGTGCTGTCGAATACTCCGTAGTGCAATGGTTTCTCGCCTAAGCGATCGCGGGCAATGAAGAGCCTTTGTTTGCGTGAATCAAAGATGGCAAAAGAGAACATGCCTTCAAGATATTGCAGACAGCCAGTACCGTATTCTTCGTAGAGGTGCACGATACATTCGGTATCAGACTTGGTGACAAGAGTATGGCCCAGCGACAAAACCCGCTCTTGTAGCTCTTGAAAGTTATAAATTTCGCCATTGAAAACAATCCAGACTTTACCGTCTTCGTTGCCGATAGGCTGCTGACCGCCAGAAACATCGATGATTGCTAGTCGCGTCATGCCGATAGCAGCTGGTCCAATCAGCTTCATGCCTTCTTCGTCTGGGCCGCGATGGGCAATGCTATGGCACATCGCGCTAAGGTGATTGTCTTTCTCGGTGAGTGGCTCACCATTTAAATTGAGGTACCCGACTATGCCGCACATAATTGCTATCCTAAAACTTGTATGGTGCGTCTAATTGTCCTGTATTTGAGGCGATAGGGCATTAGATTTGAGTGTTTCTACAGTTTTGTAGAAGTTTATGGACAAATAGATATAGAGAAGATAGCAAAATGGCCTCTAGATCACTGCCTCTTGCGTTTTTCCAGCAGCCTACCCTGACTGTTGCTCGACATTTATTGGGTAAGATTTTGGTGCGTCAATTTGAGGAGACTACGATTGCAGCTGAGATTGTAGAAGTGGAGGCTTACACTGCCGACGATCCAGCTTGTCATGCCTTTAGTGGTAAACGCCCTCGCTGTGAAGTGATGTTTGGACCACCAGGATATGCATATGTTTATTTTATCTATGGCATGTATTACTGTCTAAACGTTGTTACTGAGGTAGACGGCATCGCAGGTGCTGTGCTGATTAGAGGCTTAGCAGAGAGAGGAAAGGTAGGCGATGAAAAACTTTTTAGTGGTCCCGGTAAACTTTGTCGGCAATTGCAAATTGATCTGAAATTTAATGGCCTGCCCCTCTTTGATCACAAGAGGCAGTGATCTAGAGGCCATTTTGCTATCTTCTCTATATCTATTTGTCCATAAAAGGCCATGGCGTTTCTATCTCAAGGATGACAAAAGTGTCTCAGGGCGGAAGTAAATTCAATATTTTTTTCGGCCGCTATCTTTTCTGGGGCTTGGCGATGCTTTGGATGCTTGTGATATTTGCATTCTCTCACCAAGCGCACTCGGGGGCCTATACCGAAGCCTATTTACAAGAAGCCAATGTTCCTATTCGCAAGCTTGCCCATATGTTTGAATTTGCCGTTTTAGCTGTGCTTTATCAAGCGGCCCTAGCTGGTTACTTACTAGCGCCCAGCGAGGCAGGCGAAAAAAACAAATTGAAAAATTACTGGCTTGCTTTAGTTTTAGCGCTTCTATACGCCTTGTCTGATGAATTCCATCAAGCCTTTGTTCCTGGTCGCAGCGCTTCTTTATTTGATGCCGCTATTGATGCTACTGGAGCTTTAGCTGGATTGACATGTGCCTACTGGCTGCGACGAATTCTTGCTAGCGATGCTGCTCAGAGGCGGCACTAGTAGTAGCAGTCGCATTAACATCTGTAGGGGTAGGCACAGCAGCATTTGCTTGAGCCGTTATGTCTTTTTGCTCGCTGACGAGTAGCTTGCCACTCGCATCTTGAATAATTGAAAGACGGATAACCACAGCTGTGGGAGTCGTACCTGATGCACCAATCAGATTGCCTTTAACGTCTACTTGATAGTTGCCTGGTGAAATTGTGGTGGGCACAACTGATTCAATGCGTACTTCTTGGTCTTGAGGTAATGCTCTTAGTTGGCTTCTTGTGAGAGGAAAATTGGTTTCTTTCCAGTATCGATCAGCCAGATCGCTAGTCATCATCGCCATGGCCTTAATTTGTGCTTGGCGATAGCTATCCTTGCGGAAATTAAGCATGTCTAGTACAAAAGTTCTAGCTGTTTCTTCTAGTGATAAGCTTCCAGATAGCCCCACTTTAGCTGGGCTTGGTGTCGCTGCAATCGGAGCGCCAGCAAATGGTTTAGAGGTCAAGAACACTACCGTTGATACTGCCGTAGTAATTAGAACGGCTAGCGCCAAACCGGCCATAAGCATCAATTTTTTCTGGGTGACCAGTTCAAATAATGCCTCTGGAACACTAACAGGAAATGCTTTCTTAACCCGGCGGCGTTGAGCCAGTTCGGGATATTCGCGGGCGACAAAAGAATCGAAATCTGATTCAGCCGGAGGGCGTTCTGACCCAACTGCCAGTCTTTGCCGAGAAGCTGGCTCTGGTGAAAGTTCCCCTACAAGATTGGAAAGTCGGCGCAATTCGTCAGGAGTGAGAGTAACAGCGCTTGACGGAGGTGTACCAACTTTGCGCCGCACCGATAGAGTGGCTTTGTCTTTAGCCCCTTTGAAAACAAGCATAAAGCCTGACTGTGTCTCTAGCTGACATTCTTTGTCTAGTAGCAAATTTCCTAAATCAGCATCAACATCATGGCTGCGATAGCTGCTGTGCAACGGAAGAGGTTCAGCACTCAAGCTCGAACGCGAAGCGTAGATAGGACGCTCTTGTCTCTCTCCATAGAGATAGTCAAGATCATCGTCTAGGCGATTAGCTCCGAGATTCTCATTGTCGTCTTGCCCATAATTATTGTTTGGGCCGTCATTATTGCCGAAGATCATCTTGCACCGTATAAGTTGTCATCTAGTATAAGAGGTGTGGCAAAAAGTGAGTTACCATCTGCAACAAGATAAAAAAGTATTAGGCCCGGTCTAAGTTAACCGGGCCTAATGATTTTTTTTAGAGGTATTCTCTCAATCTTGAAGAGCGGCCTGGTTGTCTGAGCTTTCTCAAAGCCTTGAACTCAATTTGTCTAACTCTTTCACGAGTTACGGCAAACAGTTGACCAACTTCTTCTAGTGTTCTTTGGCGACCATCGTCAAGACCGAAGCGCAGACGCAATACATCGCGTTCGCGTGGTGTCAGCTCATTGAGCATCTTGGCCAAATCTTGGCGCAGTAGCTCATGAGTGACAGTAGTTTCTGGTCTGTCGGTTTCTGCATCTTCAATGAAATCGCCAAGGCGAGAATCTTCTTCTTTGCCGATGGGAGTCTCTAATGAAATTGGCTCTTTGGCTGCTTTGATGATCTCGTGTAGTTTTACAATGGAGACATCCATCGACTTGGCCAACTCTTGCTCTGTTGGTTTGCGATTTAGTTCTTGAGCCAGTTGTCTTGTTACTTTCTTGAGCTTATTGATGGTCTCAACCATGTGTACGGGGACACGGATGGTGCGTGACTTGTCTGCCAAAGCTCTTGTGATGGCTTGACGGATCCACCATGTGGCATAAGTTGAGAACTTATAGCCTCTTTCATGGTCGAACTTTTCGGATGCCCGAATTAGACCAAGGTTTCCTTCTTGAATTAGATCGAGGAAGGAAAGACCGCGTCCAATGTACTTCTTAGCGATAGAGACAACTAAACGCAGGTTAGCTTGTACAAGCTTACGTTTTGCCATCATGTCGCCCTGCAAAATCTTGCGGGCCAGCTCAATTTCTTCGTCTGGTTTAAGAAGTTGTATGCGACCAATCTCTCTTAGATATAAGCGCACTGAATCTTCTGTTGCAACTTCTCTGGCAGAGGGCAGCTCTACTGGTTCATCATCATCATCAAGATCATTTTCTTCATCGTCTAAAATGGTGAATTTATCATCTTCGTCAATGAGATCGAGCTCTTCTAGCTCGTTTCTTTTAGCGATGTTTTCGTCCTCTACTAGGACGCCATTGTTCATGCCGCGCTCGGTATCCGGGGACTTGCTTTTAGCCATGAGGTTCCTCGTGAATTGCTTCTGTTACTGGTGCCAACGAGTCTGTCAAAGCGTTTACCTGTGCATCCGTTCTTTATATGACTTCATGTCCCCGGAAGGACCATTTGATATGGATGAGGTAAGAGTTTTGAGTAGTTAAGGTTTGATCGACAATTTCATCCTAAGTGCGTTTTACGTATCCAAGTGGGATCTACACATTTCCGTAATTATTCAAGGAAACACCATTGGGGTAAATACGTAATAACCTCCAGATTCATTGCTTGGCAACGCCTTAAGGCTAGTATAAGTGCGCTCAAGCAACTGTGCCCGTTTCGTTAAGTGAGTTTAAATGCATAAGCAAAACTATTGCATATCCCGAAAGGCTTTGCTAGCTTGACTTTCGCAATTGGGCTGAGCGTTCATGTAAGACTTTTAATTGATCTCTTAGCTCGGCCGCTAGTTCGAAATTGAGCTCGCGGGCTGAATCTTTCATCTCTTTTTCTACTCGCTTAATGGCTGTGCGCAGATCTTTCTCTGTAAGTTCCATCACCGAATCAGCAATCATTCTCTCTTGTTCTGCCTTGGTAGTCGGCACTCTAAGGCGTTCGACCAAGTCGTTGCCATCACCTTTGCCCCGCAAAGCCTCTAACAGAGAATTACCAGTGTCTTTGACGATGGTAGTAGGGGTAATACCATGCTCTTCGTTATGGGCTAGTTGAATTGTTCGTCTTCTATTGGTTTCGCGGATTGCTTTTTCCATTGAATCGGTCATCTTGTCGGCGTACATAATGACGCGGCCTTCAGTGTTTCGTGCTGCGCGACCAATGGTTTGTACTAGTGATCTTTCTGCCCGCAAGAATCCTTCTTTGTCTGCTTCCATAATTGCTACTAAAGTTACTTCTGGCAGGTCTAGACCTTCGCGCAGTAAGTTGACGCCAACGAGTACGTCAAATACACCAAGACGTAAGTCGCGCAAAAGCTCTACTCGTTCGATGGCTTTGATATCAGAATGCAGCCAGCGTACTTTTATACCTAGCTCTGAGAGGTACTCGGTCAAATCTTCAGCCATACGCTTAGTTAAAGTTGTGACCAATACTCTTTGATTTGCAGCAGCTCTCTTTTTAATTTCGCCGATCAGGTCATCGATTTGTCCAGTGATCGGGCGCACTTCAATAATTGGGTCAACAAGCCCCGTTGGTCGAATAATCTGCTCAACAACTTGTTGGCTCTCTGCCACTTCCCAGTCGCCTGGCGTAGCCGATACAAATACAACTTTTCCTACTCGCTCGAAAAATTCATCTGGTGTAAGCGGCCTGTTGTCGCGGGCACAAGGTAGTCTGAAACCATAATCTATAAGAGTGTCTTTGCGGGCCCTATCGCCATGAAACATGCCGCGAATTTGAGGAACAGTGACATGCGACTCATCAATAAAAGTGATGAAGCCATCTTTTCCGTATTTGCGCACAAAGTAATCAATTAGAGTTTTAGGCGGTGTGCCCGGTTCCCTTCCTTCTAATATGCGTGAATAGTTTTCTATACCATTGCAATAGCCTACTTCTTTAAGCATCTCAATATCAAAGCGGGTGCGCTGCTTGAGACGCTGGGCTTCAACCAATTTACCTTGGCCAATCAACTCATTAGTACGGTCTAAAAGCTCGGCTTCAATGGCGTCGATAGCCCGTTCTATATCTTCTTCTTCGGCTACATAGTGCTTGGCTGGATAGATTTTGATGCTTTCCTTTAGCTCCTCTATTTCACCAGTGACTGGGTTAACCAGAGCAATTCGTTCAATTTCATCACCAAAAAACTCGACTTTGACAATCCGTTCTTCATACGAAGGAAATACTTCAAGAATTTCGCCTCGTGCTCTAAAGCGACCACGTTCCACCACCATATCGTTGCGATCATAATGAATATGCACCAGCTGTCGCAAGACATCTTGACGGTCAACCTCGAGCCCAACAGTTAAATCAATAGCGGCTGCTAGATAGCGCTCTGGCAGGCCGAGACCATAAATGACAGAGACAGAGCCAACCACAACCACATCGTCGCGCTCCCATAAAGAGCGCGTAGTTGAGTGCCTGAGCCGGTCTATCTCATCGTTGATACTGGCTTCTTTTTCGATAAAAGTATCAGTAGATGGAATGTATGATTCTGGCTGATAGTAGTCGTAATAAGAAATAAAGTACTCCACCGCATTATTGGGGAAGTACTCTTTCATTTCATTGCAAAGCTGCGCTGCCAAAGTTTTGTTGTGAGCCAAGACCAGGGCTGGCATTTGAGTCTCAGCTATGAGCTGAGCCATAGTCATAGTCTTGCCCGAGCCGGTTACTCCAAGCAGAGTTTGATAGGGCATCTGTGCTTCGATGCCCTTTTCAAGCTGGGCAATTGCACGAGGTTGGTCGCCAGCAGGCGAGAATTTGGATACGACTTCAAATGTGGCCATTAAGTCTGGCTATTAGGTTCCGTGTGTTCAGCTGCAGAAGCAGAATTGGCTTCGATGGTTTTCGGCTCGATTTTGACAGCTGTTGCGACTTCTTCTTGAGCATCGGTTAAGGCTTTTTTGAAGTTACCGATACCCTGACCAAGCGATCTGCCTAGCTCTGGCAACTTCTTAGGGCCAAAAACTAGCAGCGCAATGCCAAATAAGACGCCTACTGTGACTGGATTAATCATGACAATTCCCTCAATGACACTAGTAAAGATACTAGCACAGGCCCCTTTTAATTCCTTTTATTACCACTTTTGTTTGCGGGCTCTCCAGATTTGGGAGATTGCTTGGTAGCTGAAATAGCAGATTTTGCAGGAGGCTTGACTTGAGTTGGAGCCGGAGACTTAGCCTTAGCTGGGGTAACATCACCGCCAACAGGCACCTCTGATTCACCGAGCTTTTCTGCTTTAGTGGCTGCTTCGATGGCAGCTTTGTGTCTAGCTTCGGCATCGGCCTTGGCTTCAGCGGCGCCGTTGTTATATGGAGCCAGTGGTTGGCTAATAGGGTAAACCAAATTACGAGTTTTTAGCCTATCAACCAATTCAGCAACTATTGCTTGCATACAAACATAATCTGGGACAGTTCCCTCTGGCTCAAGTTGGGTGAGCAATGTAGAAGGGTCAAGAGGATGATTTGGTTTGTTATTGACGAAATTAAAGGCGCTCATCCCCGAAATGGAAGCAACATAGCAAGGGTCAGGATTTAGTCTCAACCAGCGCACTTTGTTGGTTAAGAAGAGATTGTAGAGAAAGCATATATGAGGATGATCAAGTTGTTGTTGACTATGATCAACGGCAGAGGCAAACATACTCACGAGCAGTTTCGGAAACTTACTCGTAATCTCAGCGATGTACAACGAGCCGTCCCGTTCGCCGAAGTATTCCTCAGACTGGGCAACTGTGGCTACGTTTGTGGGCCACTGATCACCAAAGACTTTCAATCTCTCACAGGCGGCAGTGACCTGCGGCGGAAAGTATTGCTTGGTCAGTTCTGTATCAAGGGCGGGGTTGAAGGCATATTCTTTTGACTCTTCCCAGATATCGTTGTCGTTATCGTCAAAGAACAGCACTCCTTTAATTCCAGGTAAACCGCGTTTCTTACCTGAGAATTTATTGGGATTGCGAAAAGCTCGCTCTTTCCATTTTAACTTGCGATAGTCAATCAAAAGATTTCCGGTGGCTGCCGAGCCTTCTCTGTAGTGCCTGTTGCGCAATAAATCAGATGCAGAACCTAAGTTGGCAGGAGAGAACATAGAGCCAACTGGTGCCTCATACAAAGCTAGCCATTTGACAAAGTCGATAACGTCCTTCGGCTGTGACTCTTGAGTCGAAGTGTCTTTTGTGTTCATGCCGAATTTTGCCATGGTCACTAAAGCAATGTTGGCACCATTGTCCCAGCCAACAATACCCAAATTAGCGGGATTCACCTTAATGACTGGAGCCATTAACTCTTCTATGGAACGGCCTTTATAGTCGGTCTTGCGACCACCAGCAAATAGCAAGACATCTCTAAAAGCCTCAATAGAGCGTGCACCTCTGTTGTCGAATGTACCTTTAGTGCCAAACTGAGCTGTGCCACCTCCAGGAAAGGCGCAACGTACTTCAACTGCACCGACTTGAGCAGCATGCATGTTGAAGCTAAGCCCATCAGCTCCTACCCCTCCCGGAGCCACCACGGCAATCGGAGCGCCATCTTTATACCGAGCCTTAGCGCAGAAAATTACATTGACGGCTATGCCTGGTCCTGATCCTTCTGTCGATTGAGACGGAACATAGGTGCTAATTGAATCTTCTTTTGCCATCAGCGGTATGCGCAATGACTCTGGCGGCAAATCTGAATTGATAGCTATTACTGGAGCAATAGCTATAAGCAGCACATGGGCTAGCCCTAGCGCTACTGCTAGCGTTCTCTTATAAGTCAAAGCTGCCCTAATTTTAAAGCCAAGCTGCAAAGTCATTAATTAAGCCTAAAAAGATGACGTAATCCAAATCGTACCCTAAGCCATGCAAACAAATTTAGCTAGTCAACGCTTGCAGTTTAGTGAAGTCTGCTAAAGCGCAGAAGTAGCGGTCTATGTTTTTGAGAATGCCGTGGCGGTTATTGCGCTTAGCTTGGTCTTCATCGTTGACTAGAAGATCTTTGAAGAAAGTATCGATGTATGGAGTGAGATTGCGCAGCAAATCTAGTAGTGATTGATATTCAGCTTCTGTGGTCGGTAATGTAAACGCATCAGGATTGCCGCTGCGTTCCCAATTAGCCTTAACATTTTTCTGGAAAGCTTCCCACAGAGCCTTTTCACAATCCTCGGTGAGCAAGTCAGCCTGCACTGTATCTGGTGAATCAGCTTTGAGAATGTTGCCTATTCTGATGCCAACACGCATTAGGTCTGTAGCTCCAGGAGCCGAAACCATATGCTTGACTGTGTTGATACGCACCATTACATCGCCGACATTGGCCAAAGGATCACGAGCGCTCAGTACTGCCTCAACAAGTTCTTTGCCATAGCCGCAATCAAGCAGTTTGCCCTTGAGGCGCTGGATGATGAACTCTTTTACTTCTGCTGCGACAGCTTCATTATTGAACTTCTTGCTGGCGGCATTGGACTTGCCATTGCTTTCTTTTGAAACTTTGTCAGCGTGCGATTTTTCAAGGAGAGGTTCAAAAGCCATAAGCAAGCTAGCAATCAAGGTTGTAATGTTTATTGGTAGCTCAGTTAGGCCGTCGACAACAATATCGATTAAGCCTTGGGCATTGCGTCTCAACGCATAAGGGTCTGATGAACCAGTTGGTTTTTTGCCTAGGGCAAAAAGACCGACTACATGATCTAGCTTGTCTAGAACTGCAGCAAGCTGCCCGAGGCGATCTTGAGGAATGGCATCATTGCTGGTGCGGGGAGCATAGTGCGACAGAATCGCTTCTGCAACTTCAAGCGGTTCACCTTCTCTCTTTGCGTACCAGCTACCAACGTAGCCCTGCAATTCAGGTAACTCTCTTACTAAATTACTGACCAAATCAAGCTTCATCAACTCGCAAATTCTCACTAAATTATCTTTCTCGTGATTTGCGAGAACACTGCTAGCCGGTTCGCTATTGGTCAAAACTGTGGCTAATTGACTCAACCGGTCAGTTTTATCACCGTAGCTGCCGAGACCTTCTTGATAGGTCAATTTTGCAAGGGCAGGCAGGCGCTCTTCTAATTTTGCTTTACTATCGTCGAAGAAGAAAAACTTACCATCGGCAAGACGGGCTCTAAGAACTCGCTCATTGCCTTGCTTGATGTGTGGTGCGGCTTCTTTTCTATCGTTGTTAGTGATTGTGATGAAGTAAGGAAGAAGTTTTCTGTTCGCTGGATCGTTTTGTTCCTTTGCCTCTACTGGGAAATAACGCTGGTGATGAATCATGATTGTTTCAATCAACGTTGCTGGAAGCGTTAGATAGCCGTCTTCGAACTGGCCCACAAGAGCTGTTGGCCATTCTGTTAGATTGACAACTTCGTCAAGTAGACCTGACTTCAGTTGTGGAGTTGCCCCGCCTAACTCGCTGGCTCTGGCGCTCACTTGCCCTTCAATCATTTCGCGACGTTTAGCTGGATCTACGATCACATATGCTTGCTTCAGAGTCTCTTCGTATTGGTCAGCGTGGGCTATGGCAATTTCGCCAGGATGCAAAATGCGATGGCCTCTTGTTAAGCGACCACTTTGGAAGTTAGCCACCGTGATATCAACCACCTTGTCATCTAGTAAAGAAACTAGCCACCTAAGCGGTCGGGAGAATTTAACATCACACTCGCCCCAACGCATCAGCCGTTCACCGGAAATCTGACCAATAACTTTGTTTACTATTTCTGGCAATACTTCTTCTGTGACTTTGCCGCTATTTACAACTATGGCGAGTAAATATTCGATACCACCAACCTCTTCTCGCAAAAGCTCTGAAGCCGTTAAACCATGCTTCTTAGCGAATCCTTCAGCTTGAGGAGTAGGCTTGTTATTGGCGTCGAAACTACTTTTGACAGCCGGCCCTTTTACTTTCTTTTCGGTGGTGGTCTGTCTAGCAGCAATATCCTCAACCACTGCCGTTAGGCGCCGTGGAGTCGAATATGAGCGTATTTGCTTGAAGGCAATATTGGCTTCAGTGAGATTGGCTCGAAGCAATTCTCTGAGTCTCTCTTCCGCCTCTGGTACAAAGCCGGCGGGCAGTTCTTCGACACCAATTTCAAGTAAGTAATTAGACATTTATATCTCTTGTAGTATCTCTTTGTAGTAATAACACATCATACAAAACACTAGAGAAAAAGACTCTGCACTGTAAATGGTGCAGATATTTCAAGATCTTGGACAATAGTATCGAAGACAGCTTATTATTTGTGTGGTCGGTCTAATTTAGGAAGAAAGAATACTCAAGATGTCGCGAAATTTTAAGCACGCAAATGCTAGGCACTTTATTACTTCACTAATGCTAGTGATGTCACTGGGGGCCTGCGGCAAGAAAGAGGAGGTTTCACAGGCACCTATAGAGCTAGGTCCGAAGTGGGGCTTTATTGACCACACTGGCAAATTTGTTATCAAGCCGCAATTCCGAAGAGTATTACCATTCTCTGATGGTTTAGCCGCAGCCGACCTTTCCTCACGCTGGGGCTTTATTGACAACACCGGTAAATTTATTATTGAGCGGCAATATGAAGAAGTGACCCGTTTTGCTAAGGGATTCGCTTCTGTAAAAACTTTCGGTGGCAAATGGGGCCTAATTGACAAAACAGGTGCTGCTACATGCCCAGCGACCTTTGAGGCAATTGGTGAGTGTGGAGAGGCAAATAGACCGCTAGAGCCCAATACCATAATTTATTGCTCTTACAAAGAGGGAAACAAATGGGGTTTCATCGATACGAGCGGTGCCACCAAAGTTCCTCCAGCTTATGATGCTGTAGGGCCATTTTCAGAGGGCCTAGCAGCTGTCAGTAAGATGGGCAAGTGGGGTTATGTTGACCCAACAGGCAAGGTCATAATTGATTTTAAATTTGACCAGGCTAAGCAGTTCCATGACCGTGTGGCCGAATGTTATTTTGGCTCTGACTTTGTCATATTAGATACGATTGGCACTATGTCGATGAGTGATGCTCTGCAGTCACGCAATTTCTTCCATGATGGGCTTGGTTTGAGCTTGAAGCGCGGTAAGTATGGCTTCATGAACAAAAAAGGCAAGACCGTTATCAAGAGAAGATTCACCTATGCAGAAGATTTCTCTGAGGGCTTAGCTTTGGTTGGTGTAGCCAATGCTCGCCAAGGCTACATCGATACTAAGGGTTTAATTGTTATCCCACCTGTATTTGATGGTGCCCAGTCATTCTCTGAAAAGCTCGCTGGGGTAAAAATCGATCCGCGCTTGGTTGCTGATGATGGCTCCATCTCGGCTTCAGCCGTGGAAGAAGCACTGAAATATGATCCACATGCCAGCACCATAAAAGCTGATCCAGCCGCCACCATAGCCGAGCCTGAAGGCGAAGCCGCTAAAGATGGCGAACCTGCTAAAGAAGGTGAAGCTGGCAAAGACGGCGCTGCTAAAGACGGTGAAGCTGTAAAAGATGGCGCCGCTAAAGAAACCGAAGTGAAGAAAGACACTGAAGTGAAGAAAGACAGTTCTGCACCTGCTAAGGCGGATGCTAAAGCTGATACGAAAACAGAAGCTAAGCCTGAGGCTAAAGCCGAAACAAAAGCGGAACCGGGTAAAGGCACGCCCGCCAAGAGTGGCAAATAAAATCTTTGATTCTGGCTTGAAAAAGGTTTAGGCACCCAAGTGCTTTGGGTATTCTAAAAATTAGCCGGCGGTTGGCTTGCTGCCTCGTTTAGACTATCTGTCATGAGGGCGCCTCCACCGGCACTATTTTTAGTAAAACTGGCCAATTAAGGTTTTTGCTTTGCCAAACCTGTTCTATTTTGGCTGAAAATCGGACAGCGAAATAAGCTCTGGATGAGCAGGAAGCTTATCGGTAGATTTTTTGTACAAATAAAAAAGCCACCCAGATTGCTCTGCGGCGGCTTTTTCACTATCGTCTGACTGCCTATTGCGTAGGCTCGATATTTCTTGCTGCTTCAAGTCAGAATCCACAGCTAGCGGGTTGTCACTACAGTTTCCGGTCTGCGCAGACCTGATGTTTCCACTTAACCCCTCGGCTCAAAGTACCCAACTTATTTATTGGTGGGTGCTCACCGCTTATGTAATTAGTATATCCGAGCAGAAATCTATTGGAAGTCCCCCGATGAAGATAGTTGCTATATCTGCTGACAATTCGAAAGACTACTCTTAGCCTCACTATCGATATCTAATCTAATAGCCAAGCGCGTGAACCAGAGCCTCACCATCGGCATATTCGTTTGTATATACACTTATGAACAGGTTGTGGCTAAGCCTGCTGTCCTATTCTTGCTGGCTTATCTTTGCTGGCCTCTCCAGAGATCTTCAAAAGCAATACTCATGCCAGCATCAAGAAGGGCTTGTGAAGCCGCGTCAGACCGACCGGCACGTGGTTGCTCGCCAGATGGCCAGCCAGACCAGGCTTGCTTGAAGAGCCCCATTTGAGCGTCCATCACAGCGTTGAAGATACTAAGTTCAGCTTTGGCCGTTGCCCTTTCACTTCTGGGGAAGTTTTCGCTTAGCTCGATGTTAAATGGGTTGCTCATAATTCACCTATATAAGACAGGGGGGGGTGTCTTGTCTTAAATTAACAAGGCGTTCTTACTGATTTGTGACTAATTTTCGCTAGGTTATGAGCGGTCGGTGCGGCCTCGGCCGTCGTAGAGCAATCGCTCTAATGGTTTGCCGTCGATTAAGTGCTCCACCAATTGCTCTGCATCTGTTGGCTTGACGTGGGCGTACCAGGTACTTTCAGGATAGACAACTACCATCGGGCCGTTGCCGCACTGGTCGAAGCAGCCAGCTTTGTTGATGCGAATCCGTCCTTTGAGGCCGCGAGCAACTACCTCTTGGCGCAGGGCCGAGCAGACTTCTTCACCACCATCTTTTGAGCAAACTTTGCCTGAAGTACAGACAAACACATGCTTTTCAAAGATTTCCATTGAATCGTTCCCCGAGAACAAATTTTGAGATATTTTTCCTTGAATTGTTACATCAAAATGAGTTTTCTTGACGACAGCTCAATATAACGCGAGAATTTGGCCTGCATCTAGCAGATTAAACTGTTAGATGCTATTAACTAAGGCCGCAGACAGTATGGTACTCCCAAAAGCAATGGCGGGAGTTTAATGAATCCTCTTTACGAGGGTCGCCTACTTGAGGTCACAAATTCGACTTTGTTAAAACAGTCGTTTGCGAGAGCTTCTCTCGTCCTTGTGATCCCGGCATTTGTCGGGTTTTCTTTTTGGAAGACCTTTGCAGATGTCATGAGCGTACTTAGCATCCGTTATCTATGTGGAGGCGACTCCAGGAGATCTAAATGCCAACCAGAGAATTTAAGGCCGGGGTAATCAAAGACCTCGAATCTATCTTCGTTGAAGGCAAGGTCGCTATCGTCGCTGACCTGAATGGGTACACGGTGGCTGAGTTGACTCAGTTCAGACGTTCTCTTGATAAGCAAGGGGCAAAATGTCGTGTAGCAAAAAACACTTTGGTGAAAATTGCTACAGAAAAGACTGAGTTCAAAGCAATCGCCGAACTCGCTAAGGGACCAACAACCGTAGTGGTTGGATACGATGACCCAGCAGCCCCTGCTAAAGCTGTCGTTGATTTCATCAAGACAATGAAAAAGGGTTCCGTCAAAGGCGGAGTGCTGGATGGTCAATCTCTTTCAATTGAAGAAGTGAAAGGACTGGCCGAACTACCATCGAAAGAGCAATTGCTCTCATCCATTATGGGTGGTCTTGATTCTGGAGCCAGAAATATTGCTGGCATCTTGAACGCAGTGATTAGAGACATTGCAGTCCTCGTAGAAGAGGTCGCAAAGAAGAAAGACGAAGCAGCCTAAGCCGTGCTTAAGCCGCAAATAACTGTATTAAGGAGAGATTTTTAAAATGGCTACTAAAATGTCAACCGCTGAACTAATTGAAGTAATCGGCAACTTGACCCTTCTTGAAGCTGCTGAGCTCAAGAAACAAATGGAAGAAACCTTCGGCGTAACAGCTGCAGCTCCTATGGCTTTCGCTCCTGCCGCTGGCGGCGCTGGCGCAGCAGCTGTAGAAGAGAAGACTGAATTCGACGTTATCTTGGCCGGAGTTGGCGACAAGAAAATCGAAGTTCTGAAAATCGTTCGCGAAGTAACCGGCCTAGGCTTGAAAGAAGCCAAAGACTTGGTTGATTCAGCTCCTAAGACTTTGAAAGAGAAAGTTAAGAAGGAAGAAGCTGAAGATATGAAGAAGAAGATCGAAGCCGCTGGCGCTAAGGTCGAAATCAAATAGTTGCCATTGGGCAGGGTGTATGATCTAACCTGAAAATATCAGGAACACGGATATTCAACTTATGCGCTGTCCAAATTGTGGTACCTATCATCCTTCTCAGTATCAGAACTGTGTCTCTTGTGGACAAGAGTTCTATGTCGAAGAAGAAATTGCAGAGACGGCTCCGCTATCTGATTCAGCTCAAGCTGAAGTTGGTATGGGAGCCGTCTCTCAACATAATTCTCAATCTCAAGTACGTAGAGATTACGCCGATCCCGACTATATTCCACCAGCCTCTGAACCCTTTGCTCAAGTGCGTTATGACGTCTCGCGCAAAGATTCTGG